>JBKPDL010000195.1:0-32893 GCA_046727855.1 Acidobacteriota bacterium
CATGGGAACAGCGGGAAGGCGGCATAGTTGCCGGCGGGACGCAGATACGCTTCGAGCGGGTCGGGAAGCGGCGCCAACCACGACACCGCTCGCACTAAGGGCGTAAGGATAGTGATGGCAGCGGTGATGGCAAGAAATATCGCCGCTCGCAATCGCGGGTGCGATGTGGCTTGCCATATGGCGGAGGCGGCGACCAGCGCCACACCCATGATGTTGAGCATGTCGACCTTCAGCAATGTCTGGAGCGGGCCAAAGCCGAGAATCTCCTGCTGAAGACGGAACACGAACGCGAGCAGAAAGATCTCCCATCCACGACGGCGCGCCGCCTGCGCGCCGACTTGAATACTCCCGGCGTGGCGCGCTTTGGAGCCCGCGGACATGGCCATGGCAACGCCGGCAAGAAACAGGAACAACGCCGAAGCGACACCTCCGATCCATTGCAGCGAGTAATACGGGCGCGTCGTCCGGTCGGTGGCCTGAGTCCACGAATCGAGAATGTGCGCGTGCACCATCGCAAGCACGGCGACACCACGCAGCCAATCGAGGTAGAGGAGCCGTGAAGGTGCGACGGCGCGCGCGTTCAGGGCCGGACCTCGAAGGTCGTCACCAACTCGATGTCCTGTCGCATCGAGTGCCATACGGAACAGTATTTGTCGCGCGAAAGCTCGATCGCACGCTCGATGGCGCCAGCCGGCACGTTGCCGTGGACGGCAAAGTGGAGCTCGATGCGGAGAAAGCGATGAGGATTGCTGTCTGCCCGTTGACCGACGAACGTCACAGCGAATGTGGTGGGCGGGTGTCGGCTCTTTTGCAGGATGCTGACAACATCCATCGCCATGCACCCTGCGAGACTGAATGCGAGCGCCTGGACTGGCGAGGGGCCGGCCATGCCGTTGCCGTCAAGCACAGACTGAGCGGTACGGCTTGCGGCGCGGAAGCGGAGATCGCCGTCCCAGACCAAGGTCGCCGGTATCGGCGGCTTCGGCATGCCGCAAGAGTACTACGCGCGTGTCGGAGTTCTGCTGCTCCCCTTCAGCATCGAGAGGAGAAGCCAGGTGAGAGGCCCGGCGATCAGCAGGTAGGAGAGGTATTGGCCGTACCGTCCGTCAGGCCCGTACGGCTCCGTCGCATCGTGCAGAACCTGGCTGCCGGCCCAGAGATTGGCCTCTGTGAGTTCGTGGAAGCCATAGATCAGGAGCTGAACGACGAAAATCAGCAAGAACACCGCCGTAACCTGAAAAAAGAGGCCGAGGTTCACGCGATGTCCATATTTCGACCAAAGCCAGGCGACACCGGCGGCCACTGCGACACCAGCCAGCGCACCCGCAGTCACGTCGGCGGCGCGGACCTGGAACAGCAACGTCCCCATCAGCAGCGCCGTCTCCATGCCTTCGCGAGAAATCATCAGCAGCGTGAAGAGAAACACGCCCAACCAGGCGGCGGTGCCTTGCCGTGAGGTCGAGTGTTGCAGTTGGCCTTCGATTTCGCCTTTGATGCGACGTGCCGTCCGCCACATATGGATGGTGAGCGAGGCGACTGAAACGGCGGCAACCAGGGCGAGCACGCCTTCCCAAAGCGCCTGGCTCGCCGCGCGCGAGAACAAATAACCGGCGAACACACTGAGGCCGACCGAGACCGCAATGCCCCAGTGGATGGCCGGAATCAATTGACGCCGGCCGCTTTTGCGCAGGAACGCGAGACTGATGGCGACGATAAGGAAGGCTTCGAGACCCTCCCGAAACGTGATGACGAAGGCTTGCAGCATAAGGAAAGGCGATGTTGAGACTGAATCTCAGTTGCCAGTGTACGTCACGTCCGCGTGCGCGGGCAAGCCGTTCGTGCTACAGTCCGAATGGTTGCTAGTTTTTTAGCATATGCCTCACACCGACACCCTGTCGCGCCGCGAACGCCAGATTATGGACGTGATCTATACACGCGGGCAGGCGACAGCCAGCGAAGTGGTTGAAGCGCTACCGGACCCACCCAGCTATTCGGCAGTACGCGCGCTGCTGCGCATCCTCGAGGAGAAGGGGCACGTGCGTCATCAGCAGGATGGGCCGCGGTACGTGTATCTGCCGGTTGTACCGCGGGACCGCGCGCGGCGGTCGGCGTTGCGCAGCCTGGTACGAACGTTTTTCGATGGGTCCGCCGCGCAAGCCGCGGCTGCGCTTATTGATCAATCAAAACTGTCCGACGCGGAGTTCGAGCGTTTGCGCGAGCTTATCGAGAAAGCGCACAAAGAGGGAAGATGATCGAGCTGGTCGTACGCACGTCGCTGCTCCTGGCGTTCGCGTGGGTCGTTACGCGGCTGCTGACCCGCGCGACAGCAGCCACTCGGCATCTGGTATGGCATTGCACGATTGTTGCGGTGCTGGCTGCCCCGCTCGCCTCGGCGATAGTGCCTAAGATTCCTATCCTCCCCAAGGTGCCGGCACTGCACCAGACACTCACGATATCGCAACGTGCGGACGCGGTGAGCCATCCGAGGACACCAACTGTGAGTACCGTCGCTCCCTTGAGCGCCGGCACTATCGACGCGCGCATGTTTGGCAAGCTCCGCGCAGCCGGCGTCTTAGGCATACTGTGGTTACTCGGCAGCCTGACTACGTTGTTCGCAGTTGGCTGGACTCATCGGGCTGCGCGGCGCCTGGTCTGTCGCTCGCGCCCTGCGAATGACGCGACGCAGCACACGCTGGACCGACTCGCGAGCGATCTCGGGCTTCGGCGTCGCGTTTCGGTGCGCATGCTCGACTCGCCGCAAGGCCCGTTCATAACCGGTATCCTTAACCCGAAGATTGTTCTGCCGACGGCCGCAGTCGCCTGGAGCCCGGCTCGTCTGAGGAGCGTCTTGCTTCACGAGCTTGCGCATGTTCGTCGCCGCGACTGCGCTGTTCAAACACTCGCGCAAATCGCATGCGCCGCATACTGGTTCAACCCATTGGTCTGGATTGCGGCGCGTCGCCTTCGCATCGAACGTGAACGCGCGTGCGATGACGAAGTACTGGCGCGAGGGGCGCAGCCATCGGCGTACGCGAACGACCTCCTGGAAATCGCTCGCAAAGTAGACAGCGGGTTCGCCACGCCTGCCGTTCTCGCTGTCGGAAGCAAGAGCGAATTCGAGCACAGAATTGTGGCGATCCTCGCGCACGGTCGTGTACGCGTCCCTCGCGAGATAAGCCGGTGGGCCACATCACTTCTGATGGCTGCATCGACGTCAGGCTTACTGGCGGCGCACTCGGCTGCCGATGTGCCGAAAGCGCCGGCCACCATCAAGCCAGCGGAAACTCTGTCGGCTCGCAATGTCGCGACGGAGCAGGATCGCGAACGCGCGACGCTTTTACTCGCTCTCGACTCGAGTCCGAGCGCCATTCCCGCACTTATCGCGGCGTTACAGGATCCTGACTCACAGGTGCGGGAGAAGGCCGCACTGGGCCTTGGCTGGCGCAGCGACGAGCGCGTCATCATCCCGTTGACTGCCGCGCTCCGCGATGAGGACTCGCAGGTGCGCGAGAAAGCGGCGATCGCGCTCGGCAGCTCCGGCAGCCGCCAGGCCGCTGTCGCTCTCGAGATCGCGTTAAGCGATTCTGATTCCGAAGTGCGCGAGAAGGCGGCGGCCGGCCTCGTCATGTTGAAGACATCTGCGTCGAATGACAATCCAGACGCGATCCGGCGGTTGTTACGGAGCACGGTCGAGAGCCTTCTGAAGCTGACCCAATAACGCCGCGCGTGACCCGCCGGTATACTGCTACGCCATGTCAGCTTCCCGTCGCGGCTCGAGCTCACGCCGTTCATTTCTCAAGACGTTGCCCGCCGCTGTCGCCGCTACAGTCGCCGCGCCGGCGCTCGCGCCATCGCAAACTCCGGCGACGACCGACGCAGTTACCTCTGATGCGCTCGCCGTCGCGCAGCAGATCGTCGGCGTCGAGCTTCCTGCAGCAGAACGCGAGACCGCGCGCGTGCTCGTCGCGCGTAACCGAGACAACATCGAGCAGCTGCGCCGCGTCGCCATTCCCAGCGAACGCGTGACGATGACAAATCTCACTGGACACCCGGCAATGGTGGTGCCGGCCGGATTCGTTGACAACATGCCTGTCGCGCTGATGGTCACCGGCCGGTTGTGGGACGAAGCAGGTGTATTGAGGGTCGCCGCCGCGTTCGAAGGGGCGACCGATTGGCATTTACGCCATCCCAAACTCTAGTCGGCGTGGACGACAGTTCGGACACTGCGGTGTCCGGCGACGGTTTCGGGCTTCAGCATTTTGCTCAAATACACTTTCGATTCGAGGTTGTCGATCACACTGCGCTCATACTTGACCACGTTGAACTGCAAGGCGTCGAGAACACTCCGCATGTCGTGATACCGGTTCTTTGTCTTGACCACGATCTCGTGGAAGCCGCAGGCGATAGCCCAGGCCTCGGATTCCTCGGTGAGCGCGCGGAAGTGTCCCTGCCCACGCCAATCGCGGCGGGTCGCCCCAATCCATGAATACAAGATGCGCCGGCCCTCGAATTTGATCGCACCCTGAAGGCGCTGCACCAAATCGCGGAGCTTCGGCACGCCTTCGTTCGGTTTTATCGCGTGCACGACTTTGTACGAGACAGGGACGAGCGTGCCTGGATCATCAGGCAGCGGCGCTTCGGCCATGAGAATCAGCGACTCGCGGTCGCGAAGGCGCTCGATAATTTCTGCGGCGGTCTTGCGCCGCGGAAACTCTCCAAAGAATTCCTCGATGTACTGGATTTCGAGTGCACCGCTGTCGAGCGGGTACTGCTTGATCAGATACTCCACGCGTATTCGCGGATTATAGTCGCTCAATACTCCATCCCAACGGCATGGCCCTGATCGTCGACATCGAGCTTATGTGCCTGCGGCGTTTTGCCGAGTCCGGGCATCAGCATCATGCTTCCAGCGATCGCCACGACAAACCCGGCACCCGCGGACAGCGTGGCATCGGTAATGTTGAGCGTCCAGCCGCTGGGCGCTCCGAGCAGCTTCGCATCATCAGAGAACGAATACTGAGTCTTTGCCACGCAGACTGGCAACGATCCATAGCCCAGCGCAGTGAATTGCTGGAGCCGCGACCGGGCTGCAGGCTTGATCGACACACGTTCGGCGCCGTACACTCTGGTCGCAATAGCCGTCAATTTCTCATCGAACGTTGCATAGCGCTCGTACAGAGATCGCACTGCATTGTGTTTACTGTTCCGAGTCGCCTCGACGACCTTGTCAGCGAGCAAGGTCATGCCGTCGCCACCTTTTGCGTAGCCGTCGCTGATGGCCGCCTCGACTCCTCTGCTCGCGCAAAAAGCACGGACGGCCTCGAGATCGGAATCTGCGTCAGACGGAAAGCGGTTCAGTGCCACTACCGCCGGCACCCCCCATTGTTTGAGGTTGCCGAGATGTCGCTCGAGATTGGGGAACCCACCCTGGACTGGCCCATTCGCAGCGACCGAACCGCCCTGAGCACGTAACGCTTTGAGCGTCACGATCACCACGGCAACAGATGGCACGTGCCCGGACGCGGGCATGACGATGTCGAAGAACTTTTCGGCACCGAGATCGGCGGCAAAACCCGTTTCATTAACAACGTAATCGACAAGGTGGAGGCCCATGCGTTGCGCGATGACGCTGCTCGTGCCATGCGCGATGTTGGCAAACGGACCGCAATGGACGAGCGCCGGCGCCCCCTCTGTCGTCTGCACCAGATTGGGCATGATCGCTTCGTTCAACAACAGCATCATCGATCCGACGCATTTGAGATCCACAGCGCGAACGGGCTGCCCAGAATAGGTGAAGCCGACCACGATGTCGGCGAGACGGCGGCGAAGATCGGCGCGGCTCTCCGACAGCGCGAGAATCGCCATGATTTCCGATGCGCCGGTAATCACGAAGCCGGTTTCGCGAGGAGGGCCGTTCGTCCGTCCGCCGAGCCCGGTTGCAATCTGACGCAGCGCGCGATCGTTCATATCCATCGCGCGCGACCACCAGACTTCGTTCGCATCGATTGCCAACTGGTTTCCGAAATGCAGATGCGAGTCGATGAGCGCGGCAAGGAGATTGTGGGCGGACGTAATGGCGTGAAAATCGCCGTTGAAGTGGAGATTGATCTTGTCGAGCGGGACAAGCGATGCGCGGCCGCCGCCGGTCGCACCCCCTTTCAGACCGAAGACCGGCCCCAGCGACGGCTCGCGAAGCGTGGCGACGGCGGTGTACCCGCGCTTCACCAATCCTTGGGTCAGGCCAATGGTCGTCACGGTTTTGCCTTCGCCGCTGGTTGTCGGGGTTATACCCGTGATAAGCACCAGCTTGCCACGGCGCTCGGGGTTGCGTTCGAGCAGTTCCAATCGGACTTTCGCGGTGTATTTGCCGTAATGTTCCAGAAGATCGTGTGAAATGCCAAGGCGGTCAGCGATTTGCGTAATCGGCACCATAAGCAAATGTGCATTGTACTTTCGAACTTTTTGCGAACCGGACCGTTAATGCCTAGAGACTATCGAGGTATCGATAGTCGAGGTATCGAATGCCGAGAGATCCAGCCCGATTACCTTCCTGGCACGCTCGAATCACTGGTGCTCAAGACATTGACGCGTGGGCCGATGCACGGCTACGCGATCGCGCGCTGGATAGAAGACGTGACCGAGGAGGCGCTCCTCCGGCACCTCTCGCCGACGCGATCCGTAGTGCTGTTCAGGAGATCGATCCGCCGCGCTTGCAGCGATCGTTCCCGCATGGCGAGCCTCAACGATCGACCCGTCGCACGCTCTGCACGACAGTTAGCGTGGCGCTGTTCGAGCATTCTTTGCACCGTTCGCGCCATCGACTCAAGCGAGCGCCGGGAACAGGATAGGTCGCGCCTTCTCATTCCACTGCGGTTCCCATCGCTCGGCGGGATGTGCCGGCAGCCATGCACGCGACGCCGCAAAGCTCGGCACGCGTGCGAGGTCCGCAGTGGCAAGAGCGAAGAGAATCGTGCTCAGTTCTCCGGGCTCATGAAACGTCACGCCTTCTTTGCCCGGTCTAAGCACTTCGGCCACGACCGGAGCGTAGTCAAACGCGCATACCGGAACGTTCACGCCGCGGAAATCGGCAAGCTTCATCGGTAAATCGAGGCCGGATGATGACTGGTGCAAACACAGCCCCGCGTCCGCCATTCCGACGAGCACCGGATAATCGGCCGGTTCGAGCCATGTGGTTCGAACCACCACACGCTTGAGATGCCGGCGTTCGAGACGTGCTTCGAATTCTGCCCGAAGCATGCCGCGGCCCGTCATCAGGACACACACGGACGGGATCTCTGAAGCGTTGCCTGCCTCGAGCAGTTTTCGCTCGGTGCGCTCGAGGGCTTCCAGCAACAGATCGAAGTCTTCATCGGGCGTCCAGCTTGTCGGGCAGACAACCAGCGGCAGCCGTCGCGGCCCGAGATTGAGCTCGCGCGCGAGGCGCTGCCAGAGGCCGTTGCACGCCGCCAGATCAGGTTTCGCGAAAGAAGCTGGAGGGCGGTCGTACAGGACTGTTGCCGATATATGCCATTCGCGTTGCAGCCATTCGGCCAACGCCGCCGAAACCGCGAGGTGGGCGTCAGCGCGACGACCCCAGCGCGCCTCACTGCGTGCCAGCGCGCGCACCGCCCGGTGATCGCTGCCAAGGCGGACTGCGAGGATACTGTGTGAGAGGTTGTGCCAGTCGATGACGAGCTTGGCGCGGCGCAGCCGGGCGACTGTCCATGCAATCGCGAGCGTCGGCACGGCGGGAGGGTTCTGAACCAGAATGACGTCGGGTTTCGGCAGCCTCAGAAGCGCAGCGAGAAGTCGCGCCGCGTGCAGCGAGGCTCGTGCCGCGGAAAGAAACACAAAACGCCGCGCGCCGCCGCGTGCCCGATCTCTAAACGCACGGTCGGTCAGTCGATGCGAGTGAAGGCGCGGCTCGGCGGTCAATGCCGCATGAACGGGCGCTCCTTCCAAGCCGACGAGATCGACGTCAGCGCCGTTGACGGCCGCCGTCAACGCGTGGTACTGCATCCGCGGGCTTCGGCCGAGATCTCCGAGGACAACGACCGCAGTTCGCATGGGAGTTAGGCGCCCTCGCTTCGATGACCCTGTATTTGACGCTCGTCGTTGCCGGTACGGCTCTTGGTCTGCTGCTGACGCCGCTCGTCAGCACGGCGTCCAGCGCGCTCGGGCTTGTAGACGCGCCAGGCGGCCGGAAGGTTCATTTGGCATCCGTCCCGCGTCTCGGCGGGGTGGCCGTGGCCAGCGCCGCCCTGCTCACGCTGCTGACCGTTCCGCTGATGAGCAGTTCGGCCGGCTCTGTGCGGGACGTGTTCAGTCGGCTCACGCCAATCCTTGTTGGTGGAGCACTGGTTTTTTCGGTCGGGCTGGTAGATGACGTGCTGTCGCTGCGCCCGTGGCCAAAATTGCTCGTGCAAGCCCTCGCGGCTGTCGTCGTCATGCAATCGGGTCTGCTGATCGAGCGGATCACTATCGGTGGTCAGACGTGGCAACTTGGGTTTTGGTCGTGGCCGCTGACGCTTTTATGGGTCGTCGGGCTGACGAACGCATTCAACTTGATCGATGGCATCGACGGTCTCGCAGCTGGCGTGTCGGTGATTTCCGGCGCGACATGCGCCGCCATTCTCGTGGCTCGCGGGCACGTTGCCGAGGCAATGCTGTTGGCCGCATTAGTCGGCGGAGCGTTGGGTTTTCTCGTCTACAACTTTTCACCGGCCTCTATATTCCTCGGTGACGCGGGTAGTCTGCTGTTTGGGTTCGTGCTTGCGACGACAGCCATCACGGGGTGGCAGAAGGGCGCGACGGCACTCACAGCCGGCGTGCCGCTCTTGATCTTTGCGTTACCGATCGCCGATTCAATCAGCGCGCTCGGCCGTCGCCTCTTCCGACATGATGGCGGAGAGCGCGTCTCGCTGGCCGCGGCGATTCGCCGAATTTTCGAACCCGATCGGGATCACATCCATCACCAGCTGCTTGCGGTCGGTTTGTCACCTCGTCGTGCCGTCACGCTGTTGTATGGATTGACACTGCTCTTGTCCGGCGTAGCGCTCGCGACGGCGCAGTTGAACTGACCATGCGACGGGTGCTGCTCGTGCAGCCGTCTTTGCAGCCGCCCGGCGGAGGCAACGGTGTTGCCGCGTGGATGCTGCAAGCGTTGCTGCCGCACAATCCCGTTACCGTGCTCTCGTGGTGGCCGGTGGATGTTGCGCCGGTGAATCGCTTCTTCGGTACTTCACTGCGGATGAGCGAATTCGACACCATCGTCGTGCCGCGCCGTTGGAGATTGGCGCCCGATCACCTGCCCGTCCCAGCGGCGCTCCTGCGATCTGCGCTGCTCATGCGCTACACGCGCCGGATCAGCGATGCCTACGACGTCATCGTCGGCGTGCACAACGAGACCGATTATGGACGCCGGGGCATCCAGTATGTGCACTACCCGACGTATCTTCGGCCTCGGCCGCTGGTCGACTACCGCTGGTATCACCAATCTCGTGTCCTGCTCGATGCGTATTATCGGTTTGCCGATGGCGTTGCCGGTTTTTCGCTCGAGCGAATGAAACAGAATCTGACGTTGACAAATTCCAACTGGACAGCGGCCAGGGTCAAAGAGCTGATGGGGATCGACGCACGAACGGTGTATCCGCCGGTGGTCGATCCTGCTCCATCGCTACCCTGGGCGGAACGCCGCGCTGGATTCCTCGCGATCGGGCGCATCTCGCCCGAAAAAGAGTACGAGCGCGCCATGAACATCCTTGCGCGGGTTCGTAAGCACGTCCCTGATTTGACCTTTGTGATTGTCGGGACGTCGGAGCGACATGCCCCCCGCTACAAGCGCGAACTACAGCGTCGGGCGGCCGGCCTTGGATCGTGGATTCAGTTTCGAGAGAACTTGCCGCGAGACGAGGTGCGCTCGCTCTCGGCATCTTATCGTTACGGGATTCATTCGATGCGCGAGGAACACTTCGGCATGGCGCCCGCGGAACTGGCGCGCGCTGGCGCGATTGTGTGGGTTCCGCGTGGCGGCGGACAGGTCGAGATCGTCGGCGATGAGCCGGCGTTGCTCTACGACGGCGAGGACGAAGCGGCCGAAAAAATTCTTGCCGTGGTGTCCAGCGCACCCGAACAGACTCGGTTACGAGAACATCTGGCGATGCGATCGAGGCTGTTTGGCACCGATCGGTTCATGGAGGAGGTCCGCTCGATCGTTGCGACCTTCAGAGAATAGTGCGCGTTCTGCTGGTGCAGGAGTCGGTGAACCCGCCGGGCGGCGGCAATGCGGTTGCCGCGTGGATGCTGCAGGCATTGACTGGTGCTCATGATGTTGCCACACTGACCTCGCGACCATGGGATGCAAACGCGGTCGATCGCTTTTATGGCACCTCGCTCCGCCACGCACGGATCGCCCAACTCCATCCTCCAGCATTGACGCGAATCGTTGACGCGTTGCCCCTTCGCCTCAGTCGGCTGCGCATGGCGGTGTTGTTTCGATCGGCGCGCCAGCTTGCGGGCGATTTCGATTTGCTGCTGACGGCCGACAATTACGCTGCATTCGGAAGGCGCGGGTTGCAGTATGTGCATTATCCCATCGCCTTTCGGCCGGAGCCGCGGCGCTGGCATGCGGTGATGCGTGCATATTACGGCCTCTGCGACGCAATATCGGGGCATTCGTTCGAATCGGCCCGCGTCAATGAAACACTGGCGAACTCCGACTGGACCGCGAAGGCGCTGCGTGCTGAGCAAGGTCTCGCCGCGCGCGTGCTCTATCCGCCAGTTGTCAATCCTGGGTGTGGCAGGCCGTGGCCTCAGCGCAATGATACGTTTCTGTGCATCGGGCGATTCGATGAAACAAAGCGATTCGAGCTCGCCATCGCGATCGTCGAACGTGTCCGCAGTTTTTTGCCGACGGCGCGTCTGCACATCATTGGGTCGCCTGTGCACCGTCACTACCGCCGACGCATCATGTCACTCGCACAACGTTTCGCCGACTGGGTCACGGTCGAGGAAGACGTTTCACAAGAGCACCTGCTGGCCCTGCTCTGCTCCTCTCGTTATGGTGTGCACGCGATGGAGCGCGAACACTTCGGCATGGCGGTTGCCGCAATGGCGAGGGCGGGATGTGTGGTCTTTGTCCATGACAGCGGCGGGCAGGTCGAAGCGGTCGGCGATATCGCGGAGCTGAAATGGCGAACCGCAGACGATGCGGTGGAGCGCATCCGCCATGTCACGTCGAGACCCGCGCTTCAGGAGGAGTTCAGCGCCAGGCTGCGTTGTCATGCGGAGCGGTTCTCGAGCGAACGCTTCGTGCGCGAGTTCGGCGACATTGCTGCGAATTTCAGCCGGTTGCCATCGCGCGAAAGCCGGGATTGCGCAGCAGGTCGTGGTAGCGGCCGATAGCAGCGATTCTGCCGTCCTGCAGAAAGATCAACCGGTCACACGCTTCAACGGTCGAGAGCCGGTGTGCAATCACAATCAGCGTGCGGTCGCCGTGCAGCGCGGCGATGGCGCGAGTTACCTCGCGTTCGGTCTGATTGTCGAGAGCGGCAGTCGCCTCGTCGAACACCAGCACCGGTGGATCGTGGTACAACGCGCGCGCAATCGCGACGCGTTGCCGCTGTCCGCCGGATAAACGCACGCCATCCTCACCGATTACGGTCTCGAGGCCGGCAGGCAGTTGACGAACGAAGTCATCGAGCTGGGCCTGCGCACATGCACGCGCGAGGCGCTGTTCGTCGATCACACTGTCGGGCACTCCGAACGCGATATTGCGCCGCAGTGTATCGTCGAGCAGATAGGGACCTTGCGGCACGTACCCGATTTGACGCTGCCACGCCCGTTCGTATCCGGCGAGATCTTCGCCGTCGAGCAAGACGCGACCGGACGTCGGCGTGAGCAGCCCCAGCAGCACGTCCACCAGCGTGCTCTTTCCCGCGCCAGTGGGACCGACGATACCGACCGACTCACCGCGGCGTATCAATAGATTGATGTCGCGCAGCGCGGGGCGCGATCCCTCCGCATAGGCGAAACTCACGTGCTCACACGCCAGTGACTGGCGGAAGTCAATCGCCGGCTCAGGTCCATGTGGGCGCCGTACGGCACCGGCAAGGGCGTCGAAGTCCGCCGCCACAGCGCGTGCGAACGGCTGTCCCTCGCGTACATAACCCGCGTTGAGCATAATGCGATTCGCCGAGGGCACCGCGCGGAACCCGGCATATGCGAACACCGCGAGCACCGAAACAGTCTCGGCGCCGGAATCGCCGCGTAGCGTGACGAGCAGCACGACCATCAGCAGCGAAACAATCAGCACACTTTCGACGCCCAGTCGGAGCGCACTGCCGGTGGACGCGCGCTGATGCCGGACATGGGCTAGCGCTCGACGCGCAGCACGCAGGCGGCTTTCGAAAAACGACTCGCGTCCGGCAATCTTCACTTCCTTCACAGCGCCGAGGCTTTGCTGCAGCACATGAAGCTGCTGCTCCTCGAACTTCTTACCGCGCTCACCCCATCGAATCCAAATCCGCCGACTTGCCACTACTGGAACCGCAACGACGACGAGCACGATCGCTACCGCGATGAGCGTGCGAGCTGGCGCGGTCACCATCAGCACCGCGACCAGCGCGGCGAGCGTCGCAATCTCGGCGAAGATGTTCACCGTCGAAGCGGCAATCAATTGAAAGGCGGCATCGGTCGATCGCGACACTTCTTCAATCAACGAAGACGATCGGCGTCGGAGATGAAATGCGTAATCGGCCGCGAGGTATCGGGAGAAGAGGCGTTCGGCCGCCCGCGCGCCAGAACGATGAACGATCGATTCCTTGAGCCATTCCGTCCAGATGAGGAACGCCGCACGCCAGATATAGAACAGCGCCACCGCCAAGGTGAGCGCCGCAAGCAGGCTGCGCACGTCGTTGTCGGGCCAGCGTTGCCAGAGATCCGACACAACCGGCATCGTCTCGATCCGCGCCGGTTCCACGATCACGCGGAGCAAGCCGAACACCGCGAGGGCGGCCAAGGCTTCGAAGACAGCCGCGACCGAGACGATCGGCGCGAGCAGCAGCCATCGGATTCGATCCGCGGGATCGATCCAGCTGGCGAGCGCGCGTAAGTCTCTCAGCATGTCTCGCGAAAGCTTACTGCGACTTGGCGCCGCGCGATTACACGTGGACCGCAAAGGTCCGCGGCTGCCTCACACCGGATCAGGAGAGTTCGACGAGAACGAGGTCGACACGCCGTTCCTGGCGTTCAGCGGGCTGCCACTGCACGAGAATCGGGCTCTGGTAAGTGCCTCGGACCAGGCGGGGCCCTTCTGCCTCCGACGACGCGAGGAAGCTCACGCGACGGGAACGGAGGAACCTCCGGGCCGGCACGGACATCACTTTCGCGAACAATCGCTCGACGGACGATTGATCAAGGCGCAGCGCCTCCATCAGCGAGTTCATGAGATGAACCACGTCGTAGCGTGCGTAGCTAAGCGTCTTGCCGGGAATCGCGAGCGGATCATGCAGCGCGTTCCGACCCTTGATTTTTGCAAATCGCAGAGGATCGCGGAGCACCTCCGCCAGATCGTTCTGCATCAGCAAGGTTTCGTACTCGTTGACCGTGAGGCCGACGTTACGCTCCGCCGGATCGATCACGATGTCGACGCGGCCATGGCGCAGGCCGCTTTGCCGCAGGAGATGATTGACATTCTCGAGCAGACCGAAGCGAGGATCCGCAAGGTTGATCGAATCGACTGGATGCTTCGAAACGGGAACGCTCAGGCAAACACGCGAGACCACGCGTTCGTGGTCGTAGGCAAGGACCGCGGTGGTACGCTTGCGCCGCATCGCCTGGGTCATCCCATCGAGTTCAACAAAGTACACCGGCGTGTTCGGCCGAGTGCGGTAGGTGACGCAATTGCGCAGTCCTGCGCCGATGTAAGTCAGGTGCGAGTCGGCATTGCGTGGCTCCACTTCCTTCTGTTCGTCGCTCAGTTCCGTGCGCAGCTCCATCCGGTCGTGGCGATACTCGCCGCCTTGAGGAAACAGGGCATGGAACGCGCGAAAGAACTTGGAGAGAAGGTCCTGGCTGTTATGCAGGCGAACGGAGAGGCTCTGATCGAGGTACCCCGCAGTGGTATGGAAGGAGCAATAGAGGGTTTGCTTGTGGCGACTCAGGATGTCGCCGGCTTCTTCCCTAATCCGTGTAGTGACGTCGATCGCCTCGAATCGCCGCTGTGGCGCAAGAGACAACCGCAATTCTGTAGGTTTTTGACTCAACGACGCTCCGACCAGTTTACGCGGGGACGGCCGCACGCATCAAATGCTCCGCAAGCACCTATTTCGCGCGCGATTTCAGCACTGCATGCCAGATGGCGCGCGCCGGCGCGGCATAGCGCTCGCATTCGCCAGCCGTCTCCGCGCCGAAGAAGCGCACGAACTCGTCATACACAATCGTCTGCACGTCGTCTGAGCAGTGTGCGCCCGAGATTCTAAAGAGAATCGCGTCGATTTCGCGATCGTATTCGTCGGCCGGCGCTCCCAAGGAGAGCAGATTGATCGGATCCGCCGCCGCAATCGCCGCCGACACGTCGCAGCGCAACACGTGAAACTCGCGTTTGAACAATTGCCTGCGGCTGATGGTTCCGGGCATGAACGTGCCCCTCGAATCACTGCTGCGTGGCGCGCGCGCTCGCAATCGCTTTCTGAATGGCGGCCGCAGTAATCTTCGCCCGGTATTCCGCGAGTTTCTTGCCGTTCTCTACGAGCTTGGCGACCGATCCAATCTCAACGCCGTAAATGCTGAACCGGTTTGCATTGATACGCTGCTCGGGGCGCACCAACTTCGGGTCCACCACTGCGACGAGCGCCTCGTAATGGTAGTCGTCGTGAATGTCCCATCTGGTGGCCGACTGCACATCGGGCTTCTGAACGATGCCGAGCGTCTTGAGATACTTGTAACTCCACGTATCTTCTTCGTAGTACTCCGTGATGTAGTACGCGCGCGCAGGCGTGCCCTGCCACTTTGCGTTGAGCGCGGTTGCCACATCGCGCATGCCAGTAACATTTCCGCCGCTGTCGGCGATCATCACGATATCTTTGAACCCCATCGACTTGAGGCTCGTCGCCATATCCGTGAGAATGGCGTTGAAAGTCGCCTGTGTGATGAACACGCTTCCAGGTGTCAGCCCCGGCCGCTCAGGGTTGCCTGGCTCGAGCGTCACGATGGGTGCGCACAACGCATTGCCCAGTTTGCGTGCAATCGCCTCGCACGTCGTCCGCAGCACGTAATTGTGTTTCCCGTTCGGCTCATACGGGCCGTTCTGCTCGTTGCCGCCGCTGCCGATGATGGCAATAGTCTTGCCGGCGCGGATGGCGTCACGTGTTTCCATCCACGACTGCTCTTCAATCCAGACCGTATCGAGCGCGTCGATCGGCCGCGGCGCGTCCGGACCCGATGCGGCTTCGCGCGCGCGCTGCTGTTCCTGCTGCTCGGGCGTGAGCGGACCGCGCCCCTGTCCGCGGCCTTGCGGTGCTGGCGTTTGCGCGGACAATGCCGCGGCACAGGCGAGTACGAGGGACATCGTCGTCGCGGTCATGGCTTTCATGGTGGTCCATTCTAAGTAAAATCAGCGCCACTCAGGAGGAGTTATGAAGCCATCCGGTTGCTCGCGGCGGCGGTCGTGGCGGTGCTGGGCTTCGCCGACGTTCGTTCGCAAGAACCGCAGTCCGAATCAGCACCGGAAAGCGAGGGACTCGTCCTCGAGACGGCCGAGACGCTCGAATTCGACACCAACCAAGTGACATGGGCCTCGTTGGACGTCTCGCCGGATGGAAAGACGATCGTGTTCGACTTGCTTGGCGATCTCTATACGCTGCCGATTGAAGCGCACGGCGACGCGCATCATCGGCGGGCTGTCATTCGAGAGCCAGCCCGTGTATTCGCCCGACGGCAAAACGATTGCGTTCCTCAGCTGCCCAAGCAGTTCTGGTGGGGAACGGAGCCGAAGACGCAGCAAACAAAGGCACCCACGTCTTCGCAGTAGACCTAACGCCACCCCAACGCGCAAAGTCCGCGCATTGCGGGCCGGGCAGGTGCGCGGCTAGGCATTGAATGTACTTAGCCGCGCCGCTTTAGGTATGCCGATTACTTGAAAAGAATCTCCTCGAAAAACTTCAACGCGCGCGGATCCTTCGACTGTCCAAGCCAGAAGATCGCTTGCTTGCGCACAGCGGGATTCGCATTCGTGCGCGCGACGCTAATGAGAAGCGGCACGCCCTCATCCTTCGGCAACTGGCTCAACGCGAACACGGCACGGCGTTTCACGTCGGTTTCCGGGTCGCGCTCGATTGCCTCGGTAATTGCTCCGACTGCCTTTTGACCGGCGCGCTGAGCCAGCCAGAAGAGCGCTTGCCCTCGCACATGACTGCTGTCGGCGCTGCGCGCGAGCTTTACGAGCGTGTCAATCGCTTCGGGACCAGCATGCTGGGAAAGCGCCGACAAGGCCGCGTCTGCCGGCTTTCTCGGCTGCGCGGTCGCATACGCATTGAGCAGCCCTACGCTTTCGGCCGGCTTGACACCAGTCAGCCACTGGATCGTTCGGCCGCCCGCATCCAGCGGACACGCCTCTGAAAACGACCGGATGCGAGTGACCTGCCCCTGCTCGAAGCGATACAGCACAAAGAACACGTCACCCGAATCGAGACGAAGCGGGCCGGCGCTGGTCGTGAGATTGGTCGTGTTCGCTGCGCCCGGCTCGAGGTTGCAGGCGGTTGTACCTCCATCGTTCCAGCAGCACATCTGGCTGTCAGGATTCGCGGCGGGAACTGCATAACCGATCCAAACGGGGTCCGATCCCTTTGACGCAATCGCTCGCATCGCCGCATCGAGCGATCCCGTCAGCGGTTGCGGCTGAATCTGCCCGTTTGCGATCCGCGGCTGCTGCGCAAACGCAGCTGCCGCCGAGAGCACGATGACCGCCAATGCCGACAGGGTGCGAATCATTTGTTGAGAATCTCCATCAGATAGTCCATCGCGACTTTCGAGCGGTTCATGGTGGAGAGCCGCCGGACGATTTCCTTCCGCATTTCGGGATCTGTTTCCTTGCGCGCGATCGCGACGAGCTGTTCGGCGTTGTTCTGAACGAAGAGTCCCTGAATCACGGCCTTGCGGATCTCGGGGTCCTTTTCCTTGGCGTAGAGACCGACGAGCGCGTCGGCGGTCTGTCGCGAGTTGATCAAGCCGAGGTTGCGAATCGCGGTTCGCCGCAATTCCGGAATTGGCTCGGCATTGGCGAGCTCGATTAACCGCGTCGCATTGCCGCCGACGAACATCGCTTGCAGAATCTGCTTCTTGACCTCGAGCGTGCTCTCCTTCTGATAAAGCTGCCAGAGCTCCTCATGCGCGCCCATGACACCGAGCTGACGAACCGCTTCCTCGCGAAGCTCCGGCATCTTTTCGCCGGTTGCGGCGGCAAGCACGCGCGCACGATCGCCGGCGACCATGAAGGCGCGCAGAATCCGACGTTTCACGTCGACATCGGATGTCGCCGCGTAGATTTCGGCCAGCAGCTCGCGGTTTTCGCGCGTGCCGTTGACGCCGAGGTATTGAATGGCACGGCGCTGCAAATCGGGATTGCCGGCGCCCTTCGCCACGCCGGCCAGCACCTGGCGCGCGCGTGGCGAATTGCTCTGAGCGAGGACAAACAACGCTCGCTCCTTCAAACGCGGGGACTGCGGTCCCTGCAGGATTCTTTCGAGCATCGGGATTGCCTGCTCGGGATCCGAGTGCTGCAATCCCTGAATGGCGAGCAGCTTCAACTCCTCGTCCGATTCGGCCTCGGGCCGCACGGCCTGACCAACGCTCTGACGAACCTGGATTTCGAGCGCACGCATATCGTTCATCCAGCGGCTGGTCGGGTAGCTCTTGATCAATTCGGCAGCGGTCGCAAGCGCTTCTGCTTTTTGCCCTAGTTTGTCGAGCGCGTATGCCTTCCAGTAGAGCGCGGCATCGGCGCGCGTCCCCTTCAGCGATGCCACGGACGAGAAGCGCTCGGCCGCCTGCTGCCACTGTGACTTTTCGAGCAGCCGCTGTGCCGCTTCGTACAGATTGTCTTCTCGATCGCGGTCGCGCTCGCGTCGTGCCGCCTCACGTTCGGCTTGTGCGTCGGCCGCATCAGCGCGCCAGGCAAAATCGGCGAGCGGTTGGGCAGCGGCCAGTGATGGTGAAAGCAAGAGGCTGGCAGCGAGGAGCCAAGCCTGTCGATCTACAAAGCATTTCATTGCGTATCCCCCGGAGCGGCGGCAGCCGCTCCAACACGTCGTTCGGAAGTCATCCACACTGGTAATTACGGGCCGGTCGGCGGCGGACCCATCACATCTCTCTGCTCGCGCGCACGCATCTCGGAGGCGACCACGCGCAAGCGGAACAAGATCCCGCGCTGCTCGATGTCGTTGCGCAGCGCTTCGAGTTCGCGCGCCGAGACATCCGGCGGCGCATTTGCAATCTCAATCAACACGCGTTCGAGCGCATCAAGGACCTCTCCGACGCCCTGATTGCCTTCGCGCACCGCAGTTTGCCGATACAGCCGGTTAGCGGCGACCAGATCACGTGCGCGCTCCTGCTCGTCGCCAAGGTCGGACGCGCGTGCATCGCCGTTCAACAATTCGATCAGCATCATTTGCGACTGATCGAGATGATCTCCAACGGCAACCGCCATCAGTCGCTCGTTACGATCGTCTGGTGTCGTGGACGCGACCTCCGACTTGCCAGGCAGCGTGATATCCGGGCGCGTCGCACGTCCCGCGATAAACGCCGCAATGATGATCGCGGCGAGTCCGCCGGCGAGAGCCCAGGCTGGTGCGCGGCCGAACAGACGCGACCACGAGTTCGTCTTGCGTGCCGCGACGATCGGCTGCACTCTCGCCCACACACGCTGCTCGAGTCCCGCCAGCGGCTCGGGCAGCTGCTGCGCATCGACCAGTGACAGCACTGCACGTAGCTCGTCGAACGCCCGCCGGCACTCGGAACAGCCGGCAAGGTGCTCCTCAATGGCGTGCGTGCCGGAGCGTCTCCCCTGAGCCATGTCGGCAGGCCTGCCCTGCGCAGAGTCGAAGGGCTTGCCCTGAGCGGAGTCGAAGGACTCGCCGTAGTAGTGGAGGATCAATTCCTCGTCGGTCGCGTGCATGTCAGGCATGGACGAATGGCTCCAGCGCTGCGCGCATCTTGCGCACCGCGCGGAAGATGCTGTTTTTGGCCGCTTCGGTTTTGAGCCCGAGCGCGGCCGCAACTTCACGGATCGGGCGTCCCTCGACGTGCCGCAGCATGAACGCGGCGCGCTCCATCGCCGTCAAACCGTCAAGCGCTTCCCTGATGCGTTCATCGATCTGCGTGCTGAGCGCCAGGCGATCGGGTGAGGGAGCCGCACCGACGCTGGCGTCGGCGGATGCGGCATCTTCCAGGGCGGCCATGTCCTGGCCGATCTCACGGGACCGCCGGGCACGAATGAAGTCGATTGAGCAGTTCACAGCAATCCTATGCAGCCAGGTCCTGAAATCCGCGCGCGCCTCGAACCGGCTCAACTGACGATAGGCCTTGAGAAACGTCTCCTGGACCACGTCCTCGGCGTCCTGGCTGCTGCCGGTGAGTCGATACGCGACGTGAAACACGTACCTCGAGTGCCGCTCGATGAGCGACTGGAACGCGTCTCCGTCACCGTCACACACCCGGGCGACGGCGCTGCGGTCGCTCTCGTGCATCCGCTAGATATTGACGGGGATCCGGCTGGATCGGTTAGGTCTTCGCCTCGCAAATCGGGCGAAAAAACGCCGCGCAGGCCTACGGCACGACGATTTTGAGTTCCGCGCCATAAAGCATCGTGCGATCGGTGTCGCGGGCGGCCCAGTTGATCAGCGTGTTGATGTCCTTGCGGACATTTCCTCGGGATAGCTCCTTGCCGTTGACCGTGACGATAACGGGAGCGGCGAAATCGACCACGTCAGGCGAGAGCAGCAACGTGAACTCGCGGACGCCCCGCGTCCGCGCCTCAAACGTGTTGCCTTTACGGAACACGTCAACGCGACCGGACGGCTGATCGCGTGGAAAGAAGCCCGTATCGGCCAGCGCCTCGTCGCTCGCCCCCTTGCCGAGCCGCGTAATGACGAGCCAGTGAATGCGATTGAAGCGATCGGTCCGCTCTGTCTCCCATGACAACCTGGCGGGGTGCGGATCTCGCGGGTGATCCCGCACGAACTGTTCGTAAGGCTCGCGCTCAGTGGGCCACCAAGCGGTGTTGTGACCGGCGCCCGCTTGTGGACGGAACACGAGGTCGACACCCAACGACTTGAACCACTTGATGTGCGGCTCGACCTGCCACACCGGATAAAGCTGATCTTCCTCGCCGTTGACGACATACAACGGCTTGTTCACGAGATTGTTGCCGTACAGATCTCCGTCCGCCCCATTCGCCCGATCGCGGAGCACGGCAATGCTCCCATTCAGCGGCAGGACTGCGGACCAGAGAGTGGGCTCTCGCATGGCGATGTAGTACACCCCTGTAGCGCCGTCGGAAATCCCGGTCAAGCAGACCCGCGATTCGTCGACGTTGTATTTACGCTTGACGTCGTTGACAACGCGGACGATGTTCGCCACTTGTTCCGCGTCCCACCACTGCTGGTCGGCCCAGCCACTCGGGTAGATATAAATCTGCGGCTCGCCCGGAATGCGATTCGGTGCATGTTGCGCGATCGGACGTCCTGGCGGTGCGGCCTGCGGCCCAGGGCGGCCGATGCCTCCATGCAATTGGACGCGCAACGGCCATTTGCGCGCGGGTTGGTATTCGGCGGGAACTGCAACGACGTTTTCAAATGCGTCACCGCCGGGTGCAGGGTATCTGATGCTGAACTTGCCGGTCTTTTCCGGGGCGTACGTTTTTCCGGTCTTCAGGCGTTGCCAAGCGGCATCGAACGATTCGGCGGCGAACGTGCCGGTTGCGAGTGCGGCGATCAGCATGGCGAGAGCGAGGCCTTTCATAGCCCCGGCAACTCTCCTTCCAGATACTTCGGAAGCTCACTCGCGGAAAACTGCAGCCCAACGTAAAACGGTCCGAATTCTGCGAACTTCGCACTGGCCTCGTCGAACCGCATCTCGTAAATCAGCTTCTTGAACGTGAGCGCCTCGTCGGCGAAGAGATCGACCCCCCATTCCCAGTCATCGAACCCGATTGATCCCGAGATGATTTGCGTGACCTTGCCAGCGTACTCGCGACCCACCTTGCCATGTTCCAGCATCATCTCCGCGCGCCGGGCAAACGGCTCGCTATACCAGTTCTGGATCTCGCCACGATGCTTGTTCATCGGGTAGAAGCAAACGTGACGTGATTTCGGTATCGGAGTAAACAAGCGTCCGCCGACGCGTTGCCGCTGCCGCTCCATCTCTTCGTCAAAGCTTGTCTGATATTCGTCGCTATCCTGCGCCATTCCCTTTTCGGCGAGCTGCCGATGGATCTTGGCTGTCATCTCGTACATGCCGAGTTCCACCATCGAAACGTACGAAGTGGTTGGGTGGAGGTAAGGGTAAAGCTTCGAGCGAGCGAAGGCGAGCTGGAATCGCCCGAGGTCGGCAAACGACTTGCGGAAGGCGATGACCATCAGATCGCCCTTATGGCCAAGGAGCTGGACGAGCGTCGTTTGGCCGCTGGTCGCGTCGGTGGTGGCGAGGACTGCAGCCGCGTCGTCTGCCATCTGGCGCCGGTCGCCGGCGTACGCATCGCGGAGGCGGCCCCAATCGACGCGAAACATCAAGTGGAGAACGCTCCAGCCTTCGAGTGTCTCAGGAACAAACGGGTTGTGCACTCCAGAATTCTAGTCCCGCTCCATCAACGCGAGAAATTCGGCCAGCACCATGGCAGTCGCGCCCCAGACGTGTTCGCCATCGACGTCGAAGTACGGCACCTCGATTTCAACAGTGCGGCCGCCGTATTCACGGCTACGCGTTCGGCGTTTGATGGCGGAGGGTTCGCGCAACGTGGTGATTGGGACCTCGAGAATGCGAGCGACCTCCCACTTCTCGCGGCGAAACGACGGGCGCGTTTCGACCAGTCCGATCACCGCGTGCAACATGTAGCCGCTGATCGGAATCTGCAGCGGCGTCAAACGCCCAAGCAGCCGCACCGAAGCGGGTGGCACACCAACTTCTTCGCTCGCCTCGCGGAGCGCCGCGGTTTCGATCGACTCGTCCTCGTCCACGCCACCTCCAGGTAACGACACCTGGCCTGTGTGCTGGCGCAGCCCTGCGCCGCGAACTGTCAGCAGCACGTGCGGCACCTGGTTGAGGGGGTACACCAACACAAGCGCCGCCGCGTCACGCAGATTTGGCGGCGGATGTTCCGGGTCCCAACCAACACGCGGCCTGGGCGCCATGCGCAATTGCGCCGCGAGTCCTGGAAGCGGCGGCTGCAACGCACGGCGCAGACGACGTTCGAGATCGATCACGGTTCTTCGATCGTATCGCTTGACAGCGATATCACGGATCGACAGTATCGGCTGCCGGAGGCTCGTCAGCATGCGTTGGCATACCCGCCCGCTCGTCGGTTGTATTGCACTCATCATCGCGGCCACGGCCTGCAAAGGTGCCCAGCCGAGCGTCGAACCCGCAACACTGGTCCTGCGCAACGGAACGATCGCGACGGTCGACTCTGCCAGGCCGCAAGCGCAGGCGCTCGCCTTTCGCGGCGACACCATCGCCGCAGTGGGATCGAACGAAGAGATCCAGCCACTCGTCGGCGCGGGCACTGAAGTCATCGATCTCGCAGGCCAGTTTGCAATGCCGGGCTTCATCGATGGCCACGGCCACTTCATGAACCTCGGCCAGTCCAAGATGAACCTCGATTTGATGGACGTGAAGAATTGGAACGAGATCGTCATGATGGTGGGCGAGGCCGCGAGCCGCGCCACGCCTGGAGACTGGATTCTGGGTCGCGGTTGGCATCAAGAAAAGTGGGACACGAAGCCAGACCCCAACGTCGAGGGTTTTCCGCTACATGACGCGCTCAGCAAGGCATCGCCAAACAATCCGGTGATGCTCACACACGCCAGCGGCCACGCAGCGTTCGTCAACGCGAAGGCGATGGAGGCCGCCGGCATCACGGCGAAGGCGCCAAATCCCCCGGGCGGCGAAATTCTGAAAGACAAGTCGGGGCGGCCGATCGGCATGCTGCGGGAGACGGCGCAAAACCTCGCCGGCCAGGCACACGCGGCCTGGCGCGCGAAGAAAACCGCTGATGAAAACCGCGCCGACGCGCATCGACGCATTCAGCTCGCCGTCCAGGAAGCGCTCGCCAACGGTGTCACGAGTTTGCAGGATGCGGGCGAGGACTTCGCGACCATCGACATCATCAAGGAAGCCCTGGCCAACGGTGAGCTGGGAATTCGCGTTTGGGTCATGGTGCGCGACAGCAATGAGAACCTCAAATCAAAGCTGCCGGCATACAAGGCCGTCGGCCTAGGTGACAAGCGCCTGACGATTGCCGCGATCAAGAAGACCATCGATGGAGCGCTCGGATCTCGCGGCGCGTGGCTGCTCGAGCCCTACGCCGATCTGCCCGGACACACGGGCCTGAATACATTGCCGGTCGAAGAAGTACAGGGCGCCGCGCAGATCGCGCTCGATAACGGTGTGCAGTTGAACGTCCACGCCATTGGCGATCGCGCCAATCGCACGGTGCTGGACATCTACGAAGCGGCGTTCACATCGCGGCCGGATCAAAAGGATCTGCGCTGGCGCATCGAGCATGCGCAACATCTCAACGCCGCCGACATTCCGCGCTTCGGCCAGCTCGGCGTGATTGCCTCGATGCAGGGGATTCACGCGACCTCAGATGCGCCGTTCGTGATTGCGCGGCTCGGTGCCCAGCGCGCCGAGGAGGGCGCCTACGTCTGGCGAAAGCTGATGAAGAGCGGTGCCATCGTCAGCAACGGTACGGACACGCCGGTGGAGCGGATCAATCCGATTGCGAATTTCTACGCGACCGTCACCAGGAAATTGAAAGACGGCAGCACGTTTTATCCCGATCAGCGTATGAGCCGAGAGGAGGCGTTGAAGTCGTACACCTGGAACGCAGCGTACGCGGCAAAGGAAGAAGGCATCAAGGGCTCGCTGTCTGCCGGCAAGCTCGCAGATGTGACGGTACTGTCGAAGAATCTCCTCACGGTACCCAACGAGGAGATCCTTACGACCAAGGTGATCTACACGATCGTTGGCGGCAAGATCGTGTATCGCGGTGACGCGCGGGCATTGACAAACTGAGGGCGAGCAGGTTCGCAGGCGGTCCGCTGCGGCGCTCGTTTGCAGGGGCGGCGCCGTTCGGGCGCCGCCGTTCACGCGTAGCGACGGACCTTCAGGTCCGCCTCAGACCGCGCGCGGCACGGCCGCGCGCACCCGCAAACCTGCAAAACCTGCGAGCTGCGGAACCTACTCGTTCGTTGTAGCCGCCGCCTTCCCCATCTGCGCCGCCGGCACCGGCGTGGACGGCCCGTGGAACATCCCGTTGAACAACAGCTTGAACGTGGCACGCGGCTGCGCCCGGAAGTCGATCTGGCTTGCGTAGGTCACGACATAGCCTTTGCCGACACGGAACGACATCACGTTGGCCACATCGCGGAGGTACTCTTCGCCGAGCAGCCATCCGCTGCGCAGGATGTCCTTGCGCGGATATCGTGAGGCGACCGACGCTTCCATGCCGAAGCCTGGCCGCAGACGGTATGCCTGATCGCCTTCGAAGAAGACGGGCCACTGCTCGGGCATGCCCCACGCCACAGGGTGGTTCGGATCGAACTCGTTCTGCAGCAACGAGCCGGGGCAATAGAACAAGTTCTCCGGATCGGCCACGCGGTCGCGCAGCACCTGCATCAGGTTCGCAGGGCTGGTGAACGCGTCGCGAAGTGCGCGATCGACGGCGCTGGCAGGGACCTGCTGCGTGTTCTGCTGCTGACCGCCTCCGCCGAAGCGCGGCGGCGCTTCTGGCAACGCCTTTTCGATCGGCAGGTCGAGCAAGTCGCGCGCCGTTTCAACGGCGCTGCCAATCGCCAGCAGCGTGCCGCCGTTCTCGACAAACGCACGCAGCTTCTTCCACCCGTCATCGCCGACGCCGAAGGCCCACGACCAGTCCGCAGGATCGTTGCGCTTCGGGTCGAGGCCGTTCACGACGCGCGCACGAGTCGTGCCCGAGGGCAGAAGGATGACGTCGTATTTCGCGTTCAAGTCACCCTGAAAGTCCTGCGACTTGACGATCTCGTGATTCACGCCGTACTGCTCGAGGATCCACATCAGCCATCCGCCAGGCATGTTGCCCGCGCCCTTCCATAGGCCAACCTTTGTGTTTGGCTTCAGCCGGTATCCCTCAACCGCTGGCGTGCGATCGGCAGCAGTAACGAGCACGCCGAGCTCGCTTGCCGCCTTCTCGACAATCCTCTGTGATGCGGGCGTGGGCGGTATCACATAGGTTCCTGGCGCGAACTTCTGTCCCGCGGATTCGAACGCCTTCGCCGCGCGGAAGATCGGAACGTTGGCTTTCTGCAGCTCGGTCACCATCTTGAACGTGCCGTACGAATCGGGGCCGATCAGGTACGCACCCTTCGCGCGCGCCGGCGGCGCGCTGGCGATGGGCGCGATCGTTTTCACCAGCTCCAACGTCGCGTCGAACGGCTGCTCGATGGCGTCGACCGTCACGCCCATTAACATCCAGAGTGTATGGCCGGTGACATCGTAGGGAGGTTCCGGGGGTCCGCCCGGGAAGAGCCGCAAGTCCGGATAGTTCTGCCGCTCGAGCATCGTCTTGGCGAAGGCGCCGTACGGCTGCGCTGTTTTGATCACCCACGAACCCGCCGCATATTGCTTGCCGTTTGCGGTGAACGGCGCCGTCGCCTTGTGGATCTCCACCTCGCCGAATTTCAAGATATCGAGCATCTCGTAAGTGGCGAACGGATCGCGCTGTGCCGCAGGCACTATGAAGGCGTAGGGGCCCTTGTTGTAGTTGGTCCAATCGCCGTGCACGCGGTAAAAGTTGTAGAGCCATTCGCGCCCGTACTTGGCGACGTGCGACATGCCCGCAAGCGCGACGATGATGCCGTAGTCCACTTGCTGTCCGAGTGTCCACGTGTCCTTCGAGTACGGAACCGGGAAATTCCAGCGCGGCTCCTGCGGACCGAGCGGCGTTCCCGTCTGGGGATTGACATACGGATCGGCGAGGTTGCCGCTCGCGATCTCCGTCAGGATGCGCGGCTGACCGTGGTAGATCATGTACTGCCGAGCGGGCGTCCACATGTCGTAGCCTTGGAGCCACGCTACGCCTTCTTTTCCCTCGGCAAGTAACGCGGTCGCCATCGCGGAGCCCACAGCCTCCTGACCCGCCGCCAAGACCGGATGAAAATTCACGTCGTGTGGATCGGTGAACGGCGGCACGAAGATGCGCGAGTTGCCCGCACCCTGCTGGTGCATGTCGTGCGTGATGATCGGCTTGTATTTGTTTTGCACCAGCTCGATGTTCATGCGCGTTTCTTTCTGCGTGAACATGAACCAATCGCGGTTATCGTCATGGCCGACGTACTTGTGGTACAGGTCCGGGAATACGCGGGTGTAGTTGGTGCCCTTGGTCTTGTACCAGTGATCGATCACGAGATGCTGACCGTCCGGGTTTTGCGAGGGGACCATCAGGACGACGGCGTTGTCGAGGATCTCGCGAATCTGAGGCGAGTTCTCGGTGGCCAGACGATGAACGATATCAATGATCGCCTGGCCGTTTGAAACCTCAGTGGAGTGAATCGTCGCGTACAGGAGGTAAAACGGCTTGCCTTCGGCTGCCAGCTTCTGCGCCTCACCGTCGGATAACGTACGGGGATCGGCGAGGCGCCTGTTGATCTCGACCAGCCGATCGAATCGTGCCAGATTCTGCGGTGCGCTGATCCTCAGGAGCGCATACGAATTGCCCATCGTCGTCTTTCCGAGCTCCTCGAACTTGACGCGATCGGTCGACTTGGCGAGCAACTGAAAGTACTCGAGGACCTTCGGATAGCGCGCGAGCTCACCATCAGTTCCCGGCTTGAAGCCGAAGAACTGCTCGGGCGTCGGTACTTGCTGCGCGATCGCCGGGGGTGCCGCGCCAGCCAGCATGGTGATCAGGAGAAACAGGGTGTTCATGGTGTTGCGCATCCCGCGCATGTTACACCGGGCGCACCCCGGGGAGGCGCAGCCGCCGGTCACTAGTGGCTGCGTATCAGCGGCACGAAGCGAACCGGCAGTCTCGACTGTTCGCGCAAGCCGTCTGCGGTTTTCCTGAAGACGATTAAGTCCTGTTCACCGCGGCCGACCGGTACGGCGATTCGTCCGCCTATCGAGAGCTGCTCGACCAGTGGCAAAGGCAGGTGGTCCGGCGCGGCGGTGACGATAATCGCGTCGAACGGGCTGGCCTCCGGCCATCCTGCATAACCATCGCCGAACCGTGCGTGGATATTCCGGTAGCCGAGCGCGTCGAGAATCCGGGCGGCCTGCTCCGCGAGTTCCGGAACGATTTCCACCGTGTAGACGTCGGCAGCGAGCTCGGCGAGGACGGCGGTCTGATAACCCGATCCCGTGCCCACTTCGAGCACACGCGCGCCGGTGGGCAGCGCAAGCTGCTCGGTCATGTAGGCGACGATGTAGGGTTGCGAGATGGTTTGCCCGAAGCCGACGTTCATTGGATGATCGCCATACGCGATCGCGACGTCGGCATCTCGTACGAAGCGGTGACGCGGGACGTGCTCCATCGCCGCGAGCACGCGGAGGTCGCGAATGCCACGCGCACGAATCTGCGTATCGACCATTTGCCGCCGGCGCTCCGCCAGCAGCGCTTCATCCATGAGCAGATCGTACTAGATCGGTATGGGCGAATCTAAGGTCCGCCGCGATAACAGATTCGAACTGGTCGGTGGGTACCTAATTAGCGGACACAAAGGGCCGCATTGCAGAAAATTCAAAGCGGTCGACGTACCCGAGCGTAGCGTGGGCCACGAATCGCGAGATCGATGACATCAGAAGGCGTCAGGTTCTTGTACCCGTCAGCCTGCAAGTCCTTGATGTACTGCGCGTCGACCCGGTGAATGCGCATTTTGATCAACTGATCAATCGAGATCGTCCGGAAGCCGACCTCGTGAATCGATCGGATGAACTGCGGCGTCACTTTGTGAATGCGCAGCTTGACGAGCGCGTCGCTGTCGAGCCCGGCAAATCCCAAGGACTTGAGCTCGTCGATCTCCTGCACGGTGACTTTATGAATCTGCATCTTCACGAGATCCTCGGCGAGCAGGCCGCGATAGTTGCGCTCGTGCAAGGCCCGAACAAACTCCGGTGTCACTCTGTGGATCCGGAAACGAACGAGATCTTCGGCCGGGAGCGCCTGGTAGCCGACATCGCCGAGGGCTTTGATGAACTCCGGCGTCACTTTGTGAATACGGAAGCGCACCAGGTCGTCCGTGGAGAGCCCTTTGAAACCGGCGGCTTGCATAGCGCGCACATAGTCCGGCGTGGCACCGTGGATGCGCATGCGAACCAGCTCCTCGATCGCGAGATCTTTATAACCGAGTGCGCCGAGCTCGCGAATCATCTCGGCAGTGACGCGATGGATGCGCATGCGGATGAGGTCGTCGAGCGCAATCGATGAATATCCGGCG
This sequence comes from Acidobacteriota bacterium, assembly GCA_046727855.1. Taxonomy (GTDB): domain Bacteria; phylum Acidobacteriota; class Vicinamibacteria; order Vicinamibacterales; family UBA2999; genus DASPWV01. The sequence continues at coordinate 28,686 of JBKPDL010000195.1, forward strand.
TCACGAAGGCTGCGCGTGAAGGCTTGCGTCACATCAATCAAGGCCAGCCGCATCAGCTGGTCGCTCGAGAGATTCCGATATCCAAGGCCCGACATGGCAGAGACATAGGCCGGGTTGGCGCCAAACGTGAACGTGCCATTGCCGCGGCCGTTGTCGAACGTTCCTTGAAACCGAAACACGCCAGCTTCTCGCGTCCACGCAAAACGGGCGTCGTTGGCGAGACCGTTCAGCGCCGCGGGCGGCAACCCCTCCAGCTCGGAGACGCGGACGCTGGAACCCCATCGGCTATCGCCGCTCTCGTTGCGCAAATTCAGTTGAATCCGCCGTTCACCATCGTCCGACCACCCTTGTCGCGTGTCGGCCGACCATTCGCCCCTGGCCGTCACCGACGGATCAGAAGGTTGTGCGACGAGGCGCGAGGAAGCGGTCACCAGAGTGAGCGCGACAGCAAGGCAGGCGCGAGTCATGCCCGCTTGGATGGTGAACAGGCCGGGAGGGTTGGAATGAACCGTTTTTGTCAGCGGCATGAGGATTTCCGCGTTGAGCCTCTGGAGAGGATTCATATGATCGGCAGATGGATTTCCGTTACCCGGTCGGGAAATTCGAGGCCGACGCAAACGTCACCCCAGACAAGCGCAAAGCGTGGATCGCGCAGATCGCGGCGCTTCCAACCGACCTGAATGCCGCACTCGCGCACTTGCCGTCCGGTGGCCTCGATCGGCCGTACCGAGAGGGCGGATGGACGGCCCGGCAGGTCGTGCATCACCTGGCCGATAGTCATCTCAACGCCTACATCCGCGTGCGGCTCGCGCTCACGGAGGATAATCCGCGCATCAAGACATATGAGGAAGCGGAGTGGGCAAAGCTCGAGGACGCGCGGCTTGCCGATCCGTCGCCGTCACTCGCCATTCTCGACGGCGTGCATAAGCGGTTCACGATCCTGTTGGACTCGCTCAAGCCCGAACAGTTTGCCCGCCAGGCCAGTCATCCGGAGTGGGGCGCTATTACTGTGGACTGGTTGGTGCAGATGTACGCCTGGCATTGCCGCCACCATGTTGCGCACATCAGGCAGATTCGCTGAACGGGAACAACACGCCACGCGCGAACTTCCATTCGGGATCCAGCGTGCGCTTGACGCGCTGCATCGAGGTAATGCCCGCGTCTCCGTAGAGCATCCGCAGCAGCTGCTGCTTCATTGTGCTGCGGCCCACGCCGTGCTCGGCCAGGGGCGACCCGCCCATCTCAATCACTTTCCGTCCAAGCTCCAGCATGATGTTCTTGCCTTCTTCGACATCGCGATAGGTGCGTGGGATGACGTTCGGGTGAACGTTGCCGTCAGAGATGTGCCCCCACACTGCGAGATCGACGCCACGTTCGGCGAACAGTCTCCGGCATGTGCTCATCATCTCTGCAAACCGATGGAACGGCACGATGCTGTCGGACGCCGTTTTGTGAATACGGCCATCGACCTGTGCCTGTGCGAGCGCGACACGCCTGTTGGTACTTGCGGGTGCCGATTCACGAAATTCGGCCAATGCCGAGCGACGCGCCGCATTATCGGGCAGAACAATCTCGGTGTCATCGAGTGCGCCGAATCGATCCAGGATGCGGCACAAGTGGACCAGGGGCGTATCGGGCGCCGCCGAACTTCGCGCGTCGGCAAGTTCCGCCCACAACTCGGACGGCGGCGCACTGTGCGACAACTCGATTTGCACGATCAGCACGAGCATCGTCTCGTCAGGAAGCACCACGTTGAGACGACGATCGATGCCATCTTCTTTGATGAGATCGAGCGCGCGGCGATCGATGTGCTCGATCGCTGCCACGTCGAGTCCGCGAGGATCGTTTGACGCCCACGTGTCGCGTGCTGCTTGCCTGAGCACTTCGACGAGATCGATCGCGAGCGCTTCGCTGCGCATTGGCACCAGTGCCCAACACGCGGCAGGAGGACGCGCCGCGACACGAAAAGTGACATCGACGATAGCCGCGAGCGTCCCTTCCGATCCGATGAAGAGATCGATCAGGTCCATGCCCGGCTGCGAGTAATATCCAGCCGAGCACTTTGGCACGTCGGGCATGCGCAGCTGCGGCATCGTGAGCTGTGTCACTCCGCGTGCGGTCTCGATCTCGAACAGGCCTTCCTCAGATGCGACGCATTCGCCGCGACCGAACTCGATCAATTCGCCATTCGCGAGAACCGCGGTCAGGCCTTCGACCCAGTGCCTTGTCGTGCCGTATTTGAACGTGGCCGCGCCAGCAGCGTTCGTCGATGTTGCGCCGCCAGCCGTTGCACCCAGAAACGTCGGGACCGGTGGCAGCCACAAGTTGCGCGTCGCCAGTTCCTGCTGAAGCGCAGCGAGCGTGACGCCTGCGCCCACCGTCGCCGTCGACGAGGAGATGGAGAGCCTCTGCAATCGCTCAGTGCTGAGCACGATATCGTCGGACGGCGTCGCGCCACCTGTGAGCGATGACTGCGCGCCAATGGCAAGCACACGGCGCGCATGTCGGACGACGGCGGCAACCTCGTGAACGTCGGCTGGACGAGTAACAGCTGCGGCGCGCCCGCCCGGGAAATGCGCGGCGTCCTCAACATAGCGGCGCAGCACGTCAGGATCAGTTTCAACTGAAGGCAGCGCGAGCTGCTTGGGTTGTCGCGTAACAATTCGGTTCACGACGCTATTGTCTGCCGTGCGCGTCAGGCCTGCAGGAACAGGCGCGCGGCAAGGCCGAGCAGCGCGGCGCCGGTTGCCCCTTCGATCACCCGACGAGCGGCAGGCACGCGGAACAACTCCCGCAACCGATCGAACGCCATGGCCCACACTCCGTGACACGTAAAGGCGATGGCGATGTGCATCAGCGCGAGCGCGGCGTAGTAACCGCGCGGGGCGCGCTGCGGAAGGAACGAGGGCACCACGACAAGGTAAAAGGTGGAAATGGCCGGGTTCAGCAGATTGACGGTGAGCCCTTGACGAAAACTTGTGCGGCGTTCTTTCGGTGATAGCGAACCGCCAACGGTAAGCACCCGAAGTCCGCTGTCGCCTTTGGCGACAACGCGCCAGATACTGCTGATGCCCAACCACGCCAGATAGGCCGCCCCCAAAAATCGGAGCGCCACGAGGGCCGCGGGAAACCGTGCGATCAGCAACGCCAAGCCGATCCCTGCCGCCGTTGCTTGTGAAGTGTTACCCACGGCCGCTCCCGCCGCGGCGGCAAAACCAGCGCCGCGTCCGCCCGCGAGCGTGTTGCGAACGACAACCGCGGTGGTTGATCCAGGCGTTACCGCCAAAATGAATGTGAACGAGAGATAGGCGACCAGAAGCGGGTCCAGGCTCACGGTCCTACGATAGCGAACCTGTCCCCGCCGGTCGAATGAGGAGTTACGAACCGATGTGGTATTTTTTTTCACCCGCCGCGATCGGCACGCTCAACCGATTCTGCTGCGGCGGCAACGGACAGGTCGTGTACGGGTTATACGCACACGGCGGGTTCTGCGCGTAATTAAAGTCCATCACTACTTTGCCGTCGACCGGCGCGGCCGTGTACAGGAAGCGCGCCGATGGATAGCTGTCTTTGCCGCTCGTCTGATCGCGGAACACAAACCAGAGCCGCTCGCCGGACTTCCACGCTTCCATCGTGTGCTCGGCCCCGTTGAGCGCGAAGGTGACGGTCCCAATCGCATTGAACGGCTCGAGATCGCCGAGAATATTCGGAATCTGCACCGTCTTCGCTTCGGGATACGGCTTGAAGGTCCCGACCGTGCGATATGCCGGATCGGGATCGAACCAACGCAGACCAGTGAAGTTGGTCCGAATAGCGCTCTTCTGATCGCGCACGCGAAGCGCGAGCCGCGGTCCGCTGTAATGCACGAAGAACGTCACGCCGCCAAAGCTCACGGTGTCCGTCGGTTTGCTGTCGAACGCGCCGTGGAGCTCCGACTCTGTGACCGGCTTGTCGTTAATCGTCAGCGTTTGTCCCTCCGGGGCCTTGATACGCACATTGGTGCCGTTCATCGTGATGACCCCAGCATGCTTCGGCACCCCAGGAAAGTCGAGGACGATGTCGTTGCCCGGATCCGAGCCGACGCGGTTTTCTCCCTGATTCAGAAAGTGGAGTCCGGCCACCGTCAACCAGCCATTGTCGGCCTTGAGCGTCGCTTCACGGTCGGCGCGAAACTTCATCAGCGGGGCGACGTCGTATTGCTGCGCCGC
>JBKPDL010000196.1:0-20454 GCA_046727855.1 Acidobacteriota bacterium
TCGATGCGCGCCGTCACCGTGAAGGTGCGCGTGGCGCCGTCGTCGCCGGTGGCGCGCACCACGACATCGGCGCGCGGGCGAAGCGCCGGACCGCTTCCGACCAGGTCGAACACCTCGCGGCCGGTCAGTCGCACGCTCGCAATCGATTCGCCGGCTTGGAACTCCAATGGCAGCACGCCCATGTTCACGAGGTTGCTGCGATGAATGCGCTCGAAGCTTTCAGCAATCACCGCACGCACTCCCAGCAGCAGCGTGCCCTTCGCGGCCCAGTCGCGCGACGATCCGGAGCCGTACTCCTTGCCTGCGAGTACGATCAACGGGACGTTGTGCTTCTGATACAACGTCGCCGCGTCGTAAATGCTCATCACCGTCGTGCCCGGCAGATAGGTGGTGACGCCACCTTCCGTTCCAGGCGCAAGCTGATTGCGCAGCCGCGTGTTGGCGAACGTGCCGCGCACCATGACTTCGTGATTGCCGCGGCGCGCGCCGTAGGAGTTGAAGTCCTTCGGCTCGACCCCGTGCTCGATCAGATACTTCCCCGCCGGGCTGTCCGCGCGAATCGCTCCGGCCGGCGAGATGTGATCCGTTGTGATGCTGTCGCCGAGCACCGCCAACGCACGCGCGCCGGTGATGTCGGCACGCGGCGAGGAGCTCATGCTGAGATTCTCGAGGAAGGGTGGACGCCGGATGTATGTGGAGTCGTCGTGCCACGCAAAACCCGCCCCGGTCGGCACCGGGAGCGCGCGCCAGCGCTCGTCGCCTTCGAACACCTTCGCATACTCCCGCCGGAAGGCGGCATCGCTTACGGCGGCGACCATCGCCTGTTGAACCTCGAGCTCGCTCGGCCAGATGTCTCTGAGGTAAACGGGGCTGCCATCTGTCGACTCGCCTAGGGGCTCGCGCGTAAGGTCGATGTTCATCGTTCCCGCGAGTGCGTAGGCCACGACGAGCGGAGGCGACGCCAGGTAGTTCGCGCGCACGTCCTGCTGAATGCGGCCTTCGAAGTTGCGGTTGCCGCTCAGCACCGCGCACACGACCAGGCCCCGCTCGCGAACTTCTGCGGCAACTTCGTCGGGAAGCGGTCCGCTGTTCCCAATGCACGTCGCGCAGCCGTAGCCAACCAGATTGAAGCCCAATTGATCGAGAAACGGCTGCAGGCCGGCTTTGCCCAGGTAGTCGGTAACGACCTTCGATCCGGGCGCGAGACTCGTCTTGACCCACGGTTTGCGGCTCAGTCCCTTGGCAACCGCTTTCTTCGCGAGCAGGCCGGCGCCAATCATCACGGTTGGATTCGAGGTGTTCGTGCAGCTCGTGATCGAGGCGATCACTACCGAGCCGTGGTCGAGCACGGTCTCAGTGGCGACGGCGACGCCGGCGCCGGCCGACGCTGCCCTGACGCCTTTCTTGAGATCCGGCAGCGCACTCGCAAACGACGCCTTGCCTCTGCCCAGCGAAACGCGATCCTGTGGCCGTCGCGGGCCGGCGAGGCTCGGTTCCACCGAATCGAGGCTGACTTGCATCGTTTCGCTGTAGATCGGCTCCGGCATGCCGTCGTCGCGGAAGAGGCCCTGCGTGCGCGCATACGCCTCGACAAACTTGATGTGATGCGGATCCCGGCCCGTGAGGCGCAGATACTCGAGCGTCATGTGGTCAATCGGGAAGATTGCGACGGTCGCGCCGTACTCCGGACACATGTTGCCGAGCGTGGCACGGTCGGCAATCGTCAGGTGCTTCAGGCCCGGACCGTAGAACTCCACAAACTTTCCGACCACACCCCGTTTGCGCAACGCCTCAGTAACCGTCAGCACGAGATCGGTGGCCGTCGTTCCTTCCTTGAGACGGCCCACCAGGTGGCAACCCAACACCGGGGGAATCAGCATCGAGCTCGGTTGCCCGAGCATGGCAGCTTCGGCTTCGATACCGCCAACGCCCCATCCGACGACGCCGAGCCCGTTGACCATGGTTGTATGAGAGTCGGTGCCGAAAACGGTGTCGGGGTACGCAACGATCTCACCATCGGTGGAGTCGCGCATCACGACACGCGCGAGATATTCGATATTCACCTGGTGCACGATGCCCGTGGACGGCGGCACCACACGGAAATTGCGGAACGCCTCCTGTGCCCAGCGCAGCAGCATGTAGCGCTCATGATTGCGCTCGTACTCGAGTTCCACGTTGAGATGCAGGGCGTTGGGCGTGCCGAAGTAATCCACCTGGAACGAGTGGTCGATGACCAGTTCGACCGGCTGGAGCGGATTGACTTTCTGCGGATCGCCGCCAAGGGCCACGATGCCATCGCGCATCGCCGCCAGATCGACGACGCACGGGACGCCGGTGAAGTCCTGCAGCAGCACGCGTGCAGGCATGAAGGAGATTTCCTTTTGCCGGCCCGCCGCGGGATCCCACGACGCCAGCGCGCGGATGTCGTCGGCTTGCACAAACGCGTCGTCTTCGCGGCGAAGCAGATTTTCGAGCAGGATTTTCAGCGAGAAAGGCAGACGCGCGACGTGGGGAAACTCTGCCTCGAGTTTCTGCAAGCAATAGATTGAAAACGTTTCTGAACCGGACGTGAGAGAAGTCTTTGTCTTGAGGGTGTCGAGCGAGGCCATGATCTCACGATCATAGATCACGTGATCGCTCACGGGGGGGCCTGACGGGGTTCCTGACGGGGGTTCCTGACGGGGGTCCCTGACGGGGGTTCCTTACATGGGTTCCTCACATGGGTTAGGGGTTCCTAAAACCCGACGAAACCAAAGACGTTCAACACCGGGAACGTGCGCGTTTCGTCGGCGATGTCGATGCCGCCATTGCGGACCCTCAGGAGGACCTCCGTGCGCAGCCCGGCCGCGCGGTGTGCAGCGTCGCCGCCACGCAGCCAATACCGCACACCGCCGCCCACGTTGATGACCTGGCCGGTCTCGAGCTTGACGCGATCTTCGTAGAGCTGCCGCAGGTAGCCGCCGCCTGCGGTCACATACGGCCTTGCATGGCTGCCGAACCCCAGCCTGGAAAGCTGCCAGACGACGCTCGCGTCGAGCGTGTATTGCGACACGCGCTCGTCGGACAGGGTGACCGGTGACGCTTCCTGATCGGCGGTGATGTCAACGGCAAGACGCGGATGCGAGTAGGCGCTGCCAAACTCGATGGCAAGCGTGCGTGTCAATGCGTAACCAATGCGTGCCTCGAATCCCGGCGCGTGCGCAAACGATGCATCGGCAGCGAACAGCGTGAACGATCCCGGCGTCAGCGTTCCGGTTTCGTTGCGGCGCAGCGTCGCCGTGTTGCCGCCAATCGCATAGCCGCTCAGCCAAGTGAGGCCAGCGGACACGGCGAATCGATGGGCGCGCGGCGCCGGATCAGAATCTTGAGCCGCGGCGTCAACCGTCACGGCGACGATCGCAACCGAAACGAACAACGCGCGCGTCATTTCGGATTCACGGAAATCTCGATCGGCCCCACACCGCCGCCGCGCGGAACAGCCGTCAACCGGCCGCCATACTTGACGCGAAAATTCACGTCCACAGGTCTCGTGAAAAAACCGTCTACGTCGACGTCGTCGAGCGGCTCGGCGCGTACCACGTACACACCTTCGGGAAGGCCGGCGATCACGAATTCGCCGCGATCGTTGAGCGCGAAGCTGCCGACGATCTCACCAGTCTGCATGTTGAACGCGGCCACATGCGCCCCGAATACACCAGACCCGTTCTTGACGACGGTGCCGCTGATGCTGCCGTGCTCGTCGAAAAAGCCGGCGGCTGGATAGAGCTCGCTGATGCCGGCAATGTCATCCGACTGGAGGACGCGATCGGCGATCGAACCGGCCGACATCGCGATTGGAAACATCACCGCGCCCGATCCCACGACGCGTCGCCCACCGGCCACCATCTCGGTTTCGCCGAGCGCGGAGTGACCAAGGCCAAGAAGATGACCAATTTCGTGTAGCGCAACGGATTCCAGATCGACGCGCCCGGGCTCGCCAGCCGCCGCGGTCGACCAGGTGAACCGCGTGTTGAAAAAGATGTCCGCTTCGATGATTTCGCCGGTGTTACCGTCGAGCAGAAAGCTGGTCGAGCCGAGCACACGTTCGAGATCCGGGCGATCCAGGAAGCCGAGCGTGGTGCGGCCATCTTCGAAACCGGGCGGGACGATTGTGGTGCCCTGAAATTGCGCCCTCACCGTGGCCGTCGTCACGCGTTGCCACGTGCCGAACGCGCGCCCAATCGCGGCGACGAGCGAGTCGACTGGAACTTCCGCGGTTCCGCGATCGGTCACGAAGTAACGAATCGGCAGCTGGTTCCATTTCACCGATACCGTCCTGTTGCCGATGAGGACGCCGTATTTGAGGTACGCGAATGCGGGGCGTGGCGAACCGGCGGCGACGAGGACGATGAGGGCGAGCGTGAGGACGCGTCTCAACGGCGTCTTCCAGGCGCACCTAGCGGCGCGCCACGACCTGAAACGCTTTGGATTTCCGCGGCAAAGGCGTCGAGCGTCAGCGCGCGGCGATCGGCAGCGCCGCGAATGACGCGACCAGCCGCGCTGGCCTTGAGCGGCGCCGGCGTGACGAGCGCGGTGCCCGCTCGAGAATCGATGGCAACCCGGAACACGCCTTGAGTCAGGCCGACGATCGACGGCATCACCGGTCCCGTCGATCCGAGGAAGAGAACCACAAGATCGCCTTCACGCAGCACGGGGACACCAGGCAGCACGTTGACGAAGCCACCCGCCTCACCGCCAGGAAGACGAATCGTGACGTGCTCGCCGAGATCGCCCTTAAAGTAGCGCAGCCCATCGAGCGAGACGATGCTCTCGATCGCGCGGCGATCCGAGGTCCAGCGGCCGCGCACTTCCGCAACCCGCGCATACACCACAGCGGTTGCCTCGTCGACGATCTCTTCGAACGTGACAGGCGTCAGGGTGAGCGCGTGGGCAGGAACGGCGAGCGCGACGGCAATTAGAAAAGCGGCGAGTCGACTCATGTTGATTTGCTGGCTACTTCCAGAATTGCGACGGCAGCGCGGCTGCTGGCACCAGGACCACCGAGCTTTTCGCGCACCGTGGCCAACTGCTCCTTCATCTCGGCCACGCGCGCCGCATTCGTCAGCAGATCGATGGTTTCACGCGCAACCGCGTCGGGCGTGCACGCTTCCTGAATCAGCTCCTCGACCACGCGCTCGCCGGCAACCAGATTGACCATGCTGTAGTTCGAAACACGCACCAACGGCTTCCCTAACTTGTAGGTCAGCGGCGAGAGACGATATACGACTACCATCGGCTTGTCGTGCAGCGCCGCCTGCACCGTGGCGGTGCCCGACGCCGTCACCACGGTGTCACACGCCGCCAGCACGTCGTCGGTTCGTCCCTCGACAACGCGTACAGTTGCGCCAACGCCGTGGAAGGGCGCGAAGAACGAGTCGACAAGGTGCGGCGCCCGCGCCACGATGAACTGCGTGCCGCGAACGGCAGACGTGATACGCGGGACCGCGGCAGCGAGGGTCGGCACGAGCCGGTTCAACTCGTTGGCTCGACTGCCGGGAAGAAGCGCGACAACCGGTTTGGCCGTATCGAGATCCACGCTCTTCAGAAAGGCGTCGCGTGACGTCGTGGTGGTGGCGAGATCGATCAAGGGATGCCCGACGAACCGCACGTCGACGCCTTCCCGTTGATAGAGCTCTTCTTCGAACGGAAAAATCGGCAGCACGCGATCGACCATCGTTTTCATCGTCTGCATCCGTCCGGGACGCCACGCCCAGAGTTGCGGGCTGACGTAATACACAATGGGCACGCCCAGACGACGTACGGCGGTCATGAGACGGAAGTTGAAATCAGGGTAGTCGATGAGAACGAGAACGTCGGGCCGTTCGCGCTCGGCTGCCTCGACCAGCCGGCGATACATCGCGTAGGAATCGGGCAACACGCGCAGCGCTTCGACCAGACCAGTCACGGCAAGGCCGTGAAAATCGCCGATCGCGCGCCCACCCGCCGCGCGAAACCGGTCGCCGCCCAGACCGAAGACGTCGACGCAGGGATCGTGCGCCCGGAGAGCGTCGATCAATGCACCGGCGTACAGATCGCCGGACGTCTCGCCGCACGACAACATCACCCGCATGTCAACGCGGCTTGGCGAACAGTTCGGCTGAAATGACGGGATTCACCTGCACGTTCGTGAGTTGCCGCTCGAGCATCACCATGCCGCCGCGCATGACCGCGCCTTTGAACGGCAGGCTCACGCCGTCGACTGTGCGGTAGTCGGAGAATACTTCTTCGGTCGCGCGCGGGGTTGCCTCGTTGGGCAGACGCGTTTCGTATGCGAGCTTCACCACCGAGGCGGTCTGCGGATCGATATGCAGCCGCACCTCGGGACTCTCTTCACTTGAAAGCGCAATGACTTTGAGCGCACGGCCCTCGAAGCCCTCCTCTTTGACAAGGCGCGCCTTGAGCTTTCCCGTCGCCGCGCCGAGCAGAAGCTGCAGGACATCGCGCTTCGCGCTTGCGGCAAACTCGGCCAGCATTTCGGGAGGCGCGTCGCGAATGCCGCCCGGATCCTTGACCCACGCCTTTCCGTCGGCATACACCTGCACTACCGACGCGTCGGGAAGTTGCGCATCAACCCGCATCCGGCTCGGATATTCGACGTACGTCTTTGTCTTCGCGGAAACCTTGCCGTTTGGTGTCATCAACGTGGTGTCCGCGTCGGCCACGATGGACTTCACCTTGCTGAGCGTGTCGACACCTCCGCGTGCGGCCACGGCTTTCTTCACGAGCTGGTCGGCGTCTGATATCTCACTCGGTACGGAAGCCGGCTTGTCCTGATAAGCAGCGATCGGTGAAGCAGAAACGAGCGGCGACTTGGAGCCGCCAGAGACAACCTGGCCCGGACGCACGCTGATGCGCGATCCGCGTTTCAGATCGGCCGCGAGCAGATCGACTTGATCGATCGGAATGCGCTCGTATTCGGCGAATCCAACACCTTTCAGATCGTTGATGAAGGCCGAGCCATTGCCCACGAGCACAACGGCGAGCCGGTCGGGCCGAAAATACCCGCGCGCGACCCGCTGAATGTCATCGGGTGTCACACTGAGGGTCCGCTCACGGTAGTTCTGCAGCTCCTCGAGCGGAAGCTCGTAAAACAGTTGATTGAGCACCTGCGTGGCAATCGCATCGGGCGTTTCGACGGTGAGCGGGAAGTGGCCCACCATGTAGTTCTGGGCGCTTCCGAGCTCGCTCTCGTACACGCGCTCGCGCTGCAGGCGCATGACTTCGTCCACGATGACGCGCAGCGTTTCTGCGGTCGCGCTCGATCGCGTGTCGGTCTCCGCGACGATGCCGCCCGCGGTTTTGTAGGTGTCGAGGTCCGCTGATGCGCCGTAGGTCAGCCCGCGCTGCGAACGCAGCACCTGCTGCAGCCGATTGGCGCCTTCGCCGCCGAGAATCTTGACGGCCTGATCGAGCGCCGCATAGTCGTTGTGCTTGCGGGGAATGCCGATCTGGCCAACGCGAATTTCGGTCTGCACGGCGTCAGGTTTGTCGATGATCACCACGCGTTTGGTCGCCGGCGGCGGATCGATCGGCCTGAACGCCGGCACATCGCCTTGTGCCCAGTCGCCGAACGTCTGTTGCACGCCGGCCAGGGCGTCGGCCGGGCTCACGTCACCGACAATCGCCAGCAGCGCGTTGTTCGGGACGTAAAAGCGGCGGTGGAACTCGATGAAGTCCTGGCGCTGCAGCGAGGCCAGAGATTCGGTGGTGCCGCTGCCGGGCAATCCGTAAGGATGGAAGCCGTAGATCAGACGATCGATGACCTGACTGGCGAGGTTGTCCGGATCTTCCGCCGCCACCTTGAGCGATGAGATGGCCTGCTGGCGCTGGCGTTCGATCTCCTCGGCCGCGAAGGTCGGGCGCCGCACGACGTCGGCCATCAACTGCAAGCCGAGCGTGAGGCTGTCCTTCATCACCACCGTGCTGACGTAGGTCAAATCGGTGCCGGCGCCGGTGCTGAGGATGCCGCCGGCGAAATCGATCGTGTCGGCAATCTGTTCCGCAGTGCGGCCGGCAGCGCCCTGATCGAGGAGCGACGCGGTCAACATCGCCAGTCCCAGCTTTTCCTTCGGATCCATCGCTGCGCCGGCACGCACGATCATGCGGACGCTCACCGCGGGCTGCTCGTGATGGCTGACCAGGACGACCTTCAGCCCGTTGGGCAGTGTCTTGAGTTCGTACGGCGGGAAGTGAATCGGTCGGGCAGCGAGAGGTCGCGGCGGATTCTCGCTCGGCCAGGACCGCGTTTGCCCGCTCCCGCTGGCCGCGAGCATGGTCACGCTGACGATGGTCAGGAGGAGGACACGGGTCTGCCCTGAGCGGGCGCACTGACCGATGCGAGTCGAAGGGGTCATTGTGCACCTCCTGTCCCCTTCGGCATCACGTGCAGGACAACACGATGCTCGGGCACAAAGTACGTCTTCGCCACGCGCTGCACATCGGCGGTCGTGATCTTCTGGAAGATGTCGAACTCACCGTCGGCGGTGGTGATATCGGAGTGAATCACCTCGGCGTGCGCCAAGTGCTCCGTCTTCTGCTGGATCGACTCGCGGCCGAGAATGTAGTCGCGCGCGAATTGATTCTTCGCGCGCTGCAGCTCGCGTTCGGAAATCCCTTCGGTCTTGATGCGATCGAGCTCGGCGAGCAGCGACTTCTCAACCGCCGCCGGCTGATGACCAGGATTGACAATCGCCACCGCGAAAAACAAGTTCGGATTCTCGATGATGTTGCCGCCGCCAAACGCCGTCAGCGCCTGCCCCGTTTCGTAGACGAGCTTGCGATAAATGCGCGAGCTCTGCCCGTCGGAGAGCACCTTCGAGAGGATGTGCAGCGGATACGAATCCGGATGACCGTCGTATGTGATGTGATACGCGACAACCACCGCCGGCAGCGGCCAGGCTTCCTCGACCGTGACGCGCTTCTCTTTGAGCTGCGCCGGCTCCTTTGGGATATCCCGCGGCACCGGCTTCTCGGCCGCGGGCACGCGTCCCAGATACTGATTCACAAGGTTGATCGTCTGATCTTTGTCGAAGTCGCCGGCGATCACCATGGTGCAGTTCGACGGCACGTAAAACGTGCGATAGAACTCGCGCACATCCTCGATCGTCGCTGATTCGAGATCCTGCATGCTGCCGATTACCGGGTGCTTGTAGGGATGCGCCGTGAACGCCTGGTCGAACAAGATTTCGTTCAACCGGCCGTAGGGCTGATTTTCGATGCGCATCCGCCGCTCTTCCTTCACCACCTCGCGCTCGTTCTTGAACGTCTTGTCGTCGATGCGCAGCGTGGCCATGCGATCGGCTTCCATCCACAACACCTGCGGCAAGTACTGCGACGGCACCGTCTGCCAGAAGACGGTGGCATCTTCGGTCGTGTACGCGTTGGCCTGTCCGCCCACCGCCGAGATCATCGAGGTGTGCTGTTCGGGATCGACGTTCTTCGATCCCTTGAACATCATGTGCTCGAAAAGGTGGGCGAAGCCGGTGCGGCCCGGACGCTCGTTCTTCGATCCCACGTGATACCAAAGCGACACGTGCGCGATAGGCGTCGAATGATCTTCGTGGAGGATCACGGTCAGGCCGTTCGGCAGCACCATCCGCTCGTAGGTGAGCTTGGGTGGACGCACGGCGGCGTCCAGTACGGCATGCCAGGGAGTCGCCAACGTGACCGCCGCCGACAGGGCCAGCAGCAGAATCTTTCGAAAGGCTGGATATTGCATGGAATGTCTTTCGATTATCTCGGATTTTTCGCTTCGAGCGAGGCCAAACGCGCCTCGAGCTCGCTCAACTGCTTGCGCATCTCGGGCAGACGGCGAAACACCACATACGCCTTGCGCCACTCGAGGTTGTCCATGTGCGGATAGCCGGTAATAAAGCTGTCGGCGGGGACATTGCCGGTAATCCCGGTTTTCGCCGAGGCCTTGGCACGATCGCCGACCGTCACATGCCCGGTCACACCGACCTGGCCGCCGAGCATCACCTGCTCGCCGATCACCGAGCTGCCGGCAATGCCCACCTGGGCGGCAAGCAGCGTGTTCTTCCCCACCACGACCCCGTGAGCGATCTGCACGAGATTGTCGATCTTGGTTCCGGCGTGCACGCGCGTCTCACCCACTGCCGGCCGGTCGATCGTGGTGTTCGCGCCGATCTCCACGTCGTCTTCGATCACGACAGTCGCGACCTGCGGGATCTTCTCATGCGTGCCGTCCTCCCGCGTGGCAAAGCCAAAACCGTCGCTGCCGATCACCGCGCCGTCCTGGATGACGACCCGGGCGCCGATTTCAACCCGTTCGCGGACCGACACACGCGCATGAAGGAGGCAATCAGGACCGAGCATGGCGCCGGCGGCGATGACCGAGTGCGCATGCACGATCGAGCGCGCGCCAATCCGGGCGCCCGATTCGATCACCGCGTACGGACCGATGGTGACGTCCTCTCCCAGAACGGCGTCGCCTGCCACGATCGCCGTCGCGTGCACGCCGGGCGCGGGTCGCGTGTCAGGATGCAGCAATCGCGTCGCACGGGCAAACGTGAGATACGGATTTTTCGCACGGAGAATCGCGCACGGCGCGCCGTCGATGTCCAACCCCGCGATCACCGCAGATGCTTTCGACTCGGGGAGCAGCGAGGCGTATTTCGTGTTGGCGAGAAACGTCAGATCCCCGCAGCCGGCCTGCTCGAGCGTCGCGACGCGCGTGACTTCGATGTCGCCGTCGCCGTCGAGTGAACACCCGAGCCGCGCCGCGAGCTCGCGCAGCTTCACACGCCTAGATTACACGGATTTGGGCGGGGATTACGCGGATGGGGCATCCGCCGGGATGGCGCGGACGGCGCGGATTTCTCTTTGCATCGTGGCAAGCGCCAAAGCGTTGATCGACGCCTGGGCGTTTATGTGCTGGCCACCTGCTCAAAGAACGTCGCGAGGTGTTGCAGCCGCAGACGCGCTGCCAGTTCGTGTACGCGGTGCATGCGATGCGGCGCCGTCGCCACCAGCAACCCGCGCAGCTCGGTGAGCGCGGCGTTTTGCCGGATCGTCCACTTCACACCCGAGAGACCATGCTTCGCACCGCGATAGGAGAGGCAGTGGCCGATCACTTGAAATGTGAAGTAAAACCCGGGCACGTTGGGTCCCGGCAGGACGATCAGCGGTGCCACGAGAATCAGCAGCACAAAATCGATCCACATCCACTTGAAGTGGTGATCGAGGTCTTTCTTAAGTGTGGTGCGAATGATCGTGTCTGCTTGGTCCTCCGAAATGTCGGATGGGACCTGTGCGCAGACAGAGTCTGCTGTGCGCAAGTGCCACAGCAGCCGCTGTTCCGCAATGCGTTCGACAATGAAGCCCATGGCGCGGCGGCGCCAGCGGGTGACGATGCCCACGCGTGCCGGGTCCTCGGCGTCGTGACGTTTGTGCCGCCACTCCTCCGCTTCGCGCAGCATCTCGGAAAAACGCCGCCGCACACGCTGGATGATCCCGCTGTCGGCCTCGGCCGCGCCTTCCTCCATCGGATCGGTATCGGGCGCTTCGTAATAGATTTCGTACTGATCCTGCGTTGCCGTCGGAATCAGAAACACGTCCATCCTTGAGGAGGACGTGTGCTCGCGCTGCGAGGTTCCCAAATCAGGGCTGCCGCCCGGGCGGACGGACGGCGCGTGGGGCGCGGGCGGGCCGCTCGGCTGGAACCGCCGGACGTCCGGCCTGCTCCCATGCACCGATGACGATGGCGGCGACCGCCGTGATGGAATCATTCAAACGCCTCTCGAGGACGCTCAGCTGTTCCCGGCCGAGGGCCGCGAAATACTCATCGTCATAAAACCCGCGTCCCTGAGCCGCCTTCTTATCTGAGAGAAGCACACCCTCTGCCAGCTGATTGCTGGACAGAAGCGTCTGAAACATGAACTCGCGCGGGTCACTAACCGGCTTGGGCTGAGCCGGTGCGATCTTGACGCGCGTGCGGTTTCTTTCGAAAAGTTCTGCCTCCCATCGGTTGTGGATGCCGTGTTGGTTGGTCAGCTGACCGTCGTAGTTGAGAACAGCATGAAGCGGCACGTGACCGTCGCTGACGTAATGCGCGAGGATGGCGGCAAACAAGACGATGTTGTCCAGGCCGTACGACGGCTGCGGCTTGCGCGTAAGTCCTTCGAACTCGCGCTGCAGCCGGCCGTAAAACTCCTCGCTGCGCCAGGGCAGTGTGCCCTGTGCCGTGACGACATCGCGTCCGAACTTCTGAACGGCACGGTCGTATTCGTGAGGCAATTCTTTGAACGGATACTTCCCGTAAAAATCGAGATCGACAAAGTGATTTGGCGGCTCTGCTTCCCACCCGACAGTGCGCCACAAATCAGGATCGATCGAGCGCTCGATGATGAAGCTCTTGCGGCGCTCGAAGAGCGGCTTCAATTCGGGCGGCAGCAACGAGATGAAATGCTCCGCGATCACTTTGTGCGCCTCGAATCCCCAGGCGTGCGCCGGCGCCGGCACGAACAGCAGCAGCGCGCCAAGGAACATCGTCAAACGCATACCGGCTTATTGTGGCAGATCAACCGTCGTGGCCAGCCAGGTATCACGCCCCCCGGGTCCCGCATAGCGATAGTCGTTCAACTGGATGCGCGGTGGCGAGACCCGCTGCACGACGAAAAACGGAAACCGCGACCAGCGCAAATAGCCGCGCCCGGCCTGGGTTTGCGCCGCCTTCCGCGCGAGCGGATGATCGGCGTTGACGTCCACGCCGTAGCCGGCGGGCCGAAAATGCGGCGTCGGCTCGAACCATACGAAGCCTTTCTCGTATCGTCCGCCGACGTCGATCAGGACTTCGCGCCGCAAAGGATTGAAGATCACTGGCGTGACCATGAAGCGCGTGTCGGCAGGTCGTCCGGCCCGCGTCAGTCCCTCGTGCACGACGCGGCGCGCCCAGAAGTTCGATCCCAGCATCACCAGCATGTAAACAGCCGCGATTGCCAGGCCAATCCGCGGCACGTGGTACGGGTCGCCGCCGCGCCGCGCCTGCAGCCTTCCAATCACGATCGCGGCCGCAAAAACAACGTCAAGAATCGGATCGACGATGTAGAGCGCGTCGCCGTAGAACCAGCGTTCCGAGAACGGCATCAACAAGCGCACGCCGTAACTGTTCAGAAAATCCATGAACACGTGCAGCCAGGTAGCGATGTAAGAAAGAATCAAAAGACCGCGCAAGCTGGCCCGCGATGCGCTGGGTGCGTTGGCCGCCGCAGCGGAAGCCCCGCGACTCGCAGCGCGATCGGTCAGAAACATCACACCGGCGAACGCAGCGGGGAGCACGGCCATGGCGAGCACGCCGTGCGTCCAGCCGCGCCGAAACGACATCGGGAGCGTATCCGTGGCAAACACCAGCACGTCGACGTCGGGGAGGTTCGAGGCGATCATCAACGTCGCCATGCCGCGCGACGTGAATCGCTTGAGGCCGGCCTCCGCGAGCGCGGCGCCGGCCAGCGTGTGGCACAGGTTATCCATGCTGGAGCGCTTCGGCCCGCAGATCCTTTCGAATCACCTTGCCGACGTTGGATTTCGGCAGGTCCTCGCGGAAGAAAATGGCTTTCGGCACCTTGTAGTTGGTCAGCGTTTTTTTGCAGTGACGACGGATGTCGTCCTCGGTGAGGGACGGGTCGGTGCGCACAATGTACGCCTGCACGGCTTCACCACAAAGGGGATCGGGCACGCCGATGACCGCGACATCCTTGACTCCAGGATGCTCTGCAATGACGGCCTCAACTTCGCTGGGGAACACTTTGAACCCGCTCACCACGATCATGTCCTTCTTGCGGTCGACGATTGAGACATAGCCGTCCTCGTCGAGAGTAGCGATGTCTCCGGTCGCGAGCCAGCCGTCGTGCAGCACGTTGGCCGTTTCTTCGGGACGCTGCCAATAGCCCTGCATCACCTGCGGCCCTTTCACGAGCAGCTCGCCGGCCTCACCCGCTGCAACGTCGCGGCCGTCGGAATCAACCAGGCGCACATCGGTGCCTGGGACGGGCACGCCAATCGATCCAGTCTTGGGCCGGTGAAACGGATTCATTGTCACGATGGGAGAGCTTTCCGTCAGGCCATATCCTTGAAACACCGGAGTGCCGGTCACCTCGGCCCACCGCTTTTCCACCGCCGGCACCAGCGCCATACCGCCGGCAACGGTCCCTCTCAGTTTCAGGTTCTTCAACTGCTGAAACCACGGCTCGTTGAGGAGACCGACAAACAACGTATTGACACCGGTGAACCAGGTGAGCGGCTCGTTGGTAAACGGACCTTGCATCGACGTGAACGGCCGCGGACTCGGAATCAGAATATTGCGGCCGCCGATGGCGAAGAAGATCATCAGGTTCGCGGTGAAGGCAAAGATGTGATAGAGCGGCAACGCCGTGAGCATCACTTCCCGCCCTGGCTCGATGCGCGGTTTCCACGCTTCGAGACCCTGCACGATGTTCGACAGCAGATTGCCGTGCGTGAGCACCGCGCCTTTTGCTATCCCCGTTGTCCCGCCCGTGTACTGCAGGGCGGCAATCGAGTCGCGGGTTATGAACGCTTCGTATGGAAGCGGTCCATCGCGCGAGCCACGCTGTGCCCGCCCCTCTGCTAAAGCGCGCGCGAAGGTGACGTGCGGAAACGTCGCGGGCGGGATCATCTTCTTCACGTACTTCTGCACCGCGTGCACGACCAGCCGCTTCAGTGTCGGCAGCAGATCGGAGATGCTGACGACAATCACCTTGCGAATCGATGTTTTCGGCAGAACTTCGGCGACCTTGGCCGCAAAGATGTCGATGACGATCAACCCGACGGCGCCGCTGTCGGAGAACTGATGTGTCATCTCGGCCGGCGTATAGAGCGGATTGGTGTTCGCCATCACCAGGCCGGCCTTGAGACAGGCGAAGACGGCGACCGGATACGCCAGGCAGTTGGGCATCTGCAAGGCGATGCGATCGCCGGCGGCGAAACCCGCGACTTCCCGCAAATACACCGCCAGGTCGTCGGACAGCCGATCGACCTCGCCGTAGGTCAGCGCCCCTTGCGTGCCATTGGGGAGATACAGCGTAAACGCAGGACGATCGCGATACTGTCGCACGGCATCGCGGATGAAGGCGGGCAGATGCGGCCAGGCGAGTGGCGGCAGATCCTTACTTGTCTGCTCGTGATAAAAGCGAGTCCACGGACGCTGCACAGGCTGTAACTTACAAGTTACAAGTTACAAGTTCAAAGTTCAAAATTCAAAGGCTGGAAAAGGGGTCAGACCCCTTTTTCACCGCAGCGATAAAAAGGGGTCTGACCCCTTTTCCGGCCTTTGAACTCGTCACCTACAGGCCGGACGGGAATGTTTCGGCCAGGTCCGGCTCGATTTGCGACCAGGTTTCGAGCGGTTCGAGCGCGTGCGTGCGATCGATGTGCAGCACGATATCGAACTGCTTGCACAGCTGCGCCGTGAAGTAGTGGCTGAGACGCTCGGTGTCGGGCCGGTAGATCACCCCAATGGCGCGCTCCAGACGCGAGGTCGTGAGGGCCGCGCACAGTGGCTCGTTCTCGAAACTCAACATGAAGCGCTCGAGACCGGCGGTGTGGAGCAGCGCGTCATAGCTCGCCGGCAGCGCCGGCAGCATCTTCACGTTCTGCGGCGGTTCGTCCCAGTCCGAAGCCGCGGTTACCGAGCCGGCGAACGTGGTGAACCCGATCAGCCGCACCTCGCGCTGATAGCGCTCGCGCGCGAGTTGACCGAGGTTGATCTCGCCGTGCTGCCCCATCTCCGTCGCTCGTGCGTCGCCCAGATGCGAGTTGTGCGCCCACACGACGGCGCGCGCCGGCGTTGAGCCTGTGCCGTGGACGTGCCAGAGCAACGCGTCGAGCATTTCCATCATGTGCGTATCGCGCAGGTTCCACGACTGCTGGCGTCCGCCAAACATCGCGCGGTAATAACGCTCGGCGTTCTTGACGAGTCGGGCGTTCTGTTCCGTCATGAAGTGTTCGTCGGCGCCGATGGCGCCGTTGCGACTGACGTATTCCGCAGCTTTCTGCCGCAGGTCGATTAACTGCGCAACGACCTCGTCCTCGCATGAGCGCGTCAGGCCCAACGATGTTGCGAAGCCATAGCTTTGCGCGTTTTCGCCGAATCCCTCGAGGCAGCGATAGCGCGCCAGCGCCCGTTCAGCGGCTGCCGGATCCACACTGCGCAGGTATGTCAGCACGGCGTCCATTGAAGTGTGGAGACTATACAGATCGAGACCGTAGAATCCGGCGTGCTCGTGCTCTGCGCGCGCCGCATTGTGGCCGCGCAGCCATTCGACAAAGCGCACCACTTCGTGGTTGCGCCACATCCAGCGCGGAAACCGCTTGAAGTCGTCGAGCGCCTCGGCGGCGCTGCGATCTGCACTCGCGCCGCGGGCGTAGCGATTGGCGCGGTACGCGTCCGGCCAGTCGGCCTCGACCGCAACGATGTTGAACCCTTTCTGCGTAATCAGCGCCCGTGTGAGCTCGGCCCGCACGCGATAGAACTCCTGCGTGCCGTGCGTCGATTCGCCGATCAACACCAGACGTGCGTCGCCGATTCGATCGACAACGGCACCAAGACCGTCCATCTCCGGCTCGAACCAGAGAGCTGCGCTGCGGATGAGTTTGCTGGCGTAATCGCTCATGGGTGCATTGCCGCAAGTGCCTGCCGTGCGCGCGCAAGTAACTCGTCGACCTCGGCGTCGGTTGTTGGCGGGAAATTCAGGTACCACTGCCCGACCGCATTGAACCGGGCTGGTTGACGGGCGCAAATGACTTCGTCGGCAACGGCGCTAAACGCTCGGCAGGCCTCGGCTGCGCCAACGGGAGCCGCCACGATCACTCGCGCGGCCCCAAGCCGGCGCACGCCTGTCACCGCCGCGCGCATCGTCGATCCGGTCGCGAGACCGTCGTCCACGAGAATGACGGTTTGCCCTCGTAGATCGAGCGGGAACTGGTTACGACGGTAAGCTTTCTCGCGCCGTTCGAGCTCGCGCTGCTCGGCCTGCGCAACGACATCGATGCTGCGCTCGGCGATCCCCAACCAGTCGATGACGTCTTTGTTGAGGACCCGCACGCCGCCGGACGCAATCGCGCCCATCGCCAACTCCGGTTGGCCGGGCACGCCCAGCTTCCGTACGAGAAAGACGTCAAGGCGCACACCAAGAACGGTGGCCACTTCGTAGGCAACGGGGACGCCGCCGCGCGGCAATCCGAGCACGATCGCATCGGTACGATGGGCGTAGTGACGCAGTTGCTGCGCGAGGATGGCTCCGCCCTCGCGGCGATCGACGAACGGCTGCGTTAGCGCGTCGGGCATCAAGCGACTTCGGGGCCGACCTTATGCAAGCGGGTCGCCACAAAAACCAGGCGGCAAGCGTTTTGTGCGGTAGTCCAGGTGGCAGAATGGGTGCGATGTTTCTGCGCCGGACGCTGCTCGCTTGCCTTCCTTGGGTATTTGTCGTCCTCTTCACCGGCTGTAGCAAGGAAAACCGTCCACCAACCGGGCCAACGCCAAACGGCGACACTGTCATCTACAGTGCACTGGGCGCCAGCGATGCGATCGGGTACGGGAGCACGAATGTCTGTGGGTTGTTCGACGGCGACTGTCCGAACGGGACTGGCTACATATACCTTTTGAAGCGACGCTTGCAAGCGGCCGGAAAAACCGTCACGCTCTTCAACCGCGGCGTTCCGGGATTCGTCTTGTCGCCTGCTATGCAGGCGCTCGCGCGTCAACTCGGGCGCGACGACGTTCTCGGCAACTTCATCGACGGCGAAGTTCCTTTCATTGCGAGTGAGTCAACGCACGTGACCGTGTTCACCGGAGGTAACGACGCCAACGCGATCGCACAAGCCGTCCGCGCCGGGCTGGCCGGAAACGATATTCGTGGATTCATCGATCGCCAAGTGCAGCAATGGGGAACCGATTTCGTTGAGCTGATTCGGCGCATCAGAACCAGGGCACCCAACGCACGGGTCGTGGCGTACAACGTGGCAAATCTCGCCGCTTTGCCGTACGTCGCGCGCAATTCCACCGAGGAACGCAGCCTCCTGCAGCGGATCGCCGTGGGACTTGCCGATCGCATCAACGCCGCCGTCTCACAGAACGTGCTGGTCATCGACCTGCTCTGCGACTCGCGGCTGTATAGCGCCGCGAATGTGTCGGGCGACGGGTTTCATCCGAGCGATCAGGGGCATCAGTGGATGGCCGACCTCGCGTATCCGGCGCTCCTCAATGGCACCGCCGCACCCCCCGCGGCCAGTTGCGCCCAGCGAACGCTGCTTCCCGCGTTTTGACGCGGTGCACTACGAAGTGTGCATGTTCTGCATGTTGGGGCGTTTACCCTTGCAGAAATTGGGCTTCTTATCATCCAAATGCATCGAAATCTTGGACGGTGAGCATAAATTCGTACATACTTCAGCTACTCGTAATCTTCCTGAACGCGGACCAACACCTACCAATCGAAAGGGGATCACACGCCTATGGGTTCCGCAGCGCTCGGCGATGCCATTAAAAGCATCCACGACTGGGCCATGACCGAAGGCCGTGCCGCGAAAACCCCGGCACGGGTCAGCGACATTTTTGGCTCGCTCGTCTTCAACGAGCAGGTGCAGCAGGCGCGGCTGCCGCGAGCCGTTTACAAATCGCTCCGCAGTACCGTCGCGCACGGCGAGCCGCTCGACATCTCTACGGCCGACGCGGTGGCCTCTGCGCTCAAGGACTGGGCCATCGAGCAGGGCGCGTCGCATTTCACGCACTGGTTTCAGCCGATGACGGGAATCACGGCGGAAAAGCACGATTCGTTCTTCCAGCCGACGAGCGATGGGCGGTCGATGGCGGAGTTCAGCGGCAAGGAGTTGGTCAAAGGCGAGCCGGATGCCTCGAGTTTCCCCTCCGGCGGCATGCGGAGCACGTTTGAGGCCCGCGGCTACACGGCGTGGGACCCAACGAGTCCGCCGTGGCTGCTGACCAACGGCAACAGCGTTACGCTCGTCATCCCAACCGCCTTCGTGAGTTGGACGGGTGAGGCGCTCGACAAGAAGACGCCGCTGCTTCGTTCGATGGAGGCGTTGTCGAACGAAGCGGTGCGCGTGCTCCGGCTGTTTGGATCGGACGCGACCCGGGTCACGGCAACCTGCGGGCCCGAGCAGGAATACTTTCTCATCGATCGCAACTTTTATTTCGCGCGGCCGGACCTCATCAACGCGGGACGGACACTCTTTGGCGCACGTCCGCCCAAGGGACAAGAACTGGAGGATCAGTACTTCGGTTCGATCCCTGAGCGTGTGCTCGCGTGCATGGCCGACGTCGAGTCAGAGCTGTACAAGGTCGGCGTCCCAGTGAAGACGCGCCACAACGAAGTGGCACCCAGTCAGTACGAGATCGCGCCGATCTTCGAAAGCGCAAACGTCGCCACCGATCATCAGATGATGACGATGGAGATGATGAAGCGGATCGCGCCGAAATACGGGCTCGCGTGTCTGTTGCACGAGAAGCCGTTTGCCGGCGTAAACGGATCGGGCAAACACCTCAATTGGAGCATCGGCGACAACAGGGGGAACAATCTGCTCAATCCCGGCGACACACCGCACGCCAACATGCAGTTTCTGTTTTTCTGCATGGCGGTGATGCGGGCCGTCGACAAGTGGCAGGGTCTGCTGCGCATGAGCATTGCGAGCGCCGGCAACGATCATCGGCTCGGTGCCAACGAAGCGCCGCCCGCAATCCTCTCGATGTTTCTCGGCGCCATGCTCACCGACATCTTCGAGCAGCTCGAATCAGGCCGTGCGAAAACGTCAAAGGCCGGCGGCGTGCTCGATATCGGCGTGTCGGTGCTGCCCAAGCTGCCGCGCGACGCCGGCGATCGCAACCGCACTTCGCCGTTCGCTTTTACCGGCAACAAGTTCGAGTTCCGCGCCGTGTCGTCGGGGCAAAACATCGCCTTCCCGGCCACGTGCCTCAATCTTGCCGTTGCCGAATCGCTCGACACCATGGCCACCGAGCTCGAAGGCCGAATGCAGAAGGGCGAGTCGCTCCACGATGCGGTGGGATCGATGCTGCGCAAGATGATCAAGGAGCACAAGCGGATCATCTTCAACGGCAACAACTACTCAATGGACTGGCAGAAGGACGCCACCAAACGCGGATTGCTCAATCTAAAGAACACCGTGGACGCGTTGCCTGAGCTGGTGAGGCCGGAAGTCGTGAAGACCTTCGAGAAATTCAAGGTCCTCAACGAGCGCGAGCTGCACGCGCGCTACGAAGTGAACCTCGAAACCTACTGCAAGACCATCAACGTGGAAGCACAGTTGATGGTCCTGATGGCTAACCGCTACATCCTGCCCGCCCCCCTCGAGTACCAGAAACGCGTGGGCGAAAGTGTCGCCGCAGCGAAAGCCGGTGTATCGACG
>JBKPDL010000197.1:0-38838 GCA_046727855.1 Acidobacteriota bacterium
GCACAGGGAGATCGGGGAGATCGGGGAGGGGAGAGCACAGGGAGATCAGGGAGATCGGGGAGGGGAGAGCACAGGGAGATCGGGGAGATCGGGGAGATCGGGGAGGGGAATCACAGGGAGATCGGGGAGATCGGGGAGGTAATTTGACAGGGAGGTCGGGAGATCAGGAAGGAAATTTTGGCAGGGAGAGCGGTGAGCTTGCTTTGATTTTGTTCGAAGACGTTCGTTGATTGATCCCTCCCTGATCTCCTTGATCTCCCTGTTCACTTGCCTCCTGATCTCCCTGTTGACCTTGCCTCGCTGATCTCCCTGTTGACCTTGCCTCGCTGATCTCCCCTGATCTCCCCTGATCTCCCCTGATCTCCCTGATCTCCCTGTTCACTTTGCCCTCCCTGATCTCCGTTATCTCCCTGTTCAATTGTCGAGTCACCAGAGCGGCCGGCCTTCCCAGATTGCACGCCCGGACAGACGTTCGCCGGCTAACGTCGGCTCCGGGTTTTTTCATGCTGTCGTCCTCCTGCGCGCAACACTCAGCTGTCAGCGATCAGCTCCACAGCAGATGTCCCGCTTTTCGCGCGCGGTGTCCGGCCGTTGGCTCTGAGAGCCGACCGGCGACCGCTGATGGCCGTATAATTCCCGCCTCAGGGGGCTTCGCATGCGTTGGGTTTTCAGGGGTTTGCTGGTTGCTGGCATTATGGCCGCGGCAATCGCTGGGTTTTCCTGGTCACCGCTCACGGGACAAACACGGACGCCATCGATTCCGCGTCTGAACGGCAAACCTGATTTGAACGGCCTCTGGCAGACGCTGAACACGGCCAATTGGGACATCCAGGCGCACATGGCGAGCCCGGCGCTTGCGATGCGGCCCGGCCCTGTCGTGCCCGTACCGGCGAAAGAAGTAATCGCGTTCGGTGCCGTCGGGTCGGTGCCATCGGGCGTCGGCGTGGTCGAAGGCGACGAAATTCCCTATCGTCCTGAAGCGCTCGCCAAGAAAAAAGAGAACCAGGAAAACTGGCTGACGCGCGATCCCGAGATCAAGTGCTACTTACCGGGCGTGCCGCGCGCCACGTATATGCCGTTTCCGTTTCAGATCTTTCAGAGCGACAAGGCGTTCTTCATCGCCTACGAATACGCTGGCGGCGTACGGAACGTCTATTTGAAAGATCCAGGTCCGCCGCAGATCGACACGTGGATGGGGCAGTCGGTCGGCCGTTGGGAAGGCGACACCTTTGTCGTCGTCACTAATGGATTGAACGATCAAACGTGGTTCGATCGCGCGGGCAATCATCACTCGGAAGCGATGACGGTCACCGAGCGCTATACGATGACCGATCCTGATCACATTCAGTACGAAGCGACCATCGAAGATCCGCGGACGTTTACGCGCCCGTGGAAGATGAGCATGCCGCTCTACCGTCATGTGAACAGAGACGCACGGCTCGGCCAGTTCAAGTGCGTCGAGTTCGTCACTGAATTGATGTATGGGCACCTTCGTAAGGAGCCGTTGAAATGAGAACGCTTGTCATCGGAATCATCGGCGCCACCCTCGCGCTCGCGTCGGTCTCCGCGCAGGCGCCGCGACAGAGCTCGGGGCAGACGCCACAGAAGCCGGCAGCTAAACCGGCGACGACGGCCAAGGTGTCGGGGATTCCGCGCACGCCGGACGGCAGGCCAGACTTCCAGGGCAACTGGACGAACGCGACCATCACGATGCTCGAGCGGCAGCCGGGACAACCGCTCGTCCTCACCGATCAGGACGCGGCCGCCATCGAAAAGGCGACGACTGCAGCGCTTGCGGCCCGCGAGCAGGATAGCGATCCGAATCGCGGCACACCTCCGGTCGGCGGTGAGCTGCGGAAGAGCCCCAATCCCGAACCCACGGTCATTGAACGCCTCTGGCAGGCGGGCGGCGGGGCGGTGGGCGGCTACAACTCGTTCTGGATTGATCCGGGGGATCGTGTGCTGCGGGTCGACGGCAAACCGCGCAGCTCGATCATTATCGATCCACCCGACGGCCGGATTCCGACAGTGACGCCGCAGGCACGCGAGCGCATGGCGGCGGCCGCCGAGGTTCGCAAGAAGCAGGGCGGCGAATTCGATCATCCCGAGCTGAGGCCGCTCGGCGAGCGCTGCATCATGTCGTTCGGCAACAACGCCGGACCGCCGATGCTGCCGAACTACTTCTACAACAACAACTACACGATCGTGCAGACGAAGGACCACGTGATGTTCCTCAGCGAGATGGTGCACGACGCGCGCGTGGTACGCATCGGCGACACGAAGCATCCGCCGGCGGGCGTGCGTCAGTGGATGGGCGATTCGATCGGGCGTTGGGAAGGCGACACGCTCGTGATCGAAACCACCAACTTCCATCCGTTGCAGGGCTTCCGCGGATCGTGGCAGAACCTGAAGGTCACCGAGCGGCTCTCGCGCGCTGATGCGAAGACGATCAACTACAAGTTCATCGTCGAGGATCCTGACACGTTCACGGCGCCCTTCACCGGCGAGCTCGTCTTCAACGCGATGGCGCCGGGCGAACTCGTCTACGAGTACTCGTGCCACGAAGGCAACTACGGTCTCGAAGGCGTCATGAGCGGTGCTCGCGCGCAGGAACGTGAGGCGGCGAAGAAGAAGTCGCAATGAAGAGGAGCGCCTCGGCCGTTGCGGTTCTCGCGTTCGCGCTGACGTCGCTCAGCGCGCAGGCCCCTCGACAGGGCTCCGGGCAAGCCCCTCGACCCGGCTCAGGGCAGGCCCCTCGGCACACCGCGAGTAAGGGCTGGACGGTTCCGCGCATGCCCGATGGGCGTCCGGATCTGCAGGGGACCTGGACCAACGAAACGATCACGCCGGTTGAACGGCCGGAGGGTTTCAGCAGCCTCGTGATGACCGACGAGGAGGCGGCGCGGCTCGAGAAGAACCTCGCGGATCGTCGTGAGCGGCTGAGTCAACCGAGCGATCCCGATCGGCCGGCGCCGCCCAAAGGGGGCGACGGATCGACGGGCGCGGCGGGGAACGTCGGGGGTTATAACAACTTCTGGCTCGATCCTGGTGACCGCGTTGCGGTGATCGACGGACGTCCGCGCAGTTCGCTCGTCGTCGATCCACCCGACGGCCGCATTCCCGCGCTGACGCCGGAAGCGCGCGAGCGCGCGGCGGCGCGCGCGGCGGGGAATCGTGGTCGTGGCGCGTACGATCATCCGGAGATGCGTCCGCTCGCCGAGCGATGCATCCTCTCGTTCGGTCCCGCCGGTGGCGGCACCAACGGTGGTCCACCGATGTTTCCGAACTACTTCTACAACAACAACTATCAGATCGTGCAGACCAGGGATCACGTGCTCATCCTCGTGGAGATGGTGCACGACGCGCGTGTGATTCGCATTGGCGGCGAACACCTGCCCAAACACATCCGGCCATATTTCGGCGACTCGATCGGCCGCTGGGAAGGTGACACGCTGGTTGTCGAAACGACCAACTTTCATCCCGCGCAGGCGCTGCGCGGCGCATCGGAGAAGCTGCGCGTGATCGAGCGTTTTACGCGCACGGGGCTGGATACGATTCTTTACAAGTTCACGGTGGACGATCCGACGACCTTTGTCCGGCCGTGGAGCGGAGAAATTCCCTTCAACCGCACCGACGAGCTAATCTATGAATACGCGTGCCACGAAGGGAACTACGCGCTCTCGAACGTGTTGAGCGGGGAACGCGCGCGGGAACGCGACGCGGCGAAGAAACAGTAGTTGCAGATCGGCGCTTGCGGATTGAAGATTGAAAGTTGGGATTGAAGATTGGAGATTGCGGTCAGTTTGCAATCTGCGATCGGCCATCGAAAGAATCTCGGAGAGCAAAATGCGAAGGATACTAGGCATTCTCATTGCGGGACTTGGTCTGCTGGCCACCACTGTCCCCGTGGCCGGCCATCATGCGTTTGGCGCTGAGTTCGATCCAAACGCGCCTGTCAGGCTGCAGGGCAAGGTCGTGAAGATCGAGTGGGTGAATCCGCACACCTGGATCCATCTCGAAACGAAGAAACCCGATGGCACAAGCGAAGTGTGGATGGTCGAGGGCGGGACGCCCAACACGCTGCTGCGACGTGGTCTCACCCGCGATATGTTGATCAAGGTGAATCAGGACGGCAGCGTCTCGGGCGCCGAGCTGATTGTCGACGGGTATCAGACCAAGGATCATTCGCTCAAGCGCGCGAACGGCCGCGACGTGACGTTCACCGACGGACGAAAGATATTCTTGGGGTCGTCGGGAACCGGCGCGCCGCAGGACGGACGCGATCCGACGGAAAAACCGAAGAAGCCACCGGGACGGTAAGGGGTTCACAAGCTCCGGCGTGCCGCAGTTTGAGGGTTCGAGGTTTCGAAGTCCAGGCGTGCACCTTCGCATGTTTGAACCTCGGAACCCGGGACTCGGGAAGCTCGGAACTTCGGAACCCAGGACCTTCTAAGAGAACCCAATCCATCTCCCCCCGGCGCCCACCGTAAACCACAGCGCCAGCGATACCAGCGCCACCAGTTTTCCTGCAATCGGACCAATCTCGTGGTCCTCCTTGCGCACGACGTGTTGCTTCACCGTAAACGTGAAAATGATCGCGAGCGGCAGCGCTGTGATCTTCCACCAGAACGCCTGACTGTAGTAGCACTTGATCGACTCGCTCAGGAACAACGAGATCCCCGTGGCCAGCATCACGATCAAGCTTCCGATCAGCCACGGCCGTGCATCGCGGGCGATTTCACGCGTCGGCTGCCGCAGGCCCAATCCGAGCAGCCGCATGTCGACGATTAGCACGGCGCCGCCGATCACGGCGAGGCCGAGCAGATGAACCGACTCGATCACAGGAAAGAGCCAGAGCGAGTTGCGGATGGCCTGACCGATGAACGACGCCTCGCACCATTCGAAGAAGGGAAGGAGCATAGAAGAGTTTCCAGTGACTAGTTTCCAGTTCGAAGTTTTGGTTATCAGTCGGTTTGTTTCATTCGCTCTTTTGAACTGACAACTGACCCTGGAAACTCCCGCAGGCGTTTTTCACTGCGGCGGTACTACGCAGCCCGCTGCCCAATTGATGAAATCAGGCTGCGGCTGAATGTCGCAGTCAAACCAGTTATACGCGATCATCCGGCCGCACACGATGATCGTGGCCCAGAGGAACAATGAGATCGCGGCCGTCACGCGCGCCGCTTTCGGCGCCACCGGATCGAGGTCCCAATCCGCAGTACGCTTCTCGACACGCCAGTGGAAGAACCACACGTTCAGCCCGGCGAGCATCAGCAGGATGATCTTCAGGCGGAAGAAGATGTTCTGATAATTGCGCACCGGGATCGCGTAAAAGAGCAGTGCGCCGGTGATGATCATCACCGCGAAGCCGACTTTCGTCCACGGCAGCACGCGATCGAGGATCTCCGACACTGGTACGTAGCGCAGCGTCATGCCGAGCAGCCGCAGATCGAGCATGGTGGCGAAGCCGGCGAAGAGGCAGAGTGTCAGCACGTGGACCGATTCCACGAGCGGATACATGTACAGCGATTCGTGCAGGGCGATGCTCCAGCGAGTGCTGGCCATCCATTCGAAGAAACTCAGAAGCGACACGATGTGTGGGACAGGCCGTTATGCGGCACGAAACGAGAGCATTGTACCCATTGTGGACCGCATAACGGTCCGGGCACGAAGCGCGCGCCAGGAAAACGACAAAATTAGCCAGGGCTTCGCGTAACGGGATATCAACCAGGCCCTTGGCCAGTTTAACGCTCCACCGCGACTTTGAGCAACGCCGTGGTCCAGCAGCACTGATCGCCGCCACCGCCCTCGCCGGACGAATCGTTGGCCGTGGCGCGGATCATGTACTCGCCTGGTGCACTGAACGTCGCGTCTGTCGCTGCTCTTCCTTCCTGCTCGCGGAACTCCTGCTTGGCGTTACTGAATGTCACCTCGCCTGGTCCGCGAAACTTCGTCCATGTGATCGTCACCGCAGGCGGCGGCCCGCCACGGCCGCGCCCGCGCGCCGCGGCCGCCGGGAATGGCGGAGGCACGTATGTCGGCGGCTTATCGCCAAAGTCGAGGGCGAGAGCGAGTGGTTCGCCGATTTTCGCGCGCAACGTCGCGGCAATCCCTCGCGGCGGACCCTGCAGATCCGGTCCGCCCGGCGCGAGTTTCAACACCGGCGGCGTATTTCCGTTTGCCAGATTCTTGAACGGCTCGACGAGGTACGGAGGGTTCAACCAGAACGTGACCGCGGAGGTTTGGCCGTTGGCAACGAGCGTCCACGTCAGCTTCTGGCTGCCGAACTCTTTCGGAACAGTGATCGAGAAGACGCCGTATTGCCGGCGCGGCAGAAAGTGCGTCGGCTGGCCGCGATCGGGTCCGCCCGGCTCGATGCGGTTGTTGGCGCCGATCGGTATATCGAGGATCTGTTCTGCGTTCCTGTTGTAGTAGCCGAGGAGGATGGTGGCGCTGCCGTCCGAATTGGGATACCAGCCCTCCAACGCCGGGAACACCGCTTCGCCGCGCACGCCGAGTGGTTCGAGCGGCAGGGGAGCGGGCGTCTGATCGGCGTCGACGAGCGCCGCGGTCGCGACGCCGGTCAATGCCGTCAGCATGATCAACGCGCCCGCGCGTGCCCGCATGCTATTGCTGCTGTCGCGACTCGGTCGTCTTTGCAGTCCGCGCCTTCTTCGCGGCGAGCTCCGCCTGATAGTCCTCGTCCGAGAAGTAGGTCACGTTTACCCACGCGTGCGCCATTTCATCAACTGTGCGATCGCCGTATCCGACCCACAGATTCGGATCCGGATTCGACTTCTTGGCCGGCGTATTGTCGTGCCACGCCGTGATGCGGAGGATCGTTCCCTTCGGCAGCAACGGCGCCGCGTCGTCCGCATACACATACGAGTTGTGCCAGTTGAAGTTGAAATCGGCGACGTGACTGAGGGTTTGCACCTGGCCGGTGGGCAGAATCGCATCGATTGCCATCGCCTTGCCGCGAAGGTGCATATGGGGCTGGAAACTTTCGACGCGCGCCGCCTGACGCAGCGGGAAGAAGCCCTGCGTGGCTTTGACCGTGTTGGGCGGAATGTCGATGCCGCCAGTGCCCATCAAGTGCAGCACCTGACGGTATTTCGGTTCCTGCCCTTTCGGATAGAAGTAGATGCCGAGTTCTACTTGATCGGTAATGTCTTCGCCCGCAGACGAATAGTGAATGTCCCACACGATCTTGGACCCGGGAAGCATCAGCTTGCCCGAGTTCGGCCGCATGATTTCGCCCTGCTTGCCGACGGCCCACTCCATAAACGTGCCGGTGTTGGCGAACACCCCCGTGTCGGGCGCGTCAGGTTGTGCGGCCGGACTCCCGGGCGTGTCTTCTTCCTGTTGGAGGCGGGCAATCGCGTGATGGGTGATGCGACGCCCTTTCACCGTGGACGGCCGGATCTCGATGGCACGAACCCACCGCGCCTCGGTGAGACCCGTCTCCACTACCGGTTTCCACCACGCGTCGTTGCCGTGCGCCTTCTGCGTCCACGGCGTGGACTTGATGATCAAGTCAGGTGGACTGCCGAACAGTTTGGCGAAGTTCCAGACCGATTCGTCCGGCCACTGACGCGGCGGCGGCATGTCTTTCGGATCGCCTTTCGGCGCTCCGTTGTCGACCCAGCGGACGATGGTGTCGATCTGGTCGTCGGTGAGGGAGCGATCGTTCTTGAAGTCCTGAATGCCAACCGTCTTGTCGAGGTGCCATGGCGGCATCTGGCGCGCGGCGACCCGTTCCTTGATCGATCGTGCCCAGGGCCGGGCCTCTTCGTACGTCATGAGCGACATCGGCGCAATCGAATCGGGTCGATGACAGGCTTCGCACTTGTCCTGGAAAATCAGCGCGACGTCCTTCGTGAAGGTTGGATTCGACGGAGCGTCCGCGGCGGCAGCGACGCCGGAGAAGGCGGCGAGGGCGATGCCGGTAACGGCCAGAATACCGATCGGCTTCCACGTGGAGATCATGCGAAACTCCTCCCGTTGACGCAGACGCTAGCATGTCACGGGCTGAGCGTCCAGTGAGGAGATAGGCGATGCGCAGTTTCGGACTCGTGCTTTTGGGGCTGTTGGCGTGGGGCCCGGCCGTGGCTGCCCAGGGCACCATGAGCGAGCTGATGGTGCACATGATTTATCCGACGTCCGACGCAATTTTTTACATTTCAACGCGGACGCCGAAAACCGACGCCGAGTGGGCCGAGCTCCAGGCGAAGACGTTGACCCTGGCCGAGTCGGCCAACCTACTGATGATGCCGACACGCGCCCGTGGGCGGGATCAGTGGATCAAAGACGCCAAGTTGATGCTCGACGTGGGCACGGCGGCGTTCAAAGCGGCGAAAGCAAAGGACCTGGCGGCGCTCGAGGGTTTGAGCGATCAGTTATACGAGTCGTGCACGACCTGTCATCAAAATTTTCGGCCGGGGTACGGGAAACCGAAGCCTCCCATGTAGCGATGTGGCGACGTGGTGATGTGGCGATGTCATGTGGTGATGTAAGGATGTGATGATGGGTCTGACGATGTGGTGATGTGAAACGTCACATCGCCCAATCACATCGCCCCATCACATCGCTACATCGCCCGATCACATCGCCCCATCACATCGCTAGTTCGACAGACACATCGCGACATCACCACATCGCCACATCACCACGTCGCGACATCGCCACGTGTGCCGTTCACTGTCGCAGATTCGCCTTGAGAATCTCCGGGCTGTACTTCGAGTGGCAGTTCGTGCACGCGTCATACACCTCGGCGCCGGTGTCGAACACGGCCTGCTTGTTCTTCGTTTCGGCGGCGCGAATCGCTTTCTGACCCGATTCAATGAAGGCCTGCGCCAGCTGCATCCACTCGCCGTTGTCCTTCGCGCGCGTCGGCATCATCAGGAGGTTGCCGGCTTCGGTGAACGTGTACGCCTGGTTCCGTACGGCGTCCCACTCTTCCTGCGTTTGCGGCTCGATCTGGTGCTCGCCCTTCTCGTCGACGACGGTGCCGACCGCGTCCCAGTATTCGTCGGCGGCGGGCTCCATGACGTTCGCCATCAGAGCTTTGACGTCGGCGACCGGCTTATAGGGCGGAGGCGGCGGGGCGCTGCTGCATCCAGCGGCGAAAAGCGCGAGTACAAGGAACGTCGACTGCGAACGCATGGACGCAATCTTAACTGAACGGTTCGCGGGTTTGCAGGGTTCCGGGGTTCGAAGTTCCGAAGTTCGCGGTTCTGAGGTTCCGAGTTCGCGCTTTATGTTCGAGGATCCGAGTCCGCGCGTTTTGCGCTCTCAACATGTAGCGCGGACCTTTAGGTCCGCGGATTTTCGTCGAGTAGAATGAAAGATCCCACCCAGGCCGGAGTGGCGGAACTGGCAGACGCGCGGGACTCAAAATCCCGTGCCCTTCACGGGCGTGTGGGTTCGATTCCCTCCTCCGGCATTCGTTCCGAACGAAGAACGAAGAACTAAGAACGAAGGCTTGCCTCGCCATAGCTCCCTGGCGTTACGGGCGAGCGAGGGGTGCCGATGCGGGTGGCGCGTTTGATCGCGTTATCCGCACGCGCCATAGCCGTCTTTGCACCTACGCAGCTACCCGAAGTGATGACGACCGTATAATCGTCTCGTGAAGCGCCGCCCTCGCCGCGTTCGTCGGCAATCCCGCTCGGCCGCTGACCGTCTCGAGCAGGCCGAACAACTGTTCCGCGACTTTTGCGCGCTCACGCCGTTTCCCCAGCCCAAACCGTTTGCAAAAACCTTCGACTCGTTCGCCGCCTACGAGCGCTGGAAGCGTGCGCAACGCAACCCGTGGTACTGATAACCGCGTCTTGCGTGTCTGCCTGCTGCTGAACAGCGCGCGTGTGCGCTATCTGCTCGTCGGCGGAGTAGCCGCCAACCTTCACGGATCGGTCCGTGCCACTCGGGATGTCGACGTGTTGATCCCGAAAGACGTAGCGAATACTCGGCGCCTACTGAAGGCGCTCGAAGCCTTGCCCTATCGCATTGCGGCCGAACTCGATGCGGAAGACGTGACGCGAAAGCCTTTCACGATCGTTGGCGACGACCCACGTGTGGACCTGCTCACGGTGGCCGGCGGTCTGACGTTCGATCGGGCGTGGCCAAATCGCGTGGTGCGCCGCATCAAGCACGTTCGCGTGCCATATGTGGGTATCGATGATCTTGTGAAGTCGAAACAGACAGGACGACCCAGCGATGTGGCCGATCTCGCGGTGCTGCAGCAGCTGCGCCGCGCCAACAGGGGGCCACGATGATGTCAGACGAGAAAATGTAAGCATTCGGTAGCCATCTGCTGGCGATGCATGTTCCGCCGGGTGCACCATAAGGTGACGACAGTGGAGCGGCTCCCTGCCGCTCCACGTGTGTCGCACGCCCGGTTACCGCAGCGCGATGACGCCGAGCCCGAGCAAGCCGGCGAGAATCAGATAAATCGCGACAAGGTAATTGAGCATCCTCGGGAAGATGAGGATGAGCACGCCGAAGAGCAGCGCGATAGCCGGACTCAACGACTCGACGCCCAGTACCATTGAAACACCCTCCAGAAAAAGCGTAACGCAAGTTCATCGCCACGCGGCGAGCAGTGGACGTTCGCGCAAGCGCAGAGTCGGTTCAGATGTGGTGACGAGCGCAGCCGCGCTGACCTGACTAACGGCATCAGCGAGACTTGAAAGAGGTTCATATCGCGATCTAGCGATGTATCGATGTGGCGATGTGATGCATCGATGGTGCGATGTGGCGATGTGTCTGTCGATGTGGCGATGTGATGTGGCGATGTGACCATAACATCGCGACTTCACCACCTCACCACATCGAACATTACCTCGGTTTCCACAGGAGCGCGACGAGCTGCACCGCGACGGTTCCGCGCTTCGGTTTGAGGAGTACTCGCTCCAACGTCTCGTTGGACGTGTCGAACGACGCAGCAACGTGGTGCATCTCGCGCTCGAGCTTTGATGCCAAGGCGTCGCGAGCCTCGCGCAGTACTGTGACGTTGGCTTCCGCGCGCGCGACGTCCTCTGCTTCTCGTCCAATGCGGCCCATGCCGCGCGCGGCGGTGGTCGCCCGCCCGAGTGTGCTCGCGCTCACAGCTTTTCTTCCCAGCAGCGCGCCGGCAATCGTCGCTGCAATCGAGACGCCGGCCTGCAGTTTCGATTCCGTGGCCTGCTGCTGCTCGCGCTGTACCGCCGCTTCGGCCCGCCGCAGCTTGTCTTCGGCCGTCGCGAGTTTCGCGGCGTAGTTCTGGCGCGTCTTCACCACGGCTTGATCTCGCGCTTCGCGCAGAGCGGACTGGACGCGAATGCGAAAGGCGCGCTCGTCTTCATCCGGCCGCGAGGTGAGCTTCGCCCGCGCGCTGCGCAGCAGTTCCACGGTCTGCGACTGCGACGCCCAGCGCGCGAGATCTTTTTCCCACTGCGCATATCTCTTTTTCTCGGTTGCGGCGCTTGGTAGATGTGCGAAGGGCAACGCGCGATCCGGCTGCGAGTTAAGGTCCTTCAAAGCAATCGGCGCCGGTTCGGCATGCTCCCAATCCACGGGCAGCGCTCCGTCGCCAATCGGCGTGGTCAAAACGACGTCGCGCACTTCGTCGATGTCGAGTCGCGAGTCGGTGTATGCGACACGCACGGCGCCAAGGAGAGAGGGCTGGTAGACAGTCCCTTCGCCGGGCGCGAAAAACTGCTTGATCGCGGGGTCGAGTACGGGTGCAGTGGGTGCCGTCACTGCGGAAGGTGCGGCGGGTGCGGTGCGGCCCTCAAGTGCGTAAGGTGCGGTGCGATGCGCGGCAGCATCAGGTGCGGTGCGGTAGGCGGGAGTGGAGGTCGCCGTCCTTGCTTCAGTGAGCCGCGCGATCTCATCACGCCCGAGCGGCCCGCGCAAATATGCCATCGTCCAACGTGTGTGAAACAGCGTAGGCGCTTCATCGTGCACGTTGTGCAGCAGAAATACGCGCTTCTCGAGACTCGACAGCATGCCGTCCACCGTTGCGCGATCCAACGCCGTGGCAGTGACCCCTTCGAGCCCGTCGAGCAGCCGATCTTTGTCGCGCTGCGTCTGCAGTCGGCCAAGGAACCACGTGCCCGTGTTCGCCAACGCCTTGTAATCGAGATCCACTGGATTCTGCGTCGCAACCACGAGCCCAAGACCGAAGGCGCGTGCCTGCTTGAGCAGCGTGAGGAGCGGTGGCTTCGACGGCGGATTCGCCACGGGCGGGAGGAAGCCGAAGATCTCGTCGAAGTAGGTGATCGCGCGGAGGCTCGACGTGCCGCGCTGCACGCGCATCCATCCCACCAGCTCGTTCAGCAGCAGCGACACAAAGAACATGCGCTCGCGGTCGTCGAGGTGTGCGATCGAGACGACGGCCACCCGCGGTTTGCCGTGCGCCGAGTAGAGCAGCGCGCCGATATCGAGCGCGTCGCCTTGCAGCCAGCCGGAAAACTCCGGCGCTGCGACGAGATGATTGAGCCGCATTGCCAGCTCGAAGCGATCCGCAGCGGGAAAGAACGACTCGAGATCTATCACGCCGATTTTCGAGAGCGGCGGCTTCTGCACGGCCGCGATCAGCGCGGGAAGATCGAGTGTGCGACCTTGCCGCCACGCGTCCTGCAGCAGCGCCGACACGAGCACGTGCTCGCGGCTGCGCATCGGATCGGCATCGACACCCGCCAGCGTGAGAAGGCTTGTCGTGGCCGTGCTGACGCGCTCGCCGAGCAACTCGCTGTCTTCAAGCACGCTGGCGGGCGGCGGGGCGAACGATTTGAGGATCGAGATCGGGACGCCAGCAGTGCTGCCAGGCGTGTAGATGACAAAGTCCGCCGCTGCGCGCAGCCGCGCGATCCGTTCCTCCGATTGCCCCCACTCCGCGAGTCCCTGCTTCCATCGCGCCGCTTCTTGTGCGGCCCAATCCGATTCGGCCACGCCCCTGGCGCGCGCGTCCTCGGGGCTCACCCATGGCCCCAGTGCAGAAGCGGAGAGTTGGGGAAACGTCAGCAGCAGGTTGCCGAGATCGCCCTTCGGATCGATTGCAAGCACGGGCACGCCGTCCAGTAACGCCTCTTCGAGCAGCGTGATGCCCAACCCGGTTTTGCCACTGCCGGTCATGCCGATGATAGCGGCGTGCGTGACGAGATCGTTGGCTTCGTACAACAGCGGCACGTCGGTCAGGCGCCGCGACTCCGGATCCACGCGACGTCCGAGATAAAACAACCCAAGCTTTTCAAACTGTTCAGACATCGAGACCCACCGATTTCATCAAGGGAATCGCGTTGCCCGTCCGCACGACACCAGGCTGAAGCTTGTAATCGAATGTCAACACGTTGTCTTCGAAGCGGTCTTCGAAATGGACGTTCGCCGCCATCGGGCCGAGTTCGTCAACTATTGCTGTCAGCGCCAGGTCATGAGTGGTAACAAGCCCGATCGCATCCAGATTGAGCAGCGCTTTCAGAATGCCGCTCGCGCCCTGCAGACGATCGTGTGAATTCGTGCCCGAGAGCAGCTCGTCGCACAAGAACAACACACGGCGGGTTTCCCTCGCGTGTCGAACGATCGCGGCCAGCCGCGTGATTTCGGCATAGAACCGCGAGCGGCCTTCCTGCAGTGAGTCGTTGAGCCGGAGCGTGGCGCCAATCGCGACTGGCGTCATGCGCAAGCGCTTCGCGCGAACCGGCGCGCCGGCCTGTGCGAGCACCGCGTTGACGCCGATCGTGCGCAGCAAGGTGCTCTTGCCCGACATATTAGAGCCGCTCACGACGATCAGATGAGGAAAAGACCCGCCGAGACCGATGTCGTTGTCAACCGCGACCTGCTCGTCGAGGAGAGGATGCGCGAGCGCCTCGCCTTCATAGAACGGCGCGCCGTCCTCGACCTCAGGAAACGGATCACTCGGGTGCTCAGCGCGATATGTCGCCAGCGCGCTCAACGCCTCGTATTCAGCGACAGCGGCGAGCCAGCGCGGCACGGCCGGGCCGCAACGCTGACGCCAGCGTTCGACCGCAAACGCGAGCTGCGTGGTCAGCAGGAGGAGCGCTGCAATTGGCCCGAACATCTGATTGTGGCCCGAGCTCAGGAAGTCGACCAGCCTCGCGAGACTGCGCACCTCGGCAGCAGACGAGCGTCCGGTCGCGCGCAACTCATGACGCAATCGCACGAGGGGCGGCGTGGATAGTGATTCGCGATCGATACGGCGCATGAGTGCCGCGAGTACCTCGAGCTCGTGCTCACGCCGCTCGACGGCGTGCACGATTTCGTGCACGCGTGCGCGAAACAGCCACGCGAAGAGAAGCTGTACGACGATTGCAAGCGGCAGAACCGGCGGTGGCTCCCCGGTCCAAATCCACATGATGAGCGACGCCGTTGTCGTTGTCGCGAGCAGTGGCGCGACGATGCGCGGCCAACTCGCTGTCAACTGCGAGGGCGCCGCCGCCCAAGCGGCAAGTTCCTCTGTGCGTACGGCGGCTTGAACGTCAGGACCAAGCACGGCAAGGTCTTCGCGCAAATCGAAGCGCGGCGCGAGCTCCTCGAGCGCTTGCTGCCGCTCGCGAATGACGTTCACCGGCGCGGGGGTGAGCAGCCAGCCGGCGAGCACGCGTTCTCCACCGCTCGTGCGTGTCGTGGCGAGCAATTCGAACAGGCTACCTCGCCCGAACAGATCCAGATCCTCGGCGTACAAATGCGAGGGATCGGCGAATCGATCGCCACGGTTGCCGGTTCCTTGCCAGCGGCCTTCCAGCCGCGCCAGGCCGCGCTCGTAAAACATCGCGGCCCGCATTGCGCGATCGCGGCGATTGAGCACCTGGCCGTGGTAGAAGGCGAGCGGAATGAAGATCAGTATGGGGATGACCAGCCAGGGTGCACCGCTCGTGCGAAGCGCCGCGACGAGCGCGATGCCCGTGAAAAGCAGTCCAAGGCGCGCCCATGAAATGCGGCCGTGCAGGACCTCGCCGCGCGCGACGGCCACCCGACGCGCTTCGAGCCGCTCCCGATAGATCGCGCTTACGGCCTGACCTTGCCGTCGGCCTTCCACAGATACAGCGTCCGGCGGGTGTTGGCGGTGTCGGTGAATGTGTCCACTTTATCCGGCTGCCAATCGCCCATGCTGTAGTTGTGCGCGACGATCCGCGCGCCCGGCTTGAGCTGCCGCGTCAAGATCGGCCGCAGTTTGAGATTGGACGAAGAGAGCAAATACAACGTGACGACCGTCGCCGGCGACACGTCGGTTTTCATCGCATCCTGAAGCGTGAACGTGACCAGATGCGAAACGCCGGCGGCTTTGGCATTGGCAACCGATTCGGCAATGCGCTGAGGGTCGATATCCACACCCACTCCGCGCGCGCCGTAACTCTTGGCGGCGGTGATCGGAATTCTCCCGTCGCCGCATCCCAAGTCATAGACAACGTCGGCTTTCGTCACCTCAGCCAGCTCGAGCATACGGTCCACCACTTCCTGCGGAGTCGGGACGTAGGGTGCGAGCTGTTCAGCATCGGGCCTTTTCGCTGAAGGTACCTGACCGGCGACGATCGCGGCTGGCAGTAGAGCCGTTGCCAGGGCGAGAGCGGCCACCGAACGAAAGACCAACGTCATGAGCGGCAGCATATCCGAACCGGGATGTGAGTCCAGAACGCGGAATTGTGTAATAAGTTGTCACGGCGCGCATACGCGTCCACGAGACGCCTGGCCATTAACCGCGTGAGCGAACGGGGGTTAGCGGTAAGTCACCGGGCCGTTTCGAGCGAACTGCGCAAGGTCGGCCCAATCGATGAAAACATGCGATTTACCGGGCTTTTCGTTGATTTCGGGCGCTCGCCTGCGCTATACTTGTTTCCTCGGCGGCACGCTCCAGCTCCTACCGATTCACCATCCCGAAGCGAGGCGCACGTGGGATTTCAGGTTGGCGACAAGGTCATTTACCCAAACCATGGTCTCGGGGTCGTACAAAAGATCGAGGAGAAAACGATCCTCGGCACGACCTGCGGCTTTTTCCATCTTCGCATCCTTTCCAACGAAACAACCGTGCTCGTGCCGGTGGCAAACGTCGACAACGTTGGCCTGCGGCGCGCAATCACGGATGAATAAGTGGAACGGTTGTTTCATTTGATCGGAGACGGCAAGATCGACAACCACGCCAATTGGAAAGGACGCTTCAAGGACAATTCAGACAAGATGCGCACCGGATCGATCTACGACATGGCGGATGTGCTCAAGAGCCTCACGTTCCTGTCGAAGTCCAAGAGCCTGTCGTTCCGTGAAAAGCGCATGCTCGATCGCGCGAAATCGCTCATCGTCTCGGAGGTCTCGGAAGTCATGCGCGTCACGACGGCCACGGTTGAAGATCGCGTCGAGAAGGCGCTTGAGCGCTGCTTCATGATGAAGGCACGCGCACAGCAGCGCGCAGCGACGCGGCCAACGCCAAAGGCGATGCCGGCGAAGGCGATGGCCACGAGCACACGCGCGGCAGCGGCACGCCGGCAGGCGCGCGCGAGTTAAAGGAGAGCTTCGCGGAGTTCCGAGGTTCCGGGTTCTTCGTTCTTAGTTCCTCGTTCTTCGTTTCTCGTTCCCAATGGCCACCTTGCGGTGGCCGTTGTTTTGTACACATGGCTGCCGTTCGGTCGATCGTCACTTATATCCTGCTCTCGCTCTACGTCCTAATCGTGGGGCCGATCGGCATCGCCATCATTCTTCTTTTTCAGGCCAAAGGGCTGCTGTACGCAATGGGTCACGGTGGAGTCGCGCTGGCACTGGGATCCGCTGGCATTCGCTATCGGGTGATTGGCCGCGAGCACATCCCGCGCGATCGTTCAGTGGTGTTCTGCTCCAATCACGAAAGCAACGTCGATCCGCCTGTGCTGTTTCAGGCTCTGCATCGGCGTCTGCACATCTTGTATAAAGCGGAATTGAGCAAGCTGCCGATTCTCGGCCCGGTGCTGCAGCTTGGAGGATTCATTCCGGTGCCGCGCGAAAATCGCGACGAAGCGTTCAAGGCCATCGAGCGCGCCGCGGCGTCGATTCGCGAGGGCAATTCGTTTTTGATTTTTCCTGAAGGCACGCGCAGCCGCACAGACCAGCTGCTCCCGTTCAAAAAGGGCGGGTTCATCATGGCGCTTCACGCCAAGGCGCCGATTGTGCCTGTGGCGGTGCAGGGC
Source organism: Acidobacteriota bacterium (assembly GCA_046727855.1). GTDB lineage: Bacteria > Acidobacteriota > Vicinamibacteria > Vicinamibacterales > UBA2999 > DASPWV01. The sequence goes on from JBKPDL010000197.1 coordinate 17,154, forward strand.
GGCCGTGCGGCGATGCGAAAAGGCAGCTGGATCGTGCGGCCGGTGAACGTAAGAGTACACATCGGCGAGCCGGTTGAAACGGCTGACCTCACCGACGATGACCGCGATCGACTTATCGCGATCGTGCGTGAGCGGATCGAAGCGATGTTGCGCGACGCTCGTTCCGCCGATCAGTCGGTGGCAAGATCGGGGTAGATCGATCGCAAGGTCGACACGACGGCGGCGTATTCGTCCTCGAGCTGGCGGGTTTCGACGTGTGCATCCTTCACCGTGCCGCTGACGACGCGAAATTCCAGATTGGCGGCGAGGTCGTGCAGATGCTCGGCGCCGATGAGCGCGGCACTGCCTTTGAGCGCGTGCACGGCGCCTCGCAACTCGACACTGTCGCCGGTCTCGGCAGCGCCAAGCGCCATCGAAATGCGACGGCGGTTCTCCTGAATGAAGAGTCCGAGCATCTCCTTCATCAATGCGTGATTGATCTGTTCGCCGGAGCGGCACACACGACGCAAATCATCGAGCCGGACTTGGCCGGGGGCAGAGCGCATCTGATAGTCCCGGGCTGCAAGCCGCATGCCCGCCGCTTGGCCGGCTTGTCCCAGGTTTTTGTTCGAAAAATCGCCTAATTCGCAGCCACTTCGCAACCAGCCTGCCCCGGTCGGGCATTTTGCCGCTATCGTGTAGAGAGAACGGGGAGGTCAGGGAGATCATTGAGGAAGCCAGTTAACAGGGAGATCAGGGAGATCATTGAGGAAGCCAGTTAACAGGGAGATCAGGGAGATCAGGGAGGAAGACAGTTAACAGGGAGATCAGGGAGATCAGGGAGGAAGACAGTTAGCAGGGAGATCAGGGAGATCAGGGAGGAAAACAGTTAACAGTGGTAATCACCGTATGGATGTCCTGATCTCCCTTGGCCGGACGCTCGGATTCTCGCTCACCTCCGGTGTGAACCTGTACGCCACCGTCGCAGTGCTCGGCCTCGCCGCCCGCTTTCAGTGGGTGGTGCTCCCGCCGCAATACCAGGTGTTCAACAACGACTGGGTGATTGGCGCCGCGCTCGTGCTCTATGCGGTGGAGTTCATCGCGGACAAGATCCCGTGGATCGATTCGATCTGGGACACGATCCACACCGTGATTCGACCAATCGGCGGCGCCGCGATCGCGATCGCGACGCTCGGAGAGTCGTCGCCGGGCTTTCAAACGATTATCGGTTTGATCGGTGGCACCATCGCCGCTGGTAGCCACCTCACGAAGGCGAGCACGCGCGTCGCGGTCAACACGAGCCCTGAACCGTTTACCAACTGGATCGTCAGCCTCGTGGAAGACGTGTTCGTCATCGGACTCGGGCTGCTGGCGCTGAAATACCCGATTGCGGCGCTCGTAGTGACGCTCCTTATCCTGGTCGCCATCGTCCTTGCGCTGCGCTGGACGATCAAGAAGCTTCGCGGAATAATGACGAGGCCGAACCCTGCTATGGATGCGCCATGAAGCCGTACGTCCGCGGTGTTGCTCTTGTGCTCGTCGCGTTGATTGTCGCGACCGGGACTGCCTCCCGTGCGGCCCAGGATGCGCGCGACCAACAGGAGCAGCCGCGATTCCGGTCCGGCGCTAACCTCGTCCGTGTCGACGCCTACGTCTCGCAAAACGGGGAGCCGGTCGGCGATCTCACCCTCGACGACTTCGAGGTGCTCGAAGACGGTGTGCGGCAACGGCTCGAAAGCTTTCAAGTGATTCGCCCGCGCGGGCCGGCTCCTGAAGCCACGCGTATCGAACCCAACACCGTGGCCGAGTCGCGTGCGATTGCGGCGAGCGCCGACGCGCGCGTGTTCGTGCTCTTTCTCGACGTCTGGCACGTGCATCTCGAGGGGTCGTATCGCGCACAGGGCCCAGTCACCAATCTTCTCGAGGGCGTGATCGGGCGCGACGACCTCATCGGCGTCATGCACCCGGAGATGTCGGCAGCGAATCTCACCTTGGCTCGCCGCACGACGACCATCGACGGCATCATGCATGACAACTGGTTTTGGGGTGAGCGGCAGCGCATGGTGACGTCTGATCCGCGCGAGCTCGAGATCCAGATGTGCTATCCCGACACACCGAAATCAAAGACCGAAGGCATCGCTCAGGAGATGATCGATCGCCGGCGAGAGCGGAAAACACTGGACGCGATCGCCGATCTCATCATCCATCTCGAGGGTATTCGCGAAGAGCGCAAGTTCGTGGTTTTGCTTTCTGAAGGATGGCGCTTGCCGCGCCGTGATCAACGGCTCGCACGCACGATCGACGATTACGTGCCGCGGACCGATCCCATCAGCATTGGCCCTGACGGCAGGTTGACGACTGCGGCCCGTATGGGCCAGCAGAGTTACGATGCGTGCGAACGCGAGCGGCAGCAGTTGGCCAATGAGGATATGGAGCTCGATTTTCGCCTGCTGCTCCAGCGCGCCAACCGCGCGAACGTCAGCTTCTACACCGTCGATCCGCGCGGCTTATCGGTGTTCGACGAAGACCTCAGTCTTCGCCGCGCGACCAACATCACCGCCGATCACGCCATGCTCACGGCTCGTCAGGATTCGCTGCGTGAGCTGGCCGTCGCCACCGATGGCCTCGCAGTTGTGAATACGTCTGACGTCAGCGGCGCCATGCGGCGGATGCTTGCCGACGTCAGCATGTACTACCTGCTGGGGTATTACTCGACGAATACGAAGCTCGATGGCAAGTTTCGTAAACTGAGTGTCCGTGTGAAACGGCCAGGCGTTGACGTGCGTGCGCGTCCTGGCTATCTCGCCCCAACCGAAGCGGAGTTGGCGGCCGCGACGGCCACAACGGCGAGTGCCGCTCGCACCAGCGACATGGCCCCCGTTCTGCGGCGTGCGGTCGAGAGCCTGACGACGCTGCGCGGCACCGCGCCGGTGCGTGTGCAAACCTCGGCGACGACCGGACACGTGTGGATTGCGACCGAGCTCGACGCGTCGACTGCGAAAAATCCCGAGTGGCAGCAGGGCGGTCGTGGCCGCATCGTGATCGAGCGTGAAAAGGGGGGAGGCGCGCCGATTGAGCGTGAGATCAAGATCGAACCGGGTCAGCGCAGCGTGCAGATCGTCGAGAGTGCCGCACCATCCTTTGCTGCGGGCCGCTACCTCGTCCGCTTGTCGCTCACGCCGGCGGGCGGATCACTGCCGCTGCAGACGACAACCGACGTCGTTGTTCCAGAAGCTGGCATGCTGCTCTCTCCGGCCGGTATCGTGCTGCGGCGGGGTCCCGCGACCGGACTCCAGTACTTGGTGACCGCGGACGGGCGCTTCCAACGAACGGAACGGCTACGATTCGAGGTGCCTGTTTCTGTCCCTGGTGCAACGCTGGCGGCGCGCATCTTGAACCGCAACACTCAGGCGCTCTCCGTACCTGTCACCGTCACGGAGCGCAGCGACGACGGGTTGCAGATCCGCCTCGTTCAGGCCGAGGTGATGCTGGCGCCGCTCGCACAGGGCGAATACGTACTCGAAGTGACCGCCGAAAAAGATGGAAAGAAAGAGACGGCGGCTTTCGCATTCCGGGTCGTCTCTTGAGACGCTTCATTGCGATCGCGGGAGTGCTGACGGTGGCGATCGTGTCGCTGCCGGCCGCGCAGGATCCCAAGCCGCAAGAGACGCCGCGATTTCGCGGCGGCGCCAATCTCGTGCGCGTAGACGCGTATGTCTCGATTGATGGGCAGGCCGTTCCCGATCTCACCGCCGCGGACTTCGAGGTGCTCGAGGACGGCACGCCGCAGCGTGTCGAGACGTTCGAAGTGATTCGTCCGCAGCCCGCTGGCCCTGAGAGCACACGGCGTGAGCCGACCACGGTGGCGGAGGTCCGCGAAATGGCCGCGGATCCGTCTGCGCGGCTGTTCGTCCTCTTCATGGACGTCTGGCACGTGTCGCTGCATGGCTCCTATCGCGCGCAGAGTCCGATCACGAACGTCCTCGATCGTGTGATCGGTCAGGACGATCTCATCGGCATCATGAACCCGGAAATGTCGGCGCGCAACCTGACGCTCACGCGTCGCACATCGAGCATTGCCGCGATGTTGCGGGAGCACTGGACCTGGGGACAGCGCGATCAGCAGATCACGATCGATCCGCGCGAAGAGCAGCTGAGAACGTGTTATCCGGACACGGGCGATACCGCGGGGATCGCCGAAGAGATCATCACCAGGCGCCGCGAAACGAAGACGCTCGACGCAATCGAGGATCTCATCGTTCATCTCGAAGGGCTGCGCGATGAGCGGAAGTTCGTGATGCTCCTTACTGAAGGCTGGATTTTGTATTCCGAGAACCAGCAGCTTGCGCGTACGCTTGGCCGAACGAGTAGCGGCGCCGCACAGGTGCCGGGCGGACCAGGCGGGATCGGCGTGGGTCCCGACGGACGCCTCCGTACGGATCGAGACGACGACGGAGGCATGGCGTCTTGTGAGCGCGAGCGATCGCTGGCGGCATTCACGGACAACGAACGGCGATTTCCGCAACTACTGAACCGCGCGAATCGCGCCAACGTGAGCATTTATCCGATCGACGTTCGCGGCCTTCAGGTGTTCGATTCGCCGATCAACGCGCCGCTGCCGCTGCACGTCGACTCGGCGCGGCTGCAACGCCGCCTCGAGAGCGTCCGCACGCTTGCGCTCAACACCGATGGCTTTGCGATTGTGGATACCAACGCCACCGACAAGGCGCTCGAGCGCATGATGGCGGATATCGGCGTTTACTACCTGCTCGGGTATTACTCGACTAATACAAAACTGGACGGCAAGTTCCGTCGTCTCACAGTGCGCGTCAAGCGTTCTGGCACGCAGGTGCGCGCGCGCCCCGGCTATCTCGCACCCACAGAAGCCGAGGCCGCATCGGCGCGCGTCGATCGGCTCATGAACGGCGCCGCGCCGGGTTACTCCGACACGCCGCCGGAACTGCGTCGCGCGCTCGAGAGTGTCGGTGTTCCGTCGCGCGGCTCGGTGCCGCTCCGGCTTCAGGCATCGGCCACGACTGAACAAATCACGATCACGAGCGAGCTGGATGCCGCAACGGCCAGGGGCGCCGAGTGGCAGAAGGGTGGCCGGCTGCTGGTGATCCTCGAACACGAAACCGGCGCCTCCGCACCGGTGCACAAGGAAATGGTGCTCGAACCGGGACAGCGCGTGGTGAGCGTTGTCGAGCGCGCCTCGCCAGCGCTTGCGCCGGGCCGCTATGTGCTGCGCCTTTCGCTGACCCCCTTGGGCGGCACGCTGCCGCTCCAGACCACGGCCGATGTCGTAGTGCCGCGCCCCGACGCGCTCATCGCCCAAAGCGGCGTCGCGCTGCGGCGTGGTCCGACCACCGGCCTGCAGTATCACGCCACGGCCGACGCGCGTTATCAACGCACCGAGCGCATCCGATTCGAAGTGCCGCGCTTCTCGCCGGAGGCAACGGTGTCGGCGCGACTATTGAATCGAAGCGGTCAGCTGCTTCCGATTCCTGTGACGTTCAGCGAGCGACAGGATGACGTGCTGCAGACGTCGCTGATTGTGGTGGACCTGATGCTGGCGCCCCTGGCACAAGGTGAGTATGCGCTGGAGGTGAGCGCCGCGAAGGAGGGGAAGACGGAGCGCACGATTTACGCCTTTCGCGTCGTGCCCTGACGAGAGCCGAATTTGGAGATTTGGTGATCTGGAGATTTGCAGCCGATTTGGCGATCTTCAAGATGTGAAATGACGCGCGCCCTGTTCATCTGCCTCGTGGTGTTACTCGCCATCTGCGTCAATGCCCAGTCACCGCCAACGCCGAGCGCGGACTTGATCGCGGACCATGTTGTCGCCGAGTTGAAGACCGCCGGAGTGCCAGGTGCCGGGATCGCGATCGTGTCCGGCGAAGAGGTCGTGGCGCGCGGATATGGTATTGCAAACACCGAAACGGGCGTGGTATTTCAGCCGCACACCGCCGTTCATCTCGGATCGCTCACCAAGCTGTTCACCGCACTGGCGGTGACGAGCGCACTCGATGCGCTGAAGCTCCCGCCCGAGACAACTGTCGGTCCGTACGTGCAAGGCCTGGCGCCCCCCGCCACCGCCGCAACGTTCCATCATCTGTTGTCGCAAACCTCCGGCTTGCGCGACCGCGCCGGAGATTACGGCAGCGATGTCGAATCGGCGCTGGGCGACAGCGCGCGCGAGCTGAGCGGCGATGATTTTCTGCTGCCGCCGGGCACCGTGTTCTCGTATACGAACCTTGGTTACGCACTGGCCGGCGCGGCGCTCGAAGGTCTGCGCAAGCGTCCCTATGCGGAAGCGATGCGGACGGAGATCTTCGCACCGCTTGGAATGACGCGCTCGACGTTGCGCCTGCGCGTTGCCACCGCCGGCGATCACGCCGTTGGTCATCGGCGCGAGAAGGACACCCTCAGCGTTGTGAAGCCGATTGCCAATGACACGCGCATCGGGCCCGCGGGATACATGTGGTCAACGGCCAGCGACATGTCGCGCGCGTTGTATGCGTTGATGCATAACGGACGCGTGAACGGCAAGCAAGCCTTACCCGCGGCCGTGATCGAGCGCGTGCTGACGCCGCATACGCCGCTGCCCAACGTGTTTGTTGGCGGGCACTACGGCTACGGGTTGATGATTGCGCGCGACCGTGGCGTGTTGATCTACGAGCACGGCGGCACGCTGCCGGGGTTCTCGTCGATCCTGCGCTGCGTACCCGAGCGCGGTGTCGGCATCGCGATTCTCAGCAATCTTGACAATGCGCCACTCCGCCGCATCGCGCAAACCGTGGTCAGTAAGGCGCTGGCACTCTCGGACGCGCCTCCCCCTGCGCGTAAGGAGACTGTGGTGACGCCGGCGGAAATGAAGACGTTCTTCGGCAACTATCGCAACCGCGGAACCGCGCAGCTACGCGAGCAGAATGGCAAGGTTGTGCTGATCCTCGACGATGGCCCGCCGATGACAGTTAGCCGGTTGGATGCGAATCGCTATCTGGCGCGTCCGACGCCGGCAGCTACGGGCCCAGAGTTCGTGCTGCAACCGGCGCAGGGAAGCACGCCGGCATATCTCCACTTCGCGTTGTGGGCCTACGCGAAGGACCAGCGCTCAGTGAATGATAGCCACCGAATCGCCGTACTCCGGCAAACTGAATGCAGTTACGGTCCGATGACGATAACAACCGGGTTGGACACGAGGCCAATACCGGCCGGATTCACTGCCCGTACTCGCCCCACGTACTCTCCTGGCGGCGCTTCACGATAAATAAACGCGGTTGACAAACTGCCGGTGTCAAACGACATGAGCAACTGTCCTTGTGTGCTGAACACGTCAATGATGTACCGCGATATGGCGTGGCTTGCCGGTGCCGACCAACTAAGGACAACGTCGCGTCCTGACACGCGTGACGTGAGGCGAACAGGCGCGCCGGGCGTGCCTGACGTGAACTCACCGGTTGCGACGGCGAGTTCCCGCGAGGGTATGCTTGCGCCGCAGGCGTTGAGAGCGGCAATCCTCAGAAAATAGATCCCAGGTGGTGCTTCCGCGGTCACGCTGGTCGTTGCCGCAGGAAGTCGGGCGCTCGCGATGTTGGCTTGTCCGGGTGCAGAGCCGACATCCAGTACGTAGTCGGTTGGTCGATCCCCGCCGGCGGGTGACCACGAGAGGCGTACGGACGATCCGAGGACGTCGGCCGCGAGCTGAGGCGTTCCAGGCGGCTGATGACACGTCGGCGGTGCTCCGGCCGTTCCGCTGACTTCGCTGGACAGCGGACTCCGTGCACCGCTTGCATCGTAAGCCTGCACTGCAAAGTAGAAGATCGTGCCTGCCGGCAAGCCGACGATTCGAAATCGCGTGACGGCGCCAACGTCAATCGAGTGGGTGTAATTGCCGGAGGTCAAACCGCCCCACAGAAGATACCCAACCGTGACGCCGTCAGTAGGTGGATCCCATTCGACCGTCAAGCTCGCCGCACTAACTGGGACCCGACCGGCAATCGTAAGGACGAAGATCAACGCAGCCACCGCCCTGCCGTGTTTCACGGCCCGGCTCTGGGGCAATGACGATGCCGTTCGGCTGGGGCGAACGCCTTAGTGCGATCGCTTAGAATCCGCCAGTTTTCGACATTTCCAGTTCACTGCGTGCGAAAGTCTGCTTAACTGCGTACTTCTTACCGTGTAGAAACGGCTTGGTACGAGCGCAACGATACCCGTACCATCGCAAATCCCATCTGTTATGGCGTCACGGTGATGGTCACCGCATTCGACGCCTCGCTGACACCTGCCGCGTTGGCCGCCTTCACTCGGACGACATAGCGGCCGGGTGGCACGTCGCCGTGCACGAAAGACGTGGCGAGATTGCCGGTATCGAGAGTCACGAGAACATTGCCGTGCACGTCGCTCGCCTCGATGACGTAGCGCGCCGGATCGCCGCCGGTCGCCGCAGGTGACCATGTCAACGTCACGCTCCGCCCCACGACCATCTCGGTGAGAGCGGCAGGTGCGTCGGGCAGAGCGGGCGGCGGTCCTCCAACGGTCACCGTTGACTCAGGTGCCCAGTGGCTGGCGCCACATGCGTTCACCGCACTCAAGCGCAACGAATATGTCCCGTTTGGCGCCGGTGTGCTGAGCGACGTGGTGTCAGAACCAAACTGCACCGCCGCAATATCGCGCAAGCCGGGCATCGATCCGACATCGAGGACATACCCGCTGGGCGCCTCACCCGGTCCTTGCGACCACATGAGTTGCACCACTGTGCCTGCGGCGCTCGCGGCAAAGTTCGGCGTGCCGGGTGCCTGTCGACATTCGGCGTTGGTTCCGATCTCGAAGACCGTCTCGTTCGATGCCGCTCCGGCCCCCGCAGCCCTCATGGCGCGTACACGAACGAAGTACGTCCCGTTCGGAAGTGCCGGGCTCGTAAACGATCGTGCTCCCGTCTGGACCGTACCCAGATCGCTTCGTGAGGGCCCGGTGCCCGCCTCGATCAAATAGTGGGTGATGCCTGTTGTATTCGATGGTGGATCCCAGGTGAGTCGGACTGTTGATCCGATGATCTCTCTGGCGAGCCTGCGTGGCGCATCGGCGCCACCCGATCCCGCCACAAGCACTTCGTTGCTCGCATCTCCCGAGCCGTTCCCGTCGACACCGCGGACCCGCACGTAATACTGGTTCGAGTTGAGTGGAAGGTCTCCGATGGTGAAGCTCGTCGTCACGCCGGTGGTAAAGCTGCTGACGTCGGTTCGATTGGGCCGAGTACCGAGTTCGACGCGGTAGGCAGCGGCCACATCCTCTGACGCCTGCCAGGACAAATCGATGAAGCTGTCGTCGCGAAGGCTCGCCGATAGATTCTTGGGACGGTTCGGCTTTCTCCTCGATCCGCCACCACCAGCCGTCGGCGTGGTGCCGCTCACTTCGGCGGAGGGCGGACTGAAATCGCCGGCGGCGTTGTAAGCACTGACCGCGAAATAGTAGGTAGTTCCGTCGGCCAACGCTGGCACCACGTAGGACGCGACCAATCCGACATCGATCTGTTGAACGTAGGTGCCTGACGAAGTGCCGTAGGAAATGACATAACCCGTCGTGACGCCATCGCTCGGGGGATCCCACGCCAGCGTCAATGTCGCTGCGGCTGTCGAGCGCGCAGCGAAGAGTAATAGGCAGACGACGAAGGTTGCCGCGAGTCGTTGGTAACTCACAGGCGGCAGAACGGCAACCCAGATGCCGACTCAAACTTTCGCCCTTACTAGCCTTTATTCCTTGGAAAAACGGCCCAGGTTTCGCTTTCTAACTCGTTGAAATGCAGGGCTTGGGGATCACAATTGTGATGGTTAAGCTGCGATTTTGCGGCCGGCTGATCATTAGTCCCTACGCGCGGCGAACGTCAACAACGTCGCACGGTCACGGCGGCGTTCCGTGGTCCGATTGTTTCCATCGTCTTCCAACAGGAAACGTCGCTCGCCTGTCCGTCTCTCAAAGGGGGATCTGATCGGATCGACGACTGGATGACGCGCAGGCTCGCGCAGCAGCGTGCGAAACGCAGCGGCGATTAATTCTCTCGAATCGACAGGCCTCACCACGAACGTTGCCCCCATGGTTTCGGCTTCGCTCTGAAGCACCGAGTCAAGGATGCTCGACAACACGATCGCAGCCATGCTCGGCCGCCGTGCCTTGCCCTTGAGGACCAGTTGGAGCCCGTTGTATTCCCGCAACCTCAGTTCCGCGACGAGGAGCGTTGGAGGCGATTCGAGAATCCGCGCCTTACCTTGCGCAAACGATTCCGCGCTGGTGACGCTGAACCCGCACTCGGCGAGCATGTTGACGATCGGCAAGGAGCTGGCGGGTGAGCAGTCCACGACGAGCGCCGGAACTGGTGGACGAAGATGAGCCACCCGATCTTGCGCGACGGCGAGGCGCGGCGACGGACGCGATGACTGTCGTCGAACGTTCTCAGGCGGTGGCTGCATGCGGTGCGCGTTCAATCGCTAGTTTTCCTAACCGTCGACTTTTTTCTGCCCTACCCGTGACTTGCACATTGAACGCACGGCGCGAACAACAGCTCGCGAGGCGCGTAACGTACCTGTAACTTATTGCGATTACAGCAACTACTAGCGCCTACCCTTTGAAGCCACTCTTGCGTGGGATTGCCGACAGTGCAAGAGACTGGCCGGATTTGCAGCAACCACCGCGTGTCCTTGCCCGCTCAGCTCCGGAATAATTTGTGCAAACTCATGCTCGGCCCCTGCGCCAAGTGAGGCGTTCGCGTCGCGGACCGGCGAGGTAATCCGGTGATTTGGGCCGAAAGTCTGAGGTTGGCGTCGTTTTCTCGGTACGACGTCGAACAAATGTCGCCGGAATTTCGACAACTTTAGTCCGCGTTTTGGGTGACTTCTACTCCTGTGGTGCGCATTCGTGGGCTCGCAGGAATGACGGTAGGCCACCTGGTACGGAGGAATCGCATCTGATGAGCGGGACAAGCACAGTGCACGTAAATCGCGATCTAATTGGCACCAGCCCCGCCATGGTCGAACTGGTGGAGGAAATCGGGCGAGTGGCAAGATCCGACGCCAAGGTCCTGATTACCGGCGAGAGCGGCGTAGGGAAAGAACTGGTGGCCAACCGCATTCATGCACGGAGCGCGCGTGCCCATCGGCCAATGGGTGCAGTCAACTGCGCTGGTTTGTCCGAGACGTTGCTCGAATCAGAACTGTTTGGACACGTCAAAGGCGCGTTCACGGGCGCTTACCGCGACAAGCAGGGCAAGCTCGAACTAGCCGATGGCGGCACGATTTTCCTCGACGAAATCGGCGAGATGACGCTGCGGATGCAGAGCCTGCTGCTGCGGTTCATGGAAACCGGCGAACTGCAAAAAGTCGGAACCGACCGGGTCACAATGCGCGTGAACGTTCGCGTCATCGCGGCAACCAACCGGAACCTTCGCGACATGATCGTGCAGGGACTGTTCCGCGAAGATCTCTACTATCGCCTGAACGTCATTCATCTGATGGTGCCGGCACTTCGCGAGCGCCGTCAGGATATCCCGGGCCTGATCGATTACTTCCTTGGTCAGTTCTCCAGGGATAACAGCCGAACTCACAAGGTGCTCTCGCCCGAAGCGGCGGAGAGGCTGACTACGTACTCGTGGCCGGGCAACGTGCGCGAGCTGAGAAACGTGATTGAGCGGCTCGTCGTGACGGTGCAAGGCGACCTGATCAAGCCTGAACATTTGCCGCTCGACATCCAGATGTATCGCACTGTCGCGGGCCAGCCGCGCCGCGAACGGCGTCGCACCGTCGCCGACGATCTCATGAAGCGCATCGTCGAGGAAGGCGAATCGTTCTGGACGGCGGTGTATCCGCTTTACATGCGGCGCGACATTACACGCGCCGATATCCGTAATCTCGTGCGCAAGGGACTCGAAGAGGCGCGTGGCAACTATAAGATCGTCGCTCGCCTGTTCAATATGGACGATTCAGAATACAAGCGTTTTTTGAACTTCCTCCGAAAGCATGAGTGCCAGGTGTCGTTCAAAGAGTACCGCAAGCACCGCGACGATCGACGGCCGGGGGACGCACAGCCGTCCGAACCGTTCCCGTGGCGTTAGCCAGGCGCCAGCCGAAAGTTCGAGCGAGACGTTCACTCGTGCCGAGCACATTTCACCTCGCCTAACCGGCAACCTCAACTTCGGCACAACAGCAGTACGTCCGCGTACGCGCGAGACGATCGAAGTTAGTCTCGTCAAGCTCGATCCATTCGTACAGCGAAAGATCCTGGGCGATGTTCATCAGCTTTTCCGCCCCGCGCGGAGTCGAAGGGGCAGTCGCTCATGTTGTTCCCGAGCGGTCATCCGTGAAAAATTCCGCGGCGAGTCAATTACAAGAATGAGAATGCCCACTGACAAAAGCGTATGCGGGGTGCCTGCCGGTATCCTTTGACGCAGCTTGGCGCGCCTTTTCGCACCGGCGCGGATCCAAATCGCCCCAGAAACTCCGCACAGCAGATGACAAAAATGTCACAGCAGAGAAAAAATCGTCGCGTGGATCGAAAAAAGGGATCTTCTCCGATTGACTTCCTGCTCGGATCATCTGACAATGCTTGTGCTTCCGATGAGTCCACTAAGTCGCATTAAGACATTCCGTTTGCGTCATTCGAACTTAATTCATGCTACTTCTGTCATCTATTAGGTCCAACCCATGAGTACCCCCATCACGATGGTTGGCGTCAGTGCCGCGATTCGCGCCGTAGAGGATGAGGTAGATTACGCGGCACGTTCCGGCGCGAAGATTCTAATCTCTGGCGAGAGCGGGACCGGTAAGGAGGTAGTTGCGCGTTTGATCCATGCACGCGGTGCGCGCCGCAACGCACCGCTCGTCGCACTCAATTGTGCAGGGTTGCCCGACACGCTACTCGAGTCTGAGCTGTTTGGACACGTGCGCGGCAGCTTCACCGACGCGCATCGCGACAAGCTCGGTTGGCTGCAGCGTGCGCACGGCGGCACGATTTTCATGGACGAAGTCGCCGAAATGAGTCTGCGCATGCAGGCGCTCCTGCTTCGCTTTCTCGAGACCGGTGAGATTCAGCGTGTCGGCTGCGAGCAGCGACAGACGTCGGTGGACGTCCGTGTGATTGCCGCGACGCATCGCCGCTTGATCGATCACGTGGCCGATAGAACATTCCGTGAGGATCTGTTCTATCGACTCAACGTCGTTCACATTGAGGTACCGCCGCTGCGCGAACGCCGCGAGGACATCTATATCCTCCTGCAGCATTTCTTCCGGAATTTTTCCGTCTCGCACGACCTGCCGGTACCGGAAATCAGCACCGAGGCTCTCGCATACCTCACTGAGTATTCCTGGCCCGGCAACGTGCGTGAGCTGAGAAATCTCGCCGAACGCCTGATTCTGCGCTGTGCAGACGGCGGTGTGCAGGTACAATCGCTTCCCGCAGAGATTCTGCGCGACACGCGCCGCGCCATAAAGGCGGTCGGTGCGCAGGATGCGGCGTCGACCGCCAGCGCGCAGGCGATGTTCGAGCGCATCGTCAAAGGGCGCGCATCCTTCTGGTCGGAAGCCTACGAACCGTTCATGGCGCGCGATCTGACGCGCCGCGACCTACGCGAGCTCGTGCGATTGGGGCTGGAGCACACCTACGGCAATTACAAGCTGCTCGTGACGTCATTCAACATGCCGCCGGAGGATTACAAGAAATTTCTGAACTTCCTGCGGAAATATCAGTGCCACGTGCCGTTCCAGGGATTCAGGATGGCACCGGCGAAAATGCACAGTCGGCCGGATTACGAGGCGAGCGCCTGACGCTGTATTTAGTGAAGGATTTAGTGAAGTCGCCCGGTCGTAACGTCAGGTGATCTCAGTGCGCTGATCGCGGACATTGCCAGGGGGTCATAACCGGCCGGGTGCGATAGTTCAACCAGCCGATTCATCGTGGCAGATAGATGCTCGCCCGACGCTTCTGTGGGCGACAGCCACATCGCGCCCAGCTGTTCGGCCTCGCCGGCAAACGCAGGATCGCCGACGACGATTGCGGGAATGCCCACCGCCGCAACGCGCAGCGCGAGATGAAGGCCGTTGTACTCTCCGAGCTTGATTTCGCTAATGAGCAGGTCGGGGTGCTCTCCGTCGAGATGACGTTTCGCCTTGGCGAACGTGGTGACAAACGTCGGTTGCCATGCGCCGCTGCACAAGGTGCGCTCCAGCCGCCGCGTTAATTCAGGGGTTGCGGCGACGACAAGCACTGTATGAACATCCGACATACGGAGAACCTCAGGAGCGGGCTCAGCAATTCGAGTACCAGCAGAGCTAGGCTTATTTTGTGGGCTCTTTTTTTCACGCGCGTTGCACGCGAGTAACAAAGCTGCAATTGGAATGTCAAAATTTCACATTCGCAAGAAACTACTCAATTCTGCGCTGCCCGGCACGATAAAGAATGCCGCCTAAGGCGAGGAATAGCAAGGCGCCCGCGACGTGCGCCACCGCGCCCTCGTCGTGGAGAAACGGCAACGCGTTTCCAATCGCCTGGAATGGACCGATGTAACCCGTTCCGACGAGCACCGCGAACAGGATGCCGGCAAGTGATCCGCCCGCGATCAGGCCGGAGCTGAAAAGCGTTCCGGCGCTCAACTCGGATTCCGACGTTACTCCCGTCCGCCGCTCCACGAGCCATCGCAGGAGACCGCCGACGAAGATCGGCGCCGTCGTGGCGATCGGAAGATACGAACCGACAGCAAACGACAGCGAGTGAATGCCGCATAACTCCAGCGTCACCGAGACGAACACTCCAACGAGCACAAGACCCCACGGCAACTCCTGACTGAGGAGACCCTTGATGATCGTCGCCATCAGCGTCGCCTGCGGAGCCGGCACGTCCTGCGATCCAACGCCGAACACGCGATGCATGTAGAGCGTCGTCATACCAATGACGAACGCCGACGTGATCACGCCGATGAGCAGCCCCATCTGCTGGTACACCGGCGTAGCGCCGACGATGTAGCCCGTTTTCAAGTCTTGTGACGTGTTGCCCGCGTTTGCCGCGGCGATACAGATGATGGCACCGACGCAGAGCGCAACCGGGGAGTATATGTCACCCGTCCATCCGAGCCCGACGAAGATCAGGCACGTGATGATTAGGGTGGCGATCGTCATGCCGGAGATCGGGTTTGACGACGAACCAATCAATCCTGTGATGCGCGATGAGACCGTGGCAAAGAAGAAGCCGAAAATTACCACCAGCACCGAAACGAGAACGTTGCCCTGCGTCGGCAGGCCGGGCATGACAGCGAGGAAAATCGCGAGCGCGAGCGATCCGCCAAGGACGATTGCCATGGGAATGTCACGTTCGGTGCGTGTGCTCGCCGCGCCGCCGGCGGCGCCAATGCCTTTCAGACCTTCGCGTGCCGAGGAGACGATCGTGGGAATGGTGCGTGCCAGGGTAATCAACCCAGCGGCCAGCACCGCGCCCGCGCCGATGTAGCGGATATACGCGCTCCAGATCTGTCCGGGCGCCATCTCAGAGAGCAGGAAGGGGCGTCCGGTTGCGGGATTGACGGCGAAGTTCGGGTGAATCGGCGGAAAGGGCGTCGTAATGGCCGCCCCGAGAATCGACAGCAGCGGCAGCAGCACCAGCCACGACAACACGCCGCCGGCGAACATCGTCCCGGCGATGCGCGGGCCGATGACGTAGCCGACGCCCATGTACTCGGGCGAGATGTCAACGTTGAGGGTGGCGTTCGGAAACTGACTCGCGCGCGGAAAGGAATACCCGACGTCCTGCCGGAAAATGTTGAACGTCCACGACAGCGACTTCCAGAGTGCGCCGATGCCGAGGCCGCTGAAGACGAGGCCGGCAAGGCGGCCACCGCGTTCGCCCGCGACCAACACTTCGGCGCACGCCGTTCCTTCCGGATAGGGCAACACCCCGTGCTCTTTGACGATGAGCGCGCGGCGCAGCGGCACCATCATGAGCACGCCGAGAATGCCCCCGGCAAACGTCAGCAGCGTGATTTGGAAGTAGTTGAAAAACCCCGGGCCGAATGGCGTCAGGAAGATGAGCGCCGGAATCGTGAACACGACACCCCCTGCCACGGATTCGCCGGCCGATCCGATCGTCTGTACGATGTTGTTCTCGAGGATGGTCGACCCTCCGAGCTTCTTCAGCACCGAGATCGCGAGCACTGCGATCGGGATCGATGCGCTCACTGTGAGTCCCGCGCGGAGACCTAAGTAGACCGTTGACGCGCCGAAAACCAGTCCGAAGATCACGCCGAGCAGAACGGCCTTGGCGGTGAACTCCGGCATCGACTGCGTCGCCGGGACATACGGCTGAAAGCCTTTTGGAGCCGCTACGCTGCGGGGCTTTTCAGCGGTCGTGGGGTGTGCCATGCGGCGGATGGTAGCAGAACTGCGCGCGTCCAGGCGCAGCGGAATACTCAGCGGTAATGCACACGGCCGTTTTCGTCGATGTAGGCGACGTGCGATGCTTCGGCATCGAGCGCGCCTCCGACGAGCGAGAACAGCCATAGTGTGTCTGTGTCCGCGGGAACCGGAAACAGCAGTCGAACGTCGCGCACTCGCCGTGACTCACGCACGATCGTTTCGCATCCCGCCACGATTGCGCCGTAGCCCGGCAACCGGTGAAAGCTCCACGCCATTTGTGCGCGGCCGGGCTGCGCTGCGAGAACGAGCAGCAACAACGCCGACGCGAGCGCGATCCGAGCCGTGTAAAGGATGCGCTGGACCCATGCGAACAACGTGATCATCGCGGGCGGAATAAGAACCAGGAACCAATAGGCTTGATCGAGGCGTCCTTGCCACAGCGAGAAGACAAGCACCGCCACGGCCAGAGGAGTGGCGGAAGCAACGAGAAGCCCAGTGTCTCGCACCAGGGCGACGGTGAGGGCGAAGCATAGAGCGAGAATGGTGTTGAAGTACGGGAGCTGGTGCGGCGCGCCGACGAGAAACTGCAGGCTGGTCGCGACCAAATTCGCGCTCTCGCGAACGTGAACAGTTCGACCGGGAGCCGCCAGAACTGATTGAAGACTTCTCGTAATCCGGCTTTCTTCCGGGTTCGGAAACCGCAGCCGATCAATCAGCCACGGTGTTTGCAGGATCACGATGACGCTCGCGACGAGCGCCGCCATCTGTCCGCAGCGTTTCCACTGGCGGTCTTTCAGGGGAACGGCAATCGTCCACAGAATGAGCGGCGCCGCAACCACCACGGCGGAGGTGTGGCATTGAACAGCGCACCAGCTCGTGATCACGATCGCTGTCGCCTGCGAAAGCGTAATCTCGCGTTTCCACAAAACCGCGGCGATCGCGAGCTTCACAAGCGCCTCTGCCATGGGCGGATTCCAGATGGTGGAACTGAGTGTCGCGTCGTAACCCGACGTCGCACCCGCGAGCACAATGGTCAACGCGAGAACGGCCGCGCGAAGGCGTCGTGCCAGCGCCACGAACAGCACCGCGTCGGCAATCGATTGCGCTGCGGCGACGCCGATGCCTCCAGCGTGCGGCAGATTCGTCCATGGACTGGCGAGCCGCGCGATCGCCCATAGGCCCCAGTAGTAAATCGGACCGATAGTCGTGCCGCCCGCGGTGCTCGGTACGCCCGAGAGCGGCAGATCGCCGAAACGCCGAAGCGCGAGGCTCCAATCTCTGATTTGGTCGCCGCGCAGGAAAAAACTCTCGCTGACGCCGTGCGTGCGAAACCACAGCAGGTAACCAAGGAGTACTGCGGCCAGGGGGAGAATCAGTCGATCCGGTTGCCAACGGCGAGGCCGCGAATCGTCGTCGGAGCGGCGCGCCGCGACCTTTTCCAGCATTCGACGATTAGGGTATTCTGGGTTCGCTTGTGAATTCACAGAACAAGCGGAAAGCTGCCAACGAACAGGTTTCCGAGCTCACCACCAATCGTTTGTCCGTGTATTTGCGCTGCTTGACGCAACTCGAAAGCGCGGGCGTCGAAACGATTTCGTCGCAGGCGCTGGCGGAGCAGTTTCATCTCAATGCCGCGCAGATTCGCAAGGATCTGGCGTATTTCGGTGAGTTTGGCGTTCGCGGTGTCGGCTACTACGTCAAGGATCTGCGGCGCCACCTTCGTCAGATTCTGGGTCTTGACCGAAAGCTGCGCGTCGCCGTGATGGGCGCCGGCAATCTCGGTCTCGCGCTGGCAGACTACCCGGGTTTTCGCCGCGAAGGATTTGAGATTGTCGCGCTCTTTGATGTAGCCGACAGCAAGATCGGCGACGCATCGCGCAGCGGCGTCCCGATCCACGATATCCGCGAGCTGAAGAAGATCGTCCGCAAGGACCGAATCGACATTGCTGTTATCGCGGTGCCGGCTGAATCGGCTCAACCGGTTCTCGATCAAGTTGTCGCGGCCGGCGTGAAGGCGGTGCTGAACTTTTCACCTGGCGCGTTGAAAGTTGGTCCCGGAGTCAAGTTGAAAAGCGTCGATCTCACCGTGTCGCTCGAGAGCCTGTCGTTTTATCTTGCGCAGGGGATCGACGATGGCGACTAAGGCGCGGCTCACGCATGTCGATGAGCGCGGCCGCATCCGCATGGTTGATGTCGGCGACAAGCCGGTAACCGCGCGCGAGGCAGTGGCGCGAGGTACTGTATCAATGTCGCCAACAGCGCGCCGGCTGATTCGCACGGGCGCTGTAAAGAAAGGCGATCCGCTGCAGGCATCGCGGCTCGCCGGCATCATGGCGGCAAAGCGCACATCCGAGCTGATCCCGTTATGTCATCCGTTGCCGCTGACACACGTGGGCGTTGACATCACGGCGACGCGCGGCGGCTACGCCATCGAAGCGCGCGTGCGGACTTCGGCGCAGACGGGCGTCGAAATGGAGGCATTGACCGCTGTGGCGGTCGCCGCGCTCACGCTCTACGACATGGTGAAAGCCGTGGACAAATCGATGGTAATCGGCGAGATCTGCCTTCTCGAGAAGCGTGGGGGCAAGTCGGGGGTGTATCTGCGAACGGGGAACGAAGAACAAAGAACAAAGAACAAACGCAAACGCACCACCGAACGGCCTTAGTCCCGAAGGTCTGTTGTGTTCGTCGTCGTTCTTTACTGCGTTTCTGGTTTGCGTTCTGAAGTTCCTAGTCCCGTGTTCTCAAGTTCTTAGTTCTTTAGTTCTCCGTTCATGACAATCCTCATCTCCATTCAGCAACCCGTACGCGCCTGGCAGATTCCAGAAGCTGCGGTGGTGGCGTTGCGCAGCCGCTTCCCGCATCTCACCTTCGTTCATGCCACGAGTGAAAGCGAGCGCGCCCGCGGCCTCGAGGATTGCGACATCGCCTTCACCTGGATCCTCAACGCAGCAGAGTTGGCGAGCGCGAAAAAGCTGCGGTGGGTGCACTCCTCCGCGGTTGCGGTCGAAACGTTCTGCCTGCCGGAGATGTTCGCGCGCGGCATTCTCGTCAGCAACTCGCGCGGGATTCAGGCGGCGCCGATTGCCGAGCACGTGATGGCGGTGCTCCTGGCGCTTGCCAAGCAGCTTCCGTTCGTTCTCAATCGACAGCGTAAGCGTCAGTGGGCCCAGAACGAGTTCACCGGCGATCGTCTGCCGTGGCTGCTCGAGGGAAGGACGCTGGGCCTGATCGGCGTCGGCACAATCGGCTCCGAAATCGCGCAACGCGCGGCCGCGTTTGGGATGAAGGTCATCGCAATGCGTCGCCGCGCCGACCGCGGCGGGGTGCTCGGCGTGACGGAAATGCTGGCGCCGTCGGAGCTCGATGTCCTGCTTGCTCGATCCGACGCCATTGTCATTGCGGCGCCGCTGACGATCAAAACAGAGAACCTGCTTGGCGCACACGAGCTTGCGCAGATGAAGCAAGGCGCGGTGCTCATCAACGTCGGACGCGCGCGGATCATCGATCACGCGGCGCTCGCGAACGCTCTGCGCTCGGGGCATCTTGGAGGCGCGTCTCTGGATGTCTTCCCGCGGGAACCGCTTCCCTCGAATGATGCGCTGTGGACGGCGCCCAACGTGATTCTGACACCGCACACGTCCGGCTTCCGCCACGGGCACTGGGACGACGTGATCAACCTGTTTGCGGAGAATCTGAAGAGATACGAGGCAGGCGAACCGATTAAGTTTCGGGTCGAGCCGGAACTAGGATACTGAGCTCCGAATACTGACCTCCGAATTTGGAGATTTGGAGATTTGGAGCAGATCTGGAGATTTAGGGATTTAGAAATCCCCAAATCCTTAAATCCCCAAATCGCCAAATCGACTCCAAATCTCCACATCAACAAGTCTCCAAATTCGGAGATCACGTCCGCGGTGGCGGCTCTATATGAATCACCGCGTCCTTGATCTGAGGATACTTCGCAATGATTCGATCCTTCACGATATGCGAAATCCGGTGCGCGTCCTCCAGCCGCATGTTGGGGTCCATCCAGATGTGCAGATCGACAAACACATGATCCGCCGACCCGCGCGAACGAATCCGATGGCAGCCGATCACTTCAGGAACTCCCTGCACCACCGCGCGTAAATCGTCGGCGGCGATCACCATCTGATCGGCCAGGATGCGTGACGTGTCCTGGAAAATGTCCCAGCATGCCTTGCCGATGAAGACGGCGATGACAATAGCCGCGACCGGATCGAGCATCGGATAGCCTAGCCGGACACCGGCCAACGCGGCGATCACGGCGCCCGACGTCAGCAGATCACTTTGCGTGTGGTGCGAGTCGGCAATCAGCACCTCGCTCGCCAGACGAAAGCCTTCGCGTCGCTCGTAAACGACGACGGCGAGGTTGATGAGGAACGTCGATCCCATCACGGCAAAGCTCAGCCCAGTCACGCTTGGTGCGTCCCCGGATACGAAACGCTCGGCGGCGGCCCACAGCACCTGAACGAGCACGATCAACAGAAACAGGAGAATGGCAAGCGACGCCATCGTCTCGAACTTGCGATGACCGTAGGGGTGCTCGGTGTCTGGCGGCTGCTGCGAGATCCTCACGCCGACCAGCGCGACGACGTTCGAGGCAGTGTCGGTGAGCGAGTGGAAGCCGTCGGAGAGCACACTGATCGCGCCGGTCAGATAGCCGAGCGCAATCTTGGCAAACGCGACGGTCAGGTTGAGGAAGAGGACTCGGAAGAGAACGCGGGAAACTGCTAGATAACGATCCACGTCAGTTCAAAGTTCAAAGTTCAAACTTCAAAGTGAAGAACGAACGTGGTCTCAACTTTGAACTTTGAACTTTGAACTTTGAACTCTCAGAAAACACGCCCGTTCGGCACCGGCCACCACCGCAGCTGCACCTTACCAATGATGTACTTCTTCGGCACGAAGCCCCAGTGACGACTATCGGAGCTGTTGTTGCGGTGATCCCCCATCACAAAGTAGTAACCCTCCGGAATCACCTGCGGCCCCCAGTCATCGTGGCTGCGATACTCGGGTGGGACGTATTCATCGCGCATCGGCACGTCATTGACGTAGACGCGCCCGTCGACGATGCGGACGGTGTCGTTTTCTTCGGCAATCACCCGCTTGACGAACGACTTGTCGGGGTTGAGCGGGTAATACAGCATGACGATGTCGCCGCGCTGCGGCGCCGCGAGCCGGTACGCGAGTTTGTTGACGATCAGGCGATCCTGATCGGCAAGCGTCGGCGCCATGCTCTGGCCTTCGACGCGCGCCACCTGGAAGCCGAAGGTCACGATCAGCGTGGCGTAGAC
>JBKPDL010000198.1:0-22225 GCA_046727855.1 Acidobacteriota bacterium
CGCCATGGCAGGCTCGGCCATGGTGCTGCCGGAGTGCCGCTATCTGTGGCACGGCGTCGAAGACGCCGATTCTGTCGTCGTCAATCCACACAAATGGCTCGGCGCCGCGTTCGACAGCTCGGTGTATTACGTGCGCGATCCGCAACACCTCGTGCGGGTGATGTCCACCAATCCGAGTTACCTGCAGTCGGCGGCCGATGGACGCGTAAAGAACTATCGCGACTGGGGCATCCCGCTCGGCCGCCGCTTCCGCGCGCTCAAGCTCTGGTTTCTCATTCGCGAACAAGGTGTCGAGCAACTGCAAGCGCGGTTGCGCCGCGACATCGTCAACGCCGGCTGGCTCGCTGCGGAGATCTCCAAAACGCCGAATTGGCGCCTGCTTGCCCTCGTCCAGCTGCAGACGCTTTGCGTTCGCCACGAACCGGAGGGTGTCGAGGGCGACGCGCTCGATCGGCACACGCTCGCCTGGGTCGATGAGGTCAACCGTTCTGGCCAGGCGTACCTCACGCCGGCAATCCTCGACGGCCGCTGGATGGTGCGGGTGTCAATTGGCGCCGAGCAGACGGAGCGGCGGCACGTGGAAGAACTTTGGGATGTGATGAAAGAGGCCGTACGTAGCGCCGACGTGTAGAAAGGTCCGCGCTACAAAAGGAGCTGAAGTTGAATGCCGAAACGGCGGCGTCCCCTCTGCCCGCCGCCGTTCCTGCGAACCTGCCAACCTGCAAACCTGCCAACCTACCTGCAAACCTGCAAACCTGCGAACCTGCAAACCTAACTAGAAGTCGTACCTGAACCCGAAGCGATACACGCGCGGGTTCAGAATCTGCGTCGGCGCCAGGAACCGCGGATACTCGACGGTCTGATCGTCTACGGTCGTCGTTCGCCGCCCGGTTGTGCTGTCGGCGGCTTCAGCGGCGTTCGAGTTCGTGATGTTGAACGCCTCGAAGAACACACCGACGCGATTTCCCGCTCCCAGATTGAAACGCTTCTCCACTTTCGTGTCGAATATCGTGGGATTGTCGACGCGATATTTGCCGAACCCCTCTGCCGTGTAGTCGAACGTTCCGGTGCGCAGCGAGACGTCGACCTGGCGCCGAATCGGATCGCCGCTTTGGTGTCTCACGACCGGCGTGAGCAGGATGCCCCAGGGCGCCTGGTACGTGCCGACCACTTTGAACGCCCAATTCGTAAAGGAGTACTCGTTATAGATGGCCTCGTTTGGATTTTCGACCTTGCCGTAGAGCGTGTCGTTGGCCCACAGATGGTGCGCCGCGACCATCAACGACCAGCGATCCGACATGCGCTTGTTGATCATGAACTCGATGGTCTTGTAGGACTCGCGGTTTTCATCCGGTGTCTCGAGACGGCTGACACTGGCCGGGATCGTCACGCCCGTCGGAATGTCGTAGACCGTGAACGCCGAACCGTCGTCTGCGGTCTCGCGCAGACCGTCGGGGCCGGAGTCTGCGAACTCCCGCGCGCGTGTGTACAGCGATCCGACCCGCGCCTGTTCGATGTCCTCATACAGGTTGTTGTTCCGCTTGTAGACGAATCCCACGCGCGCGCCGAGATTCGGCCGCAGCTCGCGCTCGAAGAACACGCTCATGTCGTCGGTGACGGGTTGCCCGATATCCGGATCGACGAAGTCGTTGGAGCTTCCGGAACTCTGCACGAAGTTTCCCAGCTCGTTGTCCGTGAAGAGCCGATCGCGGTTCAGATCGTTCCACACGAAGGTGAAGTTGAGATTGCGAAGGGGATTGTAGTCCTCGGCGCGATCGGGCCCCGGATTGTGGTAGAACCGTCCCCAGCTCGCTTTCACGACGTTCTTACCGTCGCCGAACAAGTCGTACGCGATTCCAAGTCGCGGGCCGAACGCGGCTGTGTATCGATAGACGTCGCGACCAGGTGCGCGGAAGTTCGGGTAGGTCGCGGGAATCGAGTACCCGTTTGCAAGTGGGCGACCCTCATAGAAGAAGTCGCTGTAACGCCCGACCGGAATTGACTGGTCGGGTACGTAGCCGAGGTAGTAATCCCAGCGTACTCCCGCGTTCAGCGTCACTTTTTTCGAAAGGTTGATCTGGTCGTTGAGGTACGCGCCGTGGTGCCACATCGAGCTGTTGGTCAGCGTCGGCGTGTTGTAAATCGACACGCGCCACGGCACGGTGAGGTTCGCGCTTGCCGGACTCGCGCTACAACAGTCGAACCGCAGCCGTACTTCGTCGAGGTAGCCGTCGTCGGCGTTCCTCTGCACTTCCCATTCGCTCGTGTACCCGACTTTGATGGTGTGGTCGCCGCCCGCCCACGCGTCCCGGAACCACGTGCCGGCAAAATCTCCCTGGTAGCGACGCCGGTAGTTGCGATCCTGGTACGCGCTCCCGCTCTCAATGCTTGGCGATATCCGCTCGGTCCTGCGATAGGAGAAGTTGTCGTTGAGCTCCAGCCCGCTTCCATACGCGAAGTTCGCCCAGTTGTAACCCCACGTACCGAAGCGCGCGTTGAAGAAAAACGTCGGCGTCACCACGCTGTGCCAGTCGAATCCGCCGTACGGCGAGATGCTGTCCTGCTTGTAAACGGCATCGAGATACAAGTTGCTGCTCGCGTTTCGGTGCGGCTGTTCCTTGCGCCGGAACTGCATCCACTGCGAGAGCTTGTTGTTCTGATTGATCTGATACGACAACTTGTCGGTGAGCCCGGTGAGCCTCGTGACGAACTCGAACGAGCCCGGCGCTTCGATCGGGAACCCCGTGACCGTGGTCCCGATCCGCTGGCCACGGAACGAGACGAAATACCAGAATTTGTCGCGTTTGAGTGGGCCGCCCACGCTGAAGTTCGGATCCCAGTACTCGGTGATGCGGCTCCCCTCACCAACGCCGACGCGCCGCAGTTCATCGGTCACGTTTCGCGCCTGCAGCTCGCTGTGCTCGTAATCGAAATAGAGATCGCCCTTCAGCTCGTTGCCGCCCGACTTGATCACCGTGCTGATCATCACACCCGGTGTCGGCATCGACGCGTCGTTCGAGCTGGTGCCGAGCTGAACCTCCTCGAAGGCGCCGAAATCGAAGTAGGGCTCGCCGCCCGTGTTCTCGGTGAGGTTGGCGCCGTCGGCCATGACCCGCACCTGACCGGACAATCCGTACGCCTGATAGTCGGTTTGCGTGCCTGCTCGGGACCCACCAACGTCGAAACGTTCAACGGTCACACCGGGACTCAGGCCGATCACCGACCAGATGTCGCGGGCGCTCGGAATCGAATTCAACGTTTCGGCGGTGAAGTTGTTCTGAATGTTCGTGTTCTGCACGTCAACGACCGGTGAGGCGCCACTCACCGTCACCGTTTCGGTCAAATTCGCCACTTGCATCTGCACGGGAATGGTGGCGGTAAACCCCACCTGTACAATGATGCCTTCCCGCACCACGGTGTTGAATCCCGCGAGCTCGTAATTGAGCTTGTAAACGCCGGGGGCCAGCGTCGGAAAGCGGTAAACGCCCTCTCCATTGCTCACGGTTGTTTGCACACCCATCAGCGCCGGCCCGCTCACTGTGATGGTGACGCCCGGAAGCACAGCGCCTGTGTTGTCTGTCACTGTGCCGTTGATGCTGCCGCTGACTTGTGCAAGAGCGAACGCTGGTGCGCCGACCGACAGGACGAAAGCGAGCAGAACTCCGAAGAGCCGCGGAAGCGAAGTCATGTCATCCTCCAAGACAATGCGAACAGATCGTTGGAGTATCGCACAACGCAATACGCGCCTGGCGTCGAATTTTCTATTGGCGGCCGGACACAGCAGGATTGCTCCGCAGAATGCAGCGCCACGGCTGTTCGGTCCCAACAGTGATACCAATGCGTGGCGTCCACGCGACGGCTCGTGCGTGGAACCCGTCGTCTTCGATCGTGAGCGGCCGGCGCGTCAGCGGCAGCCGGTTGTGCGCCAGTGTGATGCCGAGCGCCGCGGTGAGATTGCCGGGGCCGCGGCACAGCTCGTGGTCAGGCGGCACCGGCTTCCCCTTTCGCCAACGCGCCTGCGAACGACGTTGTCGCATCAACCTGACGCCATCGACCGGTTCGAGCGCGCGAATCAGGACGGCGGCGGGTGAACCCTCCTCTTCGGTGACGGCGTTGACGAGGTAATGAAGCCCGTAATTGAGATAAACGTAGGCCACGCCTGGCGGTCCATACAGCGGCTCGTTGCGGGTCGTCGGACCCGGCGCGGCATGACAGGCCGGATCGCCTTCACCGATGTAAGCTTCGACCTCGACGATTCTTCCTGATGCAACGCCCTCGTCTGTGCGGTGCGTGAGCACTTTGCCGACCAGATCGCGAGTCACGTCGAGCGTTGGACGACGATAAAAATCCTGTTTGAGAATCACTGCCAGTGCGAAATTCGAAATTGGAAATTCAAAACAAAAGCACTCAGGCACCAATTCTAGATTGGGCGTTCCTGGACTTTTGAATTTCGAATTTGAATTTCGAACTTTCCGTCGATCGGCGACCGCCCGCCCTTCAGCGTGAGACCGTCTTCAGCATCTTGCCCGACGAGAGGATCTGCTGCAAAAAGCGACCAGTGTGCGACTCGGGCACGTGCGCGACCTGTTCCGGCGTGCCCATCGCGACGATCTGACCGCCCGCATCACCGCCTTCCGGACCGAGATCGATAATCCAGTCCGCCGTCTTGATGACGTCGAGGTTGTGCTCGATGACGATCAGTGTGTGTCCGGCGTCGAGCAGCTTGCGGAATGCGGCGAGCAGCTTCGCGATGTCGTCGAAGTGCAACCCGGTGGTCGGCTCGTCGAGGATGTAGAGGACGCGCTCGCCCGCCTGCGACGTGAGGTGCGCCGCAATCTTGATGCGCTGCGCCTCCCCACCCGAGAGCGTAGTCGCAGGCTGACCGAGCCGCAGGTAGCCCAGGCCGATTTCGTCGAGCACCTGCAGCCGCCGTATCACCTTGGACGAACCACCGAAGAACGCGAGTGCCTCCCGCACCGTCATGTCGAGCACTTGCGTGATCGACTTGCCCTTGTAGCGCACCTCCAGCACCTGCTGCTTGAACCGCCGGCCGTCGCACTGCTCGCACGGGACGAACACATCAGCGAGGAACTGCATCTCGACGCGCACTTCGCCTTCGCCCTGGCAGGCTTCGCAGCGCCCACCCGGCACGTTGAACGAAAAGTGGCTGGCGGTGAGGCTGCGCGACTTGGCATCTTTGGTCGACGCAAACAGCTCGCGGATCGGATCGAACGCCTTGAGATACGTTACGGGATTCGATCGCGGCGTCCGGCCGATGGGCGCCTGATCGACGAGCACGACGTCGCTGACGAACTCGTGACCGTCGAGCCTGGCATGTGCGCCGACCTTGCGATCCCAGTCCCCTTTGGCGCGTTTGATCGCGGCGTAGAGAACGTCGTGCACGAGGGTGGACTTGCCGGAGCCGCTCACGCCCGTCACGCACGTCAGCGTGTTGAGCGGAATCTCGACGTCCACGCCCTTGAGGTTGTGCTCGCGCGCGCCCCGCAGCCGGATGCGCTGGGGCGAGCCGCGGCGCCGCGTGTGGGGCACATGGATGGTCAGTTCGCCGCGCAAATACTTGGCCGTGAGCGATCGCGGCTCCTGACGCAACGCGTCGAGCGAGCCGGTAAACACGACGCGTCCGCCGTGCTCGCCCGCGCCGAGGCCCATATCGATCAGGTGATCCGCCACAGTGATCATGTCGGCGTCGTGTTCGACGACCAGCACGGTGTTGCCCTGATCGCGGAGCTGACGAAGGATGTCGATCAGGCGCTGGTTGTCGCGGGTGTGCAGGCCGATCGACGGTTCGTCCAGCACGTATAAGGTGCCAACGAGCGCGGAGCCCAGCGATGTCGCCAGGTTGATGCGCTGCGCTTCGCCACCCGAGAGCGTCGACGACAAGCGATCGAGCGTCAGATAATCGAGACCGACGTCGCTGAGAAATCCAAGCCGGCGCCGAATCTCTTTGAGCACCTTGTCGGCAATCGCGGTTTCCTTGTCGGACAACGTCAGGTCGGCAAAAAAGCGCTGCGTCTCCTTGACCGTCAACGCCGAGACGCGATCGATGGTCAGTCCGCCAACTCTCACGTCGCGCGCTTCGCGGCGCAGGCGCGTGCCGCCGCAGTCGGGACACGTGAGATAGCCGCGATAGCGGCTCAGGAACACGCGGACGTGCACCTTGTACTTCTTGCGTTCGAGCCAGCGGAAGAATCCGCGCACCCCTTCGTAGTCTTCGCCGTCGCCTTCAACGACAAATCGCTTGTCGTCCTCCGACATGTCGCGCCACGGCGTGTCGAGTCGCATGCCGCGCGCCTTCGCCGCACGTTTGAGCTCAGCGAGGTGCGAGCGGTAGTGCGGCTTGCTCCACGGTTCGATCGCACCCTGCGCGATCGACTTCGAAGCATCCGGTACGACCAGATCCATGTCGAGCTCGATGATGTTGCCGAAGCCGTGACAGGTCGGACATGCGCCGAACGGGTTGTTGAACGAGAACAGACGCGGCTGTGGATCCTCATAGGTGAGATTGCAGCGGCGACATTCGAACCGTTCGGAAAACTGGTGCGTGATCGGCGCCTGCGGCGCCAAGGCCTCGCCACGACCGTCGCTGTGCGGCAACTGAATTGCCCACGCCGCGCCGCCGCCTTCCTGATAGGCAATCTCGATCGAGTCGGTCAGACGCGCGCGCAGATCGCCTTCGATGCGAACGCGGTCGACGACGACGCGAAGGCACGATTTATCAGCGAGCGTCGCCAGATCGACATCGTCGAGGCCAATCGCCTCGCCGTCTACGAGCAATCGCGCAAAACCCTTCCGACGGAGCGACTCGACCATGGCGGCCAACGCCGCCGCTGACTGACTGCCGGCCGACACGTTGCGAGGCTTTTGCTCGATGACCTCGTCCGCGCCCTCGGCAACCAGTTCAAAGTCGACGTCTTCTGTGTCGTCGGCTGCTGCTGTCTCGGAAGTGTCGGAATCGAGCGCAACAACCGGAAGATCGAATCCGAGGAGCAGACGAGTGCCGGCAGGCAACTGGAGCAGCCGTGTCGCGACCACTTCCGCTGTCTCCCGGATGACTTCCTGACCACATTGTCGACAGAACGTTCGTCCCACCCGGGCGAACAGCAGGCGCATGTAGTCGTGGATCTCAGTGACCGTTCCAACGGTCGAGCGCGGGTTGCGCACGCTGTTTTTCTGCCGGATCGCGATCGATGGACAGATGCCCTCGATGCGATCGACGTCGGGCTTCTCCATTCGCTCGAGGAACTGTCGAGCGTACGCGGACAGCGACTCGACGTAACGGCGCTGTCCCTCGGCATACACCGTGTCGAATGCAAGCGACGATTTTCCGGATCCGCTGACGCCGGTGATGACGATGAGCTGCCCGACGGGCAGACTGACGTCTACATTCTTGAGATTGTGGGTGCGGGCGCCGCGCACCACGATGGCGCCGGATTTTTGCGCGGCCGGAGACATGATGCTTGTCGAGGTCCACAGTGCGGCTTGCGGCCGTCCTGCGAACATCCGATCCTAACGCACTCCAGCCCGTCAGCAAAATCAGCGGTGTGTCTTTTGCAGTCGCCGCGGCGTTCAGAGTACTTTCAAACGTTCCCCCACAGTCAGGAGGAGTACATCCGATGAGATCACGGCTTCTAACAGGAATGCGTGCGTTGCTGGTGACGACGATACTCGGGTGGGGCGCAGCACCCGCATCAGCCGACTGGCTGTTCACGCCCTACCTGGGCATCAACTTCGGTCACAGCGCTGATTTTGGCGATGTCGGCGACTTCGAAGACAACTTCGAAAAGAAGGTCGTCCTCGGTGGCTCGCTCGCCTGGATGGGAGCGGGGATTATCGGCGTCGAATTCGATCTCGGGTGGTCGCCAAATTTCTTTGAGTTCACCACTGGAGACGAAGATTTCGACTTCGGCGATAGCAATCTCACGACGGTAATGGGAAATTTGATTGTCGGCATCCCGATCGGCGGCACCACCGGCGGCGGTGTCCGGCCGTACGGCGTCGCCGGTCTCGGCCTGATGCGCAGCAGCCTCTCGGTCGGCGACTTGTTCGACGACCTCGACGCCAACGATCTCGGCATCAACCTGGGAGGAGGCATCACGGGATTCTTCAATGACACTGTCGGTCTGCGCGGCGATATCCGCTACTTTCGATCGCTCACGGACGACGAGCCCGATGACGAACTTGACCTCCGTCTTACCGACTTCCAGTTCTGGAGAGCGACGGTCGGCGTCACGATCCGGTTCGGGAATTGAGTTCGCGGACCTAAAGGTCCGCGCTACAGGGCGTACCTGAAGGTCCGCGCTACAGGGACACTTGAATGCGAACATGATGGGCGGCCCGCGTTTTGAGCCGCCCTTTTGTTCTGACGGCGCCTTGGCACGGTAGCCATTAGTACCTGCACTTATTCAGCGAAGAAACGCGGAAACCGCGGCGCGAAATTCGGCCGGCGACGTGAGATTCAGGAGGTGGCCGCCGCCAGGAACGACAACCAGGCGAGCACCAGGAACCCGCGCCCCCAGCATGTCGGCCTGTTCGCGCTGTGCCGCGTCCTTCTCACCGATCAAGACGAGCGTCGGAACCCTGACTTCTCCAAGGCGATCGACGGCGGGCTTCGCCGCCATGCGCATCAGCGCGCGCGGCACGGTCCAGAGCCGATCGTTCTCCATCACCATCTGTCGCACGAGCGCCTGTGATTCCGGCGGTGCGGCAAATATCGGCGTGGCGAGCACCACCTCGCCGGCCTTCTTTGAAGAACGGCAGCTCGTAGATGTACGACGTGCTGGGTACCGAGGTGCCGCAGCGTCACGCTACCCCCGGGAGCACGCCGCGCCTTCGTCGGTGACCGTGCCGATAATCGTCGCGGTGCGCTCCTGGGCGGAGCTGGCGGGGGAAATGGCGAGCAGTCCCACGCTAAACGTAAGAAACAGCGGTATATAGCGGCGCAGGGGCGCTCCTTTTATTTTTCGAGCCGACAGCGTAGCATGACTCGGGAACCGGGGAGGCCGGAGGCACGTCCGTGAATTAATGGGGCCGGCTGCACGAAAAAGGGGTCTGACCCCTTTTCCGAGAGGAGCAGGGAAGTGATTTTCCAGAAGCTTTGGTCGGCGTTCGCCGCACAGATGAACAAGATCGCCAACATCTTCTTCGAGGCGGATCCCATTGCGCAGATGCGCTACGAGTACGACCGCGCCGTCGAGCAGCTCAAGGAGGGGCGCATCGGCCTCGAGCAATACCGCGGGCTGGTCGAGAAAGTCTCGCGCCAGGTGGCGGCCAATCGCTCGCACGTGCAAACGCTCGAAGCCGAGACCAAGGCGTATCTCAAGGCCGGCGACCGCGCCACCGCCGCCAAGTTCGCGCTCGAACTGCAGAAAGCCAAGAGCGAGCTCGCCGCCAACGATCAGCAGTTGCAGATGCACGAGACTGCGTACGGCAACAACCTGACCAAGATCAAACACGCCAACGAAAAGCTGATCGAGCTGCGCGACAAGATCCAGAAGTACGACGCGGAGCTCAAGATGAGCGCCGCCGAAGCCGAAATCGCGAAGCTGTCGGAGAGCTTCGACATGAACCTCACCACCGACTTCGGACAAATCGAGAGCGTGATCCAGCAGAAAATCGATCAGAACCGCGGCAAGGTGCGCGTCGCCGCCGATCTCTCGGAAAAAGGCATCGCCGAAATCCGCGCCGAGGAACGGATGCAGGCGGAGCTCGCCGAACAGGCGCTCACCAACTTCGAAGTCGAACTCGGCCTGAAGTCGCCCGAGACCACGCCGATCACGCAGGCCGCGAAAGATCTCGGACCGGCGGAGAAGCAAACGAACTGAAGAAAGTTACAAGTTCAAAGTTCAAAGTTCAAAGTCAGTTGGAAAGTGGAAAGTTCAATAGTGGACTTGGCAACGTAGCAACTTGCCACTCACTTTGAACTTTGAACTTTGAACTTTGAATTTGTAACTATGAGGAGTTACCGACACCATGGCCCAGCCGAAACCGGCATTCTTCTTCGCTGTACTGCTCGTCATCCTTGGCCTAATCGGCTTCGCGGTGTACCGCTATGCCGATCTGCGGACGTCGGACCAAAGCGGGCGCATTTCCGACGAAGAAATGAAGCAGATGAAAGGCAGCGCGGAGGCGCCCGACAACCAGGGCATTACGACGGTCAAGGAATACAACTACGTTCCCGCCGCGCGTCTGCCCGAGGTGAAAGGCATCTCGAATTACACGCCGATGTCGAACCGGACCGTGCGGCTCGCCATCAACGTGTGGGCGGGCTGGGGACCGCTGATCTATGCCAACGACGGCTTCCGTCCCGGTAAGGCGTGGAGCGCGCCGGGCGGAAAGGACTTCCGCGTCGAACTGGTCCTCATCGACGATCCGGTTGCCATGCGCGACGCCTACGCTGCCGGCAACATTCACGTCGGCTGGGCCACGCTCGACATGCTGCCGCTCTTCCTCGAAGGCCTGCGCAAGGATACGCGCGTCATGCCGCGTGTCTTTCAGCAGGTGGACTGGTCGAACGGCGGCGACGGCATCGTCGTGCGCGACTTGATCAAGACGATCGGTGATCTGCGCGGCAAGACGCTCGTCCTCGCGCAGAACTCGCCGTCGCACTTCTTCGCGCTGAACGCGCTGATCAACTCCGGCGTGCAGCCCGCGGAGGTCAATTTCAAATTCACGCAGGACGCGTTCCAGGCGGCCGCCGCGTTCAACGCCGATCGCAGCATTGCCGGTGTGGTGAGCTGGGCGCCCGACATCTACAACCTAGAAAAGGTCAAAGGCAACAGATTGATCGTGACGACGGCGACCGCCAACAAACTGATCGCCGACGTGTGGTTCGCCCGCGCCGACTTCGCCAAAGACAACCCCGACATCATGGAAGGGCTCGTTCGCGGAATCTTCGATGCGATGGAAGCACTCAAGGCGCAGGACGCGAAGCAGAAAGTTGCCAAGCTGATGGCGGCAGGCTACTCGATTCCCGAAGGCGATGCCTTGAGCATGCTCGGCGATGCGCACTCGACCAACTACGCCGAGAACCGCGACTTCTTCCTCAACCAGAACAATCCGACCAACTTCGAGCGTACGTGGAGCACGTCGTACTTCCTCTACAAGAAGATCAACGCCGTGAGCCAGCAAACGCCGTTCGATCAGGTGATGGACTTTTCCGTCATCCAGAGGCTCGCATCGGAACCGAAGTACGCGAACCAGAAGAACGAGTACAACATCCAGTTCGCGCCGGCGACGGCCGGCAGCATCCAGGGTGAGAAAAACGAGATCCTCACCAAGACGGTCGTCATCCACTTCTATCCCAATTCGTGGGACATCAATAAGAAGGTCAAGCGGCAGGTGAACGGCAAGGATGTGGAGGAACTGTACGACCCCAACGTGGCGTTCGTGGTCGAAGAAGTGGGCAAGCTCGCGGGCCAGTACGGCGCGGCGCGGATCGTGATCGAGGGCCACACCGACGGTTCGATGAAGGGACAGATTCCAGGCACGCTGGTGCACGAATTGTCGCTCAATCGTGCCAATTCAGTGAAAGAAGCGATCGTCCGCAAGTTCGCCGCGCTGCAGCCGAACCAGTTCGCCACGTCCGGCGTCGGCTGGGATCGTCCGGCCGATCCATCCGATCCGGACAACCACGCGAAGAACCGGCGCGTCGAGATCAAGGTGTATCCAGCCGAATCGGCGTCGCCTCAGTAATGCGGCGGCCTTCGCTCCGATCGCTCCTCGCGCTGCGGCTTCCGCCGCCGCGGATGACCCGACGCCTGCTGGGACTGGCAGGCGTCGTCGTTGTCGTAATTGCGTGGTGGTTTGTCACCATCGGACCGCCGGAAGAACGGATCATCTCACCCGTCATTCTTCCCAGCCCCGAAGAAGTGCTGCGCAGCGCGCCAAGTCTCTGGACCGACCGCGCGCTGCTCGCGAGCATTGCCGCGACCTTGCGCCGCGTGCTCATCGGGTTCGGACTTGCCGCCCTGATCGGCGTGCCGCTCGGCGTGCTCGCCGGGTCGTGGCGTGTGATCGAATCAGCGGGCGCGCCGCTCGCGCTTTTCGGACGGAACCTGCCGGTTGCCGCCCTCATCCCACTCACCATTCTGTGGTTCGGCATCGACGAGACGCAGAAGATCATCTTCATCTTCATCGCGTGCGTGCCGTTCGTCTATTCCGACGTCGCATCGGCAATCACCGCGGTGCCCGAGCGTTACGTCGAAACGGCGCAAACGCTGGGGGCGTCGTCAATCCAGATCGTCTGGAAGGTGCTGCTCGGCCTGGCGCTGCCCGACATCTACAGCAGCCTTCGCCACCTGTTTGGACTTGCGTTTGGCTACATCATGCTCGCCGAGCTGATCAACGCGCAGCATGGCCTCGGCTTTCTTCTCATGACCAGCCAGCGCCGAGGCTTGTCCGAGCACATCATCCTGATCCTGATCATCATCGGCCTGCTCGCCTATGGGATCGATCGCGTGCTGCTCTTCTTTCAGCGCGGCCTGTTTCCGCATCGTGTCATCGAGGAATGACCACCGTGAGCGAAGCGCCGTCGTCCTCTGCTCGACCTCACGTCGTCGAGTTTCGCAACGTCAGCAAACGCTTCGGTCCGCTCACGGTGATTCGCGACATCACCTTCACCGTGGAAGATCGGCCCGATCATGGTGAGTTCATCTGCATTCTCGGACCGTCCGGATGCGGCAAATCAACCGTGCTACGGCTCATCGCCGGGCTGCGTCCGCACCATCCCGCCACCTCCGGCGAGGTGCTCGTCCTTGGTCAGCCGGTGGCCAACCCCGGTCCGGACCGCAGCATGGTGTTTCAGGACTACACGTCGTTCGACAACCGCACCGTCGAGGACAACGTGGCGTTCGGACTCGAATGCCGCGGCATGCGCGCCGGCGACCGCCGCGGACGCGCGCGCGAGTGGATCAAAAAAGTAGGGCTCAACGTCGACCGTGACGCCAGAAAGTACCCAAGTGAGCTGTCCGGAGGCATGCGCCAGCGCGTCGCCATTGCCCGCACGCTCATCCTGTCGCCGCGCATCATCCTGATGGATGAGCCGTTCGGGGCTCTCGATCCGACCACCAGGCTCAACATGCAGATGCTCCTGGTCGACCTTTGGCGAGAGGCGCAGGCCACGGTGTTCTTTGTCACCCACTCGATCGAAGAAGCGGTCTACCTCGGCGATCGCGTATACATTTTCTCCTCCTCTCCGGGCACGATCCTCCGCGAGATGAAGATTCCGCCTCCCGACCGGCCGCCGAAGGAGATGCAGCGCGAGCGCTCCTTCGTTGATATGGTGTTTGATATCCGCGATACGATCGATAAGCTCGAATCGTCCACGCGGGCGGGAGATGACTGAGCCCGGCTCGCAGCTTGCGCGGGACAAAGAATTCGGCGAAGGCCAGCTATCGACGATGCCCACTCCGACGCGCGACAATCGCGTGCCGACCCAGGCGGAAGGCGCCGGACTTGGCCAGTATCTCCGCGAAGCTTTCCTGTTCCGGTGGAATTTGCTCTTTTTTCTGGGCGCAACCGCGGCGGCGGCCATGGCGCCGTTTCCGGAAGTGTTCATGCCGATCGTGGCTGCCGGCGAGCTGACATACCTCACGAGCCTGGTCGCGATTCCCCGGTTTCGCGCCGCGATAGACGCCAAGGTGCACGCGGCCGGCAAGGGAGCGCCAGGCGCCAACGTTCAGCCGCCACCTCTGCCCCTCACCGCCGTCCTCGCGAGCCTTCCGCCCGAAGCGCGCGGCCGCTTCGAACGGCTGCATGCGCGTTGCCGCGAGATGCGAACCATCGCGGCCGGCGTTCGCGGCGCGGCCAGCGGTGATGCCGTTTCAACCGACGAGATCCGCACACCCGGCCTCGATCGCATGCTGTGGCTGTTCCTCCGGCTGCTGGTTTCGAAGACCGCCCTCGAACGCTTCCTCAAGACGATGAACGAAAAGGAG
Source organism: Acidobacteriota bacterium (assembly GCA_046727855.1). GTDB lineage: Bacteria > Acidobacteriota > Vicinamibacteria > Vicinamibacterales > UBA2999 > DASPWV01. The sequence continues at coordinate 13,956 of JBKPDL010000198.1, forward strand.
ATTGCGACGCGACTCGACGAATTACGCGCGTCGCTCGCCGCCGCGCAGACCGCGAACGAAGAGCGCACCGTTCGCTCGCTCCAGGACAGCATCGCGATGACCGAGCTTCGTCTCGACAACTACGGCCGCGCCAAAAAGAACGCGGAGTTCGTATCGCTGGAGCTCGATCGCCTCGAAGGCAAAATTCAGGCGCTCGCCGAGATGGCCGTCAACCGGCAGGATCCAGATTTCCTAAGCAGCCAGGTAGACTCAGCGGCCGAGAGCATGCGGCAAACCGAAAAATCGCTCAGCGAGCTGCAGCACTTGACCGGTCTGGCTGAGCAGCTCGAAGAGCCACCGCAAATCCTCGAATCCGACCTCAAGGAAGTGTTGCGACGTGAAGCCTGACACGACGATTTCGACAGCCATTCCAACGTCGTTTCCGGCATGGGCGGCGCAGCTCGCCGACCTGTATTTTTCGGGGACGACGTCGGCGTTCGTGCTGCATGGCAACACCAACGACCTGTTCCGCATCGGTGAAACCGCCCCGGCGCGCTACGGCGTGCTTCCGGAGTTTCTCGCCGAGCAACTGTTTGGCCGTTGGTCGCTCGTGCTCCACTACGACCTGGGCCGCGGCCTTCGCGTGCTGGCAGGACGAGACGAGCAGCGGCTCAGAGAAATGGTGTCGCTTGCCGGTTTAAAGCTTGGCGATCTCACGACGCTGACGAAGGAGCCGGCGGTGACCTTTGCGCTCATCGATCGATTCATCCGCCACAACATTCTGGCGAAGGAAGATGATCGCGTGAGTTTCGCGTTGATCCTCGATCAAGCGTCCTACGTGTTCCCCGCCGGCGAGCCCGGCCGATTGAGCCTGCAAGCATCCTCCCAGCTCGTGACGATGCTCAATTGGGCCATGAGCCCGCATGTAAAGAGCGCCAACATGGCGTTTGTGCTGATCGACGAAAAACTCGCCGATTTGAGCGAGCGGCTGATAGGCAACCCGCATATCGCCGCCATCGAAGTGCCGCTTCCCGATGAACCCGAACGCGAGCGGTTTGTGACGGCGACCCAGAGCACGGCACTCCGGGAATTCTCTGATTTCGACGCGCCGTCGCTTGCGCGGTTGACGGCGGGAATCTCGATCACCGATCTCAATGTTCTTTTGCAGTCGGCACGGGAACGAGGCAAGCGACTCGATGCGGCCACGTTCAAGGGGCTCAAGAAGCGGCTGCTCGAGCGGCAGGGACAGGGCCTCCTCGAATTCGTCGAGCCGCGCTGGACACTCGACACCGTCGTGGGTCACGAGGCCGCGAAGCAGCGGCTGCGCGAAGACGCGGCGCTTCTCAGGCGCGGCGCGCTCGAGGCGTTGCCCATGGGCTATCTGTTTTGCGGGCCGGTCGGTACTGGCAAGAGCTTTCTCGCGCAGTGTGTCAGCGGCGAACTCGGCGTGCCGTGCGTCGTCCTCAAGAATTTCCGATCGAAGTACGTGGGCGAAACTGAGGGCAATCTCGAGCGCGTCCTCACAGTCCTGCGCGCAATGGGACCCGTGGTGGTCATCGTCGACGAAGCGGACGCTGCGCTTGGCAACCGCGAGGCGGAGGGCGATTCCGGGACCTCGAGCCGAGTATTCGCGATGATCGCCTCGCAAATGGGTGATACGCGGTATCGCGGGCGCATCGTGTGGATGCTCCTCACCGCGCGGCCCGATCTCGTGCCGATCGACATCAAACGACAGGGCCGCGCCGAAGTGCACATTCCGCTCTTTTATCCGACCGAGGAACAGGAGATCCGCCAGATGTTCGTCATCCTGGCGAAGAAGCTCGGATCGAAACTCGCCGCCGAAGACGTGCCGGTGATCCCGCAGCGAGGCCACCTTTCCGGCGCCGACATCGAAGGCATGGTGGGACGCGCGTGGCGGTCGTCCTTGATCGACGGTCACGATCACGTGACGGCAGAAGCCCTCAAAACGGTCGTCGACCAGTTCATGCCGTCCACGCAGGGACTCGAGCGTGAACTGCAGGAAATCGCCGCGATCCTGGAGTGCACCGACCGTCAGTTCCTGCCTGCGACGGTCGCGGCGAAGGTCGAAGCAGCCGGCGGCCGAGTTCAGCTGCAAGAACGGCTCACTGCCATCAAGCAACTCCTGAAAGAGCTCTGAGCCTCCGGGTCGTCCTTCCAAAGGCGCCACCTTCCAAACAGCCCTTCAGAGGAAAGTGCCAGCTCGACCGATACCTTCTAGCGTGCAGGTGAGCTATATTGCCGCGGCCGGCGGGAGAGGGCAGAACCTGACAATCGGCACTGCGTCCCTCAGCACCAGCGGCCTCCCATGTCCAGGCGTCATACCACTCCGTCGAGACTTGCTGAGCGACGGCGTCCGCTCGGTTATTGGTCGGCTCTGCTGGCCTTCACTTTTGCAATCACCATCTCAACCACCAATACCAACGCGCAACTTGGACAATCGCAGCGCGATCTTTCCCGGACGTTCGATATTCGAAATGACAAGCAGGCCCGCGACGCGGCCGCCTACCTCCAACGCGTCCACGCGCGTACCGCCGCGCTGACTGACACCGCCGTCAAAGCGCAGGCCGTTGCAACAGCAATTGCAGATTTGCGAACAGATCGCGCTATCGAAACGGCGCTGAGCCCCGAGCTCGGCACGCTGGAAGTTGTGGGCGCGAAACCCGGATCTGGTTTCTTGACGGGCCCGTCGGGCGATCGCGTGGGGTCGCTGCGCTCTTTTCTCTCGAACCATGCCGCGGCGTTCGGTCTCACTGACGAACAGGTGCATGACCTCGTTCTGGTTGCGAACTACGAGAACTCGAGCGGCAACATGGCCTGGGTCGAATTCGAGCAGCGCATCAACGGTCTCCCGGTGTTTCGCGGGCATGTTCGTGGCGGCTTCACAGCCAAAGGCGAATTGGCGCGCACGACTGGTCAACTCGCTGCCGGTCTCGACGCGACCTCGCTATCCCCATTGCCTGCTGTAAGTGCCGCCGACGCGGTATCACGGGCCGCCGCGCACGTCGGGTGGGATGTGGCTGTGACCGCGCTCGCTGAAAAGACAGTCGAAGCCGGCGGACGCCGCTTCACGTTGAGCGGCGGCGGCATGGGCGCTGACGCGACCGCATGGCAAGTGTGCTTTCCGCTCGCGCCTGGTGTGGCGCGTGTCGCATGGGCGACGCAAATCTGGGGCGACCCCGACGCGTTCCTGATAGTGCTCGATGCAGAAGACGGCACAGTGTTGTTTCGCAAAAACCTGACCGACTATCAAACGCAGGCGGTCACATATTCGATTTACAACGACGACAGTCCGGCGCCGGCGTCACCGTCGATCGCCACACCCGACAACCATCTTCAAGCCGCCTCCATCACGCGCACGACGCACGTATTAATCGGCAACGAGGCACCGTACACGTTCAATAACTTGGGCTGGATCTCAGACGCCGGGGACACGACGGCCGGCAACAACGTGATCGCAGGACTCGATCTGAACCCTCCTGACGGCATCGACTCGATTCCCTCGGGCAGTAGCCCGCGTGTGTTCAACTTTGGCTACAACCCAGAAGTCGACAACCCTGCCAACGTGGCCTACCGAGCTGGCGAGGTCACGAACATGTTTTATTGGGCCAATCGCTTTCACGACCTCACGTATCAGCTCGGATTCACCGAAGCAGCCGGGAATTTTCAGCAGAATAACTTTGGTCGCGGTGGCATCGGCGGGGACCCCATCAGCGCACAAACGCAGGACTATTCGGGTACGAACAACGCGAATTTCACGACCGGCCCAGACGGCGGGCCAGCGCGAATGCAAATGTATGTGTGGACCGGCGCGAATCCCGATCGCTCCGGCGGTCTCGATCGTGACGTGATGCTTCACGAATTGACGCACGGCCTGTCGAACCGGCTGCACGCGAACGCGGCAGGGCTGACGAGCAACATGTCGGCAGGCATGGGCGAGGGGTGGTCCGATTTCTACGCGCGTTCGCTCGCCGCGACGGCTGACGAAAACAGCAACGCTGTCTACACCGTCGGCGGTTGGATCACCAACCTCGCTGTGCCCGGCTATATCGACAACTACTTCTACGGCATCCGTCGTTTTCCGTATGCGCCAATCACGCTGCTCGGCGGACCGTCGAGCCGTCCGTTCAATCCGCTGACGTTTGCCGATGCGGACTTCACGGATTTCAATATCTCCAACGGCGCGTATCCGCGCGGCCCGTTCGGCTCGGCCATCGTGGACGCGGTGCACAACCTCGGAGAGATCTGGGCGAGCGGCCTGTTCGAAGTCCGAGCGCGCCTCATCGCGCGACATGGTTTCGCCTTGGGCAATCAGCGCACCCTGCAGTTCGTTACCGACGGAATGAAGCTCGATCCGGCGAGCCCGACATTCCTGGAGGCACGGGATTCGATCCTTGCCGCGGCGACTGCGGGCGGCGCCAGCGCGGCGGAAATCGGCGACATCTGGGCCGGATTCGCCGCTCGCGGAATGGGGGTCTTCGCAACCATCGAAAACACCGGCGGTGCTGCGGGCAACAACACGACGCGCGTCACCGAAAGCTTCAATGCACCAGGCGATAGTCTTCCGACCTTCTCGATCGACGACGTGAGTGTCACCGAGGGGAATGGCGGCACGACGACCGCCACCTTCACGGTGACGCTCGCGAATCCGACGTCAGCGACACCCCGCGTGTCCTACACCACTGTCGACGGAACCGCGACCAGCGGCGCGACCTTTGCCTCGGCGACGCCGATCACCATTCCGGGCAGTGGCACCGGTCCGGCGCCGGCTTCGCTCTATCCGTCGAGCATCGCTGTCTCAGGTGTGCCGGGAACGATACAACGCGTGAGAGCCTCGTTTACTGGACTCTCACATACGTTTCCGGACGACATCGACATCCTGCTCGTTGGGCCGACCGGCCAGAAAGTGCTCCTCATGTCCGATGCCGGAGGGCTGAACGACATCGGGAACATCAATCTAATGTTCAGCGATGGCGCGCCCGCGTTGCCAGACTCGGCTCTGCTCACGTCGGGAACATATGCGCCAACAAATTACGAAGTCGAGGGAGCATTGCCCGCTCCGGCACCGGCGGCTCCGTACGAGACAGCGCTTTCGGCATTCAACGGCACGAATCCCAACGGAACCTGGAGCCTGTACGTCGTCGACGACGCGTCCGGAGATGCGGGTTCGCTCGGCGGGTTCTCCCTCATCATTACTACCGCGACACACGATTTCGTCGGGACTTCAGGCGAGCTCGACTTCCCGCCTGGCACCGCAACGCGAATGGTGAACGTCACGATCAACGGCGATACGAACCTCGAATCACATGAGACGTTCTCCGTCGTGCTCTCGAATCCGGTGTCAGGCGTGATCGGCGACGGGACTGGCCTCGGCGTCATCATCAGTGACGAAGGCGCACCGCCCACCAGTTTTGCCGACCACTTCACGACAAGCGTCAACACGCCATTGGACGTCCCACTACCAGGTGTGCTTGCCAACGACTCCAGCAACGGCGGCGGAGCGATGACCGCCACGCTCGTCAGCGGTCCATCTTCGGGAGGACTGACGCTGAATGCAAACGGAAGCTTCCACTACGAGCCTGCAACCGGATTCACTGGAACCGTGACGTGTACCTATCGTGCCTCGAACACCTACGGAGATGGCAACATTGCAACGGTGACGATCACCGTCTTCCCGCCGGCCGCGCCGACCTCGAGCGCCGATTCCTACACGACGCCGTTCAACACGGCTTTGGCTGTCGCAGCACCAGGTGTCCTCGGGAACGACAACAGCAATGGCGGCGGCGCGATGACGGCTGCCGTCGTGACGAGCGTCACCAACGGCGTGCTGACGCTGAATGGCGACGGCAGCTTCCATTACCAGCCCAACGCCGGTTACGTTGGCGCAGACAGTTTTACTTACCGCGCATCAAACGCCGGCGGATTGGGTACTGTCACAGCCGTCACCATCAATGTTGTCCACCCAACGACGCCCCAACCGCCGGCGAACCTCCTCGCCTACTCGATTGTCGGCAACCTGGTGACGCTGCGGTGGACGCCTGCGACGATCGGTCCGGCAGCAACGGGCTTCGTGATCGAGGGTGGCCTCGATCCGGGTCGAGTGTTGGGAAGCCTGCCGACCGGCAGCCCCTACCCGGCCTTCACTTTCAGCGCACCGACAGGCGCCTTCTACCTGCGCGTGCATCAGCTCTCGGGCGCGGATCGCAGCCCCGCGTCCAACGAGATTCGGTTGTATGTCAGCGTGCCGACGCCGCCGTCGCCACCCGCGAACCTGCTCGGCCTCGTCAACGGCACGTCGCTCAATCTCGCGTGGCGTAACACCTTCGAGGGTGGCGCGCCGGCGTCGCTGCTGGTGGACGTGACCGGTCCGGTGACCGGCTCGTTGCCTGTTGCCTTGACCGATCAACTACAGTTCAACGGTGTCCCGCCTGGAAGCTACACAATCGCTTTGCGCGCGGCCAACGCAGCGGGCGTGAGCGCGGCGACGAATTCAATCGTGGTTTCGGTTCCGTCCGCGTGCGCCGGACCGCCGCTCCCGCCTGCCAACTTTGTGTTCTACAAAGCTGGCGGCACCGTGTTCGCACTGTGGGATCCGCCGCCAACAGGCCCTGCGTCGAGCGGTTATGTCCTGAACGTGAGCGGTCCGATCACGCTGAGCCTGCCGCTGGGCGCGCGTTCGATCAGCGGCGTGCCTCCACCGGGAACGTACGGAGTGAGCGTAGCGGCGACCAACGCATGCGGACCGAGCGCGCCGACGGCCGTGCAGACGATTGTGGTTCCGTGATCGACGACGGGGACCGCCTGCCGGTGGAGACTCACTTCGTGGGTAGGAGACCGCTGCGCGGTGGGACCGGCGCTTCGCCGGTAGGACCGCTGCGCGGTGGGATCGCCTTCGGTGATTGGACCAGCGCTTCGCGCCGGTATGTTGTTCGACACGTAGCGCGGAGCTTCAGCTCCGCGACGATCTCACCTGCCCAAGAGAATCAGCACGCCCGCGATGATCGCAAGTGCTGCCATCGCGATGTGTGGAATCGCGACCGTCAGGAAGCCGGTCAGGCCGGAAAGAATCAACCAGATCGCAAGCACCGTCATGCCGAGGTTTTGATTGAAGCGAACAGTTGCCATGGACGCGTTTTCCTCCGCGCCTGTCATATCACAGGGGGACCGGCTTGCCGGTGGAACCCGCTTCGCGGTAGGGCCGCTGCACGGAGGGACCGGCGCTCGCGCGCCGGTATCTTGTTCAACATGTAGCGCGGAGCTTGAGCTCCGCGATCCCACCGCGAGCGTGAGCGAGCGGTCCTACGGGATCGCGAGCGCCCGTCCCCACCCGCAGGGTCCTGCTATCATCCCGGCACTATGGTGAAACAGACCTTTGCGCTGATCCTGGCGGCGACGATGGGATTTCTCGCGGCGACGGCTGCGCACGTCGATCTGCGCGCACAAGCGCCTGCACGGCAGGCGGATACGCGCGCCGAGCGGACCGTCTGGTATTTCTACACGGTCAAGTGGGGGTTTCAGGATGAGTTCCTCGACTTGTTTCAGAAGAACCACTATCCGGTGTTGCGCGAGCAGATGAAAGACAACGGCCGCATCACCAGCGTCCGGACCTTCGTCCCGACGTATCACGGCGACGGCCGCGCGGACTGGACGTTTGCGGTCGCGATTACGTATCGCGATACCGCCGCGATGACGGGACCGGCGGGTGAAGAGGAAATCGTCACCCGGCTGTATCAGGATCGCGCGACGTTCCAGCGCGAGGAGGCGCGGCGCTTCGAGATACTCGAGGCGCACTGGGACGTGCCGCTCAACGAGATCGACATGCAGACGCGGAAGCCATCGCGCAAGTGATCGTGTGAGGTATCAGGTTTCGGGTTTCACGTTTCAGGAGTCGCCGGCAGCAGGTGGTTGGGGCGCGGGGTCATCGGATCTTCACGCGGTCGTCATCGCCACGTGTGTGGGCCGGCGTCTGAACGGTCGTGGTACAATCTGAAATTCGTTGCCTCCGTCCGCAAGAGGTCGTCGCGGGCGTTGACGCATCTCGCCGGCCGGCGTAGCTCAGTTGGTAGAGCAGCTGATTCGTAATCAGCAGGTCGTCGGTTCAAGTCCGACCGCCGGCTCCAAAATCCTTAGCAAATTCGCTTAATTTGGAGAGACTGGCTCAGCGGTCGCAGCGCTGGGCTAACGCCCGGCTAACAAGGGAGAGTGCCATTAGCGATCGATCGGCCGCCCGATGGCATTGACGGGCGGCAGCTGCCGCCCGAGCGCCTCGAGGG
>JBKPDL010000199.1:0-21211 GCA_046727855.1 Acidobacteriota bacterium
GGACTTGCAGAACGGACGCATCGACGCGGTGGCGAGCGATGGACCGGTACTGCGTTACATGCTGCGTATGAGCTTTCCGGGACTCAAGACCGCGGGCCCCGAGTACACCGACGAGCACTTTGGCGTCGTGCTCGCGCAAACGAGCGACGACTTGCGACGCGCCGTCAATGCCGCGCTGTGGAACCTGCAGGACAGCGGCGAATACGCGAAGATCTACGCCAAGTGGCTCGGCGAGCGCACTGAACAAGGCATCACGACGTCATCGCACGGGTTCGACACCTCGATCATCGCGCGCACGTGGTCCTTCTTCGTTCGCGGTGTCTGGATGACGGCGGTCATGGCTGTGTCGAGCCTTGTGCTTGGCCTGCCGTTGGGCCTGTGCCTCGCGCTCGCGCGCGTGCACTCGAACCGACTCGTCTCTACGCCGGCTGCAGTCTATGTAGAAGTGATGCGAGGCACGCCCCTCCTCGTGCAGATTCTCTTTGTCTACTTCGTCCTGCCAAGCGTGGGTGTGAATCTCCCGGCGTATACGAGCGGCATTCTCGCGTTGACGCTCAATGCGGCCGCGTACATCTCCGAAGTCATCCGTGCGGGCGTCCTGTCGATTGACGCCGGTCAGATGGAAGGCGCCCGCGCCCTCGGCATGAGTCACTGGCAGGCGATGCGCCGCATCATTCTCCCGCAGACATTCCGGCGAGTCGTCCCACCGCTGACCAACGAAGGCATCTCGCTGCTGAAAGACTCGTCGCTCGTCTCGGTGATCGGCCTCACCGAGCTCGCGCGGACCGGCCAGGAGCTTGCAAGCCGGTATGCCGCGCCGCTCACGATCTGGCCGCTCGTCGCGCTGCTCTACCTCGCACTCACCTTCCCGTTGACCAGAGTCTCGGAGTACCTCGAGCGGCGGTGGCGGCCGGTCACGAGGGCCTGAACACGAGTCACCTTCGACCGTGCCACAGTGGCGCCCACGACAGTTTCCGTTAGCGGGTGAGTTTCTTCGGCCTGAGAACGCAGGTCCGTCAGCGCCGAAGCCCGCCCGGTCTCGACACCGATCGCCGGAGTGGCACGGGTCGTATAACCGCTATTCCGTCAACCGCGAATCGGCCCACGAACACGGCACTATCGTTTCCTCAACCAACGCCGATCACACCTGGCGTCAATGGACGCGCGTTGAGCTGTCCGTTGCCCGGGCACCGGGGCTTGCCAGAGAGCCCGTATGACAAGCATCGTCCCAGTTGTCGGGCAAGTCTCCCGTGTCTGGTCTAATGAACTGCCGCTGATTCGGCTTGATAGTGGCCAGCAGCTCGCGTCGCGTCTTGATGGACAGCGGCCGGCCTCGATACAACTTCCCTATTCCGACCATCAGCGACTCCGGAAGCGCGCTTGCAAACATGAAAAGCGGCCAGGTAAACTCGGGACCATTCAGCTTCCGCAACCTCCACGCCCAGAGACCTAACGCTCCGACACGCCAGGCCGTTGGCGCCCACCAACTCGTTTGACCGGGACGCAGATTCATCTTCCAGCACTTCATCAGCAGCTGCCATTGGAGGCGCGAGAGATCCCGTGTCTGGTCGACGCCGCGTCTGTCCGCCAGCCGCGTGCCGTGCAGCGGTGTAAAGATCGACGGAATGAAAAACGCGAAGAGTCCTCGTCGCTCTACTTCGAGGATGAGGTCGAGCGTGGCCTTGACGTCCTCTTCGGCTTCGCCAGGACTGCCGATAATCAGCGTCATGGCGGGGAACCAGTTGTTCCGGTTCAAGATCTCGAGCCCGCGCACGATCACGCTGGGCCACTCATGAATCGGAAAGGGCACGGCCTTGCTCGGCATAATCTGCTTGGCCAGTGTCACCGACCCTGTCTCGAGGCCGATCAAGGGGACGAGCGCCTTCTTCCTGGGATGCGTGCTGAGCGAGGGGAGGTGAATCGGGCTCTTGTCGAGCAACAGGTCGGACAGCTTTGCGATGAGGACCGGATCGACGACCGCCGGCGCGATCGTCGAGTGGCTGAGCACGTGTTGGTCGACCCCAGGCGTTGTGACGATCTCACGGTACAGGTCGATCAACGCCTCCCGGTTCGGGAAATAGAATGGCGTCGCAGTGCGCACCTGCCCCCAGATGAACATGTCCTCGGTCGCGAGTGAAATCTGCCGGTTGCCCTCTCGCACATTTGCCCGAACCGCTGACATGATCCGCGCCTTGGGTAAATCGATCTGCGGGTTCAGATCTGGCACACAGAACTGACATCGGCGCCCGCAGCCGGTTGTCATCTCGACAACACCGAAGGTCGTCCGCTTGTCCGGAAAGATGATTTCGTCGGGACCTCTCGGGTGCTTGACCTGGACATGGCGGGGGATATCTTCGCCGCGCAACGCACGATCGAACAGCTCGAAGATCTCGGTCGACTCGCTGCGGCCTTCGACCACGCAATCGACGCCCAGATCCTCCCAGGCGTCGGTCTGAACGATCTGCCACCCACCAGACCCTCCGACGATCACCTTGAAGCGCTCGCGGTACGGACTCGATTTGAGTGTTTGGAACATCTCACGAGCGTAGTGGGCATTTATCGGCTGCGTTGCCGAACCAAAGATCGACGTGTAGACGCCGGCCGCGAAGGTGACGCCAATTGGGTTGTGGGTGGATACGCCAACCACGCGTGTGTGTGGCCCGATGAAACGCGGTAGGTCGGCAGGGTAGCAGCAGACAATGTCGCTCGCGGGGTACCGTCGAAGGAGCGAAGCCTCGAGAACGCGAAGGCCAGCGGGCAGGTACCGCGCAGTCGCGTCTGTGTTGCGTTCGAGGTGTTTCCAGCCCGGATACTTGCGATTCAGAATGCCCTCCATCCGGATTGGCAGCGATGCCATGCTCATCTGAATGAAGTAACCGGCGTGATCGATCGCCTCGGTCAGTGGAGCCGTCAGAACGAATCGACTGCCGCCTCCACCGCTGGAATCGACATTAGATGAAAGGCTCAATGAGCGCACGGACTCAGCATCCGCCCTGGCAGCAGTCCCGTCAAGCGGCATCCGGTTCGATTCCTGACAGGTCATTCACCACGCATCGCCGGCGCTGCTTCCATCCGAGGTAGCGTTCCGTCGTTGGCCCGCGTCGCGATCGGTTCAAGGTAGTCGCCCACTGTCGACTGGTCGAACGCGCGGACGGCGCTGAGTCCGATGCCCGCCTAACCTGTGATTCCCCGCGGGCAACCAAAGACAGAAATTTTCATCAAGTCGCGCGGGCCCTGTGCACCTGCCGCGCCCGCTGCGACGAACATCGCCAGCGAGCGAGCCCACTTTGATGATCTGCCAACTCCGCTCTCGACGCATGTGCGGCAGAACCGCGTTGACCATTCTGATGACGCCGAAGAAATTGGTCTCGAACTGCGCCATGCTTCTTCTGTTGAGAGTTCTTCGACGGCGCCGGCCAACTCGTAACCGGCGTTGTTGATCAGCACATCAAAGCGACTGCTGCGACTGAACACGGCGTCGACGCACGCCCTCGCGGAGTCATCGGCTCGCACATCGAGAGACAGCATCTCGACACCGGGGTCGGTTCCGTTCAGGTCCAGCGGCTGAATGAGACATCCAGCCATCAGAAACCGTCGCCGCTCGGCTATGCCTTCTGCGCGATTCTGGCGCGGAGGCGCTCTTCTTGTTCTCGCAATTCCGGCGTGAACTCCTTGCCGAAGTCCTCCGCCTCGAGCACCGGTCGAATCTCGACCTCTTCTCCTTGTTCGAACGGCGCGCGCTTGAGCCATGCCACCGCCTCGTCCATCGACTTCACCTGCCAGAGCCAGTAGCCCGCCACCAGCTCCTTTGTCTCGATGAACGGTCCGTCCGTGACAACCCGGTTGTTGTCCGAGAATTTCACGCGCTTGCCTTTCGAGCTCGGGTGGAGGCCCTCGCCTGCCAGCATGATTCCGCCGTTCACCAGCTCTTCGTTGAACTTGCCCATCTCGGTCAGGAGCTTTTCGCTCGGCATCTGACCGGCTTCCGATTCCCTGTTCGCCTTCACCAGCACCATTACTCGCATGCGTGTCTCCTTTTTCGCTGATTCACGTTGAATGTTACGGGTGCTCGCCGTACCGGTCCGTGAAGGTTCCGTTGAATTTGCGTGTATCGAGACAGTGTTTCGACGCACCGAACGCGGGAGCCCGGCGCGAGAACTCATCGGTCTTGAGCGGCCGCTATCAAGACTCATGGCAATCCTGTCCAAGACCAGCCTATGTCGGGTCGGTATCCTGTGCACCTATGGACACTATTCGCCACCACGCACCGCTCGAGGAAGCAACCAGTCTGGATTCCGACCTGGCGACGTTTCGAGATGACCTCCAGCAGGCGTCGGACCTCGTCGTGCGGCTGCATGACCGGTTGGACCAGGCGAGGCTGACCCCAGCGAAGAGTCGGATCGAGATCGCCTCGTTGTTCGACGAGCCGCTTCCCGAGGATCCTCAGCCGATGGACACCATCCTGCGGGAAATCGAAGAGAAGATCTTTGCGAACTCCACGCTCTACTCGAGCCCCCGTTTTTTCGCCTACATCAACGGGAGCGGAAACCAAGCGGCCGTACTCGGAGAACTGCTCGCCGCTGCGATTAACCAGATCTGCGCCAGGTGGCATTTCTCTCCGGCAGCTTCGGAGGTCGAACGTCGGGTGATCCAGTGGATAGCGCACTTCATCGGGTATACGCCTGACGCAGGAGGGTGTCTGCTGAGCGGCGGATCAACAGGCAACCTCGTGGGCCTGGCCGTGGCTCGGAAGCAGAAGGCGCCGCTCGATGCCGACTTTCTCGGGATGCACGGAGAGCCTCCGCTCACTGTGTATGTGTCGCAGGAGGGGCACGCGTCGCTCGAAAAAAGCATGGCACTTCTTGGAATGGGCCGCGCTCAGTTGCGCAAGATCGCGGTTCTCGACGATTTCACCATCGATCTGGAGGCGCTGGAGCAGCAGGTCACGACAGACCGCGCGAACGCGTATCACCCGGTCTGTGTAGTGGGGAACGCAGGCACCATCAACACTGGAGCCGTGGATCCACTCGGCGCGCTGGCTGAGTTGTGCCGGAAGCAGGGGTTGTGGTTCCACGTGGACGCGGCCTATGGAGGACCGGCTGCGCGAACCAGCGCTGTCGGGGCACTCTTCCAAGGATTGGATCAAGCGGACTCGGTCGTCGTGAATCCGCACAAATGGCTGTACGTACCTGTAGAGGCCTCGTGCATTCTGGTCCGGCAGCCGAGCGCCCTCAGAGACACGTTTCGCATCGTGGCGGATTACTTGCGGGAAGAGAACGGCGCCATTGCCGAAGGCGCAGTCGACTTTAAGGACTACGGTCCACAACTCTCGAGGAGTTTCCGCGCGCTGAAGGTATGGATGACGTTCAAGGCGTACGGCGCACGGAGACTGCGTGCAGCGATTGAGAGCAACATCGCGGTCATGCGGTACCTGGCGGCTCGGATCGACGAGTCACCAGACTTCGTGCGGCTTGCCCCGGCTCCGCTGTCGATCGTCTGTTTTCAATACCGCACGTCAGACGCGTCCAGCCATGGAGATCAGGGACACCTGGACAGGTTGAACAACCGGCTGCTGGAGGCGCTCGAGCGAGACGGGAGGGTGTTTCTGTCGGGGACGACGATCCGTGGAAAGACGGCGCTCCGAGCCTGCAGCGTCAATCACCGGCTGCGCCGGCACGATGTGGACTTTCTGCTCGACGCCATCCGGGAGGTTGCCTCAAAGCTCTGACACGACGGGGCGCGCTCGTCTCTCGACATGACACGCGGCATATCTGCCCGGCGTCACACCGAGCGTCCTCTTGAAGCAGCGCGTGAGATGGCTCTGATCGCAGAACCCGGTGCGGTAGGCCACGTCCGAAGGCGCGTCCCCCGACGCCAGGAGCCTTCGCGCCCGGTTGACGCGCACGACCGTCTGATAGTGGTGGGGCGGCACTCCCACCTGCCTATGGAATGCGCGTACGAGGTAGTAGGGGCTCAACCCGGCAACGTTGGCCAGCGAGCGGATCGACACGTTCCGTTCGGAATTGGCGTCAAGCCACTCCTTGGCTCGGGTAACCGCCGCGTGTTCACGCCCAGCTTCGCCCAACGCATGTCCGCGCACGAAGTGATCCGTAATCAGGCGGGCCACGACGGATATCAGCAGTGACTCGTTCTGCAGCAACGAACTCGATTCAGTCATGCTCGCGAAGACACGAGTCAGTCTGGCAGCCAGGACCCTGTCCCTGACCAGTGAGGATTTGAAGCTGACGTCCAAGGGCCCTCGCGCGGCTTTCAAACGCGACCTTGACGCCGAGCGTCTACGCGCATCCGACAAGGACACGCGCCTACGTTTTGGATGGCAACCAGGTGCGGGTCCTCGAAATCGGCGGAGCCCGCTCTTTTGCGGCAGGTTGTGAATACCCGCGCCTTACCGCACTGAGCAGCGACGGCTCGCGCTTGATGACGCATTGCGTCGTGACGTCGCCGGGCACTACAAGGGTGTTTGACAGCGAAACGGGCACGGTGATCGCGACGCTCGCCGAGACCTCGTTTATCGGTGAACTGAATGCGACGGGAACCGAACTTTTTACCGTGGACATCGCGCCCGGTCCGATGCAAGTGCGACGGTATGACGTCGCGACCGGCGCGTTGCTTCGATCGTCGGTCGTCGGCAACACGGGCGAGTTCGCCAATCGGATGGCTCTGGATCCGCGCACAGGGCACCTTTACGTCTCTCTGTCCACATCGAGCGAAGGCGCAATCATCATCATCGACAATTCCACCCTCGCAGAGCGAGCGAGATTGGCGACAGCGATCTCCCCGCGAGTTGCCTTCGTCGCAGACAGTCCGCAGGCCTTTGTCGTGAGCCGGACGGAAACCAACCCGAGGCGACCGGGAACTCGTCTCACAATGATTGATACTGACCGTCTTGTTGTCGAAGAACAGATCGACCTTCCGGTGACCAGCGGGCCCGCTGGCGCCATTGTGGCGCCCAAGCCGATGCCGGTTCAGAACGTCAGCAGTGTTGTGACCGGGCGGCAAGTGAACCTCCAGTGGACAGCTCCGCTCGATCCAACCCACTGGGCATTTCGCATGGAGGTGGGCTTCACTCCCGGCGCGACCGATTTGTCGGTTGACGTACCGCCACAATCGATGAGCTATTCTGTGAGCTCGGTGCCGTCCGGCACGTATTATGTCCGGCTGCGTGCATTGAACGCCGTAACCAGCAGCGTGGCGTCGAACGAAGTGCGCATCGACGTGTCGCAGTAAGAACGCATGTTTGTACCTGGGCCGTTGACGGGTTCGCGTTCGTGCCAGCACCGTGGGAGCCCGTACTGTGACCAGGAGAAATGGCATGATCCAAGAAAATACCGACAAGCCTTTGATTACCGTTGTCGGCGCTGCGAGCAAGCAAGGCCGCAGTGTCGCCCATGCCTTGCTCGAGAGTGGACGCTACCGGGTGCGGGCTCTGACTCGGCGTGGCGATAGCGAGCTCGCGCAACTCTTGGCACAGCGGGGTGCCGAGGTGGTGGTCGCGCCTCTGCGACCCGGCGTGCAGGCCGAACTCACCGCGGCGATGCGCGGCTCGGCCGGGGCGTTTTTGATGACGCCGCCCATCGTCAAAGTGCCGCCGGCGGACGATGAGTTTACCGTCGGCCGAGAGTTGGCCGATGCGGCGTTGGCGGCCGGCGTCGAACACGTGGTTTTCAGCGGGCTCGAACATGTCGAAGCGCGCACCGGTGGCACCAAGTGGGCGCCGCACTTCACCGACAAAGCGCGGGTGGAGGCCTACATTCGCAGCCTGCCCATCCGCAGCTCGTTTGTGTACCTGGCGTTTTTCTACACCAACTTCCTTGAATACTATGTGCCACAACGCGGGGCCGACGGGCTGACGTTTGCCATCTACCTGCCGCCGCACCTCCCCATGCCGTTCGTTGATCCGCTTACCGCCGCCGGGCCGGCGGTACGCGAGATGTTCGATCACCCGACGCAATACGCCGGCCGAAGCCTGCCGGTGATTGGCGAGATTCTCTCCGCGCAAGACATCGTAGACACGTTTGTGCGCGTCACCGGGCGGCGGGCGCGCTACGCCTCCGCGTACGCGCGCGAAGACTTGTTGCGCTACTTTCCGGGCTTTGGCGCCAACGAGCACTTCGTGCGCGAGACTGTGGGCATGGTGGAATACGCCGTCGAATATGGCTATTACGCCCCCGAGCGCGACCTGACGTGGAGTCGGAACATCGATCCGCAGGCATTGACCTGGGAACAATTCCTGAAACGCAGCAACTGGCAAGGCGAGGCGCTGTCCTTTGGCGCCGCCCCTGCCCCCGAGCACTCCCAAGCGAATGCACGGTGAGCCTAGAGCGGTCACTTGTCGAGCGACCGCCGTTGTGAGCGAAACGGGGGTAAGGTGCGGCAGGAGGTTGTCGCGATTGCGCACCGGAGAGCACGGCGACGAACACCACCGAAGCAGCCGCGAGCAGTGGATCGGTATGGCGATCCGCCGTCGCACAGACACGAGGGGTGTGCCGCCGGCGACACCATGAATGTCGAGAGCGTTCGCTTTGTGCAATTCTGGGAGCGCGACGCCGGTGGATGGCGTCGTCGGCCCGAGTACGAGGTCTGCATGGCCGTTAGGATTTTCACTCGCGTGCAACGGGCGAAGCTGGACCCGCACCGACCGTTTCAGCGCTTTCCGCTGGCTCCGCATCAGATGCGGGACCGGCAGACGCGCACTGAGGACGCGTTTGTGCTGTGCCATCTCGGCGTGGTGCGCGTCGAATCGACCGAGTGGTCACTGAGCATCGACGGCCTCGTCGAACGGCCGCGCACGCTTCGGTTCGATGACCTGCTTCGTTATCCAAAGACGGAAGTCACGAGCGTTCATCAGTGTTGTGGGAGTCCGTTCGCGCGCCCTTCGAACCCCAGTTGGCGAACGCCCGCGGCCTTGGACCCGGCGGATCTCGACGCGGCGCATGAGATGTTGGAATCCCCGCCCGCCGACTTGCCGCTGGATGTCGTCTTCGTCGACGTGCATCTCGGCGAGCGCAAAAAGCTACGGTTCTCTCGGTCCAAGGAATAAACCCCCATTGACTTCGAGGGTCTGTCCAGTGATCCATCGCGCGTCGTCCGAGGCGAAGATGGCGACGACATCGCCGATGTCAGCCGGATGTCCGGGACGGCCGAGCGCCGTCATCGCTGAGACCTGTTCGATCGTTTTGGTATCCTTGCCCCGGATGGAAGGATTCATGTCCGTGTCAGTAATTCCGGGAGAAATCGTATTAACGGTAATGTTGCGGACACCGAGCGAGTTCGCCAATGACCGGCCCAGGACGTTGAGCGCGCCTTTAGTCATCGAGTAAACAATTGCCGACGTGGCGAACCACGTGACTCCCGACGAAATGTTAATAATCCGGCCTCCATCTGGCATAAGCGGTAGCGCGCGTTGAATGATGAAGAACGGCGCGCGCACATTAATCGCGAAGATCCGGTCAAACTCCTCAGGAGTCGTCTGCGTGATTGTGGCCTCGGGATTGGAGACTGCGGCGTTGTTTATCAGAATGTCCAGCGGGCGCCCGCGTAATTCCTTCTCAAGTTTGCTGAACAGCGTGTCGATATCTCCGTGCACGCCGAGTTCCGCCTGGATGAGAAACGCCTCTCCGCCTGCTTGTTGAATTGCGTTCAGTGTCTCCGTGGCAGCTGCTTCGTTGCCACCGTAGTGGATCGCAACCAGTGCACCGCCAACGGCCAATCGCTGCGCGATCGCGCGTCCAATACCGCGGGAGCCCCCAGTGACTAAAGCGGTCTTTCCTCGAAGCGGATATTGCATAGTTCAAAGGCCCGACGCGGCTACTTTTTCCACGTCTCGGAGGAAACGACGGCGTACGCAAAATGATCGACTAGCTCCCAGGGCCCAAGCCGCATAACGGGTCTTCCGTCAACCCGCCCCCCGCTAATGCTTCCTATCGTCACGCGCACGGAAGTCGGAGGATGGATTCCATGCACGGCGCAGTGTATTCGACAGCGTTCAAATAATGCCTCTTGGCTGTGCGTTGCGCTTGCGGTTGAGGTTGCCCCGGCGGTCGCTAGGTTCTCTCCGCCGGCACAGTGCTTGAACTCCGCTGGCACACTGCTTGAAAGCTATCGGTAGGCCATGCTCAGCGCCCTCGGCTTGTCACTCGCGATGGCAGCCGCTCGATGCGGCGAGGTGTCGCTCTTCGCAGGACGTGCCATTCGCGAGGCCTTCCGCCCGCCATTCGAGGTTCGCGAAACGCTTCGCCAGCTGTTTGAGCTCGGCGTCCGCTCGGTGCCGCTGATCGCCGTCGCAGGCCTGGCCGTGGGCGTCGTGCTGTCTATGCACACGCGGGCGTCCCTCGAGCGTTTCGGAGCAGAGTCGTTGATCCCGGCCGGACTTGCGCTCGCGCTCGTCAAAGAAACAGGGCCGCTCACCGCGGGCCTGCTGCTGTCTGGCCGGATCGGCGCGGGGATTGGCGCGGAGCTGGGCGCGATGAAGGTCAGCGAGCAGATTGACGCATTAGAGGCGACTGCCGTCGACTCGTTCAAGTATCTGGTGGTCACTCGCATGGTGGCCTGTGTCATCGCGCTGCCAATCCTGACCACGGTGATGAACGTCGCGGGAATCCTGGGCGGGTACTTGGCGGAGGCAACGATTGTCCAGATGTCGCTCCGGCTCTATATGAACCGAGCGTTCTCACTCATCGATTTTACGGACTTGGTGCCCGCAACACTCAAGACCGCCGTATTCGGGTTCATTATCGCCATCACGTCCTCGTATTTGGGCATGACCACGGCTCAGGGGACCGAGGGCGTCGGACGCGCCTCAACGCGCAGCGTCGTGTTCTCCTCGGTGCTGCTGATCCTCGCAAACGTGCTGCTGGTCCGGCTGATCTTTCTCTTGTTCCCGGAGAGCGCGTAGATGTCCAATATCGCGATCCGCTTCGACCGGGTGACGAAGGCGTTCGGTGAGCACCGTGTGCTGGACGACGTGACGTTCGAGATTCCTCGCTCGACCGCGTTCTGCCTGCTGGGCCGTAGCGGCTCCGGAAAGAGCGTCACCCTGAAGCAGATCATCGGATTGCTCCAGCCGGATGCTGGTCGCGTGCTGATCGACGGCGAGGACGTCACGCGACTCGACAGCCGCGGGCTCTCGCGCGTGCGGCAGCGGATGGGATTCTTGTTTCAGCACGCCGCACTCTTCGACTCGTTGACTGTCGGCGAGAACGTCGCGTTTCCGCTTCGCCGGCATCGCGCACATCTTTCTGAGCGCGAGGTGCGGCGCATCGCGAGCGAGAAGCTTGGCAAGGTGGGCCTGGCGGACGTCTATGATCGGATGCCTGCGGCGTTGTCCGGGGGCATGCGGAAGCGCGCGGGCTTGGCCCGGGCGATCGCGCTCGACCCTCCCGTCCTGCTGGTCGACGAGCCCAGTGCGGGGCTCGATCCGCTTACGACGCTGGAGATCGACGAGCTGCTTCTCGAGCTGAAGCGAAGCGCCGGCACCACGCTAGTGGTCGTCACGCACAACATTCCAAGTGCCCGGGTGATCGCGGACGAGCTGGCGCTGCTGGATCAAGGGCGCATCCTCGCCCGCGGCACCGTCGCGGAGCTGGATCGCAGCGAGCACCCGCTCGTTCAGGCCTTCATGCGATCCGAAGGAGTCGGATGATGCCTCCTGGGAGACTGATCGGTATCGGCGTGTTCGTGGCCGCGGGGATTTTCCTCTTCACGCTCGGACTCTTCATGATCGGCGAACGCCGGCTCATGTTCGCCGAGCAGTTCGAGGTCTCGGCCGAGTTCGCGGAGGTATCGGCCCTGCAGAACGGCGCAGTCGTGCGGGTGAGGGGGATGCATGCGGGTGAAGTCACCGCGATCGCGGTTCCGCCATCGCCATCCGGGAAGTTCAAGGTCCGCATGCGTATTCGGGAAGACCTCCGTCAGCTCGTTCGCACGGACTCGGTCGCCTCGATTCAGACCGACGGCATTGTCGGCAACCGTTTCGTCCAGGTGCAAGCAGGGTCCGAGCGGGCCGCGGTTGTCGCCAACGGCGGCGTGATCGCCAGCCGCGAGCCCTTCGAGTTTGCCGACCTGCTGGAGCGCGGCAGCGAGACCATCGAGAACGTCAACACAACCATCGTGCAACTGCAGGCGGACCTGGGCAAACTGCTGGGCACGGTGGCCGACACGGCACGCAATACGAACGACATGATCAGCACAGTCAGCGCTGACGTGGAGGCCATCAGCAGCGTTGGCCGGCGCATGTTCGAAGATACGAGCCGGATTGTCGAGGGGATCCGGGCCGGGCGCGGCACTGTGGGCAGGCTCGTGAACGACGATGAGTTGTACAACCGCGCTGCATCGATCGCGCGGCAGGCCGAGGAGGCCGTACGGCTCACACGCGAGGCGGCTGGGGCTGCGCGAGCGGCTGTTGCGAACCTGCAGGGAGGCCTGTCGTCGGACGATGGCCCGATACAGTCGATTGTCGCGGATCTGCAACGCACGACCGCCAGCACCCGGGACGCGATGTCGAACCTCGCCGAAAACACTGAAGCGCTCAAACGAAACTTCCTGTTCCGAGGCTATTTTCAAGATCGCGGCTACTACGACCTGAATGACCTGACCGCTGCGGACTACCGTCAGGGTGCATTAGCCGGGCGCCATCGGCAGCCGATCAGGATCTGGCTGCGCGCGGATGTACTGTTCGAGCCGTCGTCGGAATCTCAAGACGCGGCGACGAAAAGCGACGGCAGGTTTGCTTCGAGCGAGACGCTCTCGGCCGACGGCCGAGTGCGACTCGACATGGCCATGACCGAAGTCCTGCGCTACCCGGTCAACACGCCCCTCATCATCGAAGGGTACGCGGAAGGCGCTACGCGCGACGTGCGCTTTCTGCGCGCGGCAGACCGCGCGCGGCAGGTTCGAGACTACCTGATGCCGAGGTATGGGCTGTCGCCGAACCATCTCGGCGTGATGCCGCTGGGCAATCAAGCCGAGGGAAGCCCGCGCGGCCGTGAATGGGATGGCATTGGCCTGGCAATCTGGGTGGATCGCCGCGTGCTAAAGGCCTCCCAACACCAGTAGGCGCATCACGGGCGCCACAGGAGGACGGATCGACTCGCAAGGCAGACTGGACCTCGCGGACGCCTTCAATGGTTTCGGCAAGTGCCTGCGCGCGTTGCGCTTCTTCCGGCGTCCGCACGCAGCCCGACAGGCTGACAATGCCGCCGCGCGACTCGACCGCTATCTTTCGAACGCCGAGGTCCGGATCATTCAAGAGTGCGGTGCGAATGGCGGCCGAGATCCGGCCGTCCTCCAGTGAGACCTCGACCTTTCCGATTGGAGCGTCTGGTCGCCCGGCGCAGCCGGCCAGGGCGCTGATCGCTATGAACACGAAAGTGCGAGTACTCGGCACGGCAACTACCCGCGCGGTTTGGCCTCAAGAGCAGCAATGTCGTTCGGCACGTCGATGTTGACCTTCATGGCGCGGCGTTCTTAGTTTACCGCCGAGTCGGCGTCGAAGCTGGACACCCGCTGACCTGCCTTCTATGTTGCGTCCGCCGTCAAGCCCCGACGTAGAGTCGCGGAGATTTCGACCTTGGCTCATCAGTTCGGCCGCTTGACGCGTCCCGCTGCTGACTGGCCGTTAAGAACCGATTTTCCGCAACGGTTCGTGCGAACGCGGCCTGAGCTGGTTCGAACTTCGCGGGCGACGCACCTGCAGTGCCAGTATCAGCATGGATACACTTCACCTTCATACATGATGGCGCGTGAGCGGTATCGTCCAGCCAGAACCTGTCCGAGGCAGCCTGCTCTAAGTGGGGAGATTGGCGTCCCGCGCGAGCAACCATCGCTTGAGACGTTGCATCATGCCGATCCTGCCAATCCCGTTTACTCCCGTGCATCGCCAAGCGTTCTTTGAATGTCCTCCACGAATCGGCAAAGCCGCTCGTGATGCGTTCCCGGCCAGTACACGCGCGCACACCGGGTGCAGCGCACAAATTGCTCGTGGGAGTGCCAGGCGCGTTCCGGGACCTGCGCGACGACTTCGTCCTTGGACACCGCGGTTAGCGCGCCGTTGCACGCCAAACATCTCGTGAACGGCCTGAATCGTGAGACGAGTTGCAACCGGCGCGCAACCTCCAGAAGTTGCGCTCGTGGCTGTTGCGCTCGCACGAACAAGCCGTGGGTCACGAGGTTGCGTTTGAGCAATCCGCTATCGCGCGTCAGGATGATCCGACCCTCGGCAGCGGCGTTCGCGGCAAGATGTGCGTCATCCCAATCGCATTCGTACGCGGTGTCGAAACCGAGCAGGCGGAGATGACGAGCGAGCCGACCGAGATGCGCATCCGCAGCGAACCGTGACTCGCGCAGCGGCTCGGGTCGGACGCTCGCGATTGGTCCGATGTCGAGCGCCTCGAACATCGGGTAGACCGCGATCCGATCGCCATTCCGGACACGATACGTGAAATCTACCGGTTCGCTGTTGACGATCACCAGATCCACTTCGGTATGTGGAACGCCCGCCGCTTCGATCAAGTCCTTCAGCGAGACTTCCCCATCGAAGAAGCGCACGACGGTCACGAAGCGGTGCTGCCGCGGCAGGAAGTCGTTCAGCTCGGCGTAGAAGCGAATCTCAGCGCGTTTCGTACCCATCTGAGCAGCCGACCTTGAGGAAGGGGCACGTCATGAGATCGTGCGGCTGCATTCCGTATGTCGTGTCGTCAAATTCGCAATGGTCAGGTACGCCTCGTCAGGACCGTGGCCCTGGACCGGACCAGATCAACCTTCCGGAGTTCGAGGCGAGCTCGATTTCGCGAGCACGTGCCCAGCGACTCCCGCATTTCGCAAGTAAGCAGTGCCTCCACACGTAGAAGTCATCTCATTATTAGCCGGTATTGGACTCCAACGCCTGCGCGACGAGCTCATGCGTCGCGACTATGCCGCGTCGACCATTCGCAGCTACATCCAGATCGTTGAGGCGTTTCTGCGTCGCTTCGTCCAACACATCCTGCCGCGCGGCTTCATGCGCATCCGCCAGTCGGGATTCCTTGCGAACACGTGCCGGACCGCTCGGCTGACCCTCGCGCGAACCGTACTCGCCACCTCCGCACTGCCGACACCGGCTCCCGTCTGCGACGGAGTCGACCACGACCGAGACCACGACGCGTGCGACGTGGGCGTGTCCGGGATGCGGAGCAGCGATGATCGTCGGGCCGATCCTGTCGGCGCTCCAGCTCGCGACCGTCACCTTGAGTTTCGACACATCATGAGCGTGCAACATCGTCAGCGTCGTCATCGACCGCCACGTGACGGTCCACGTGTCGGGAGTGGTGTGCGCCGACTAAAGCGGTTGCCGGAGGCCATTTATGTCGTCTCGACTCTCGCTTTGTCCCTTCCTCGCGCTAGCCTGCCTGACATTCTGCAGTGGCACTGCGTGGGCGCAAAGCAGTCGTCAGGAACGGCTCTTCGTCGTCGTGCCCGGCGTCGCCTTTGTCCCTCAGATCTTCGAAATCGACACATCCGCGCAGACGTTCGGGCGCATTCTGAACAGCACGCCCCTGTCTGGGACCTTCACGGTGCAACACGCGTGGCACCCTGTGTCGGGCGGCCGGTTTCTCGTCGGAACCGACGGGTACGGTCTTGAAGTGTTCGATACCAGACTGCTTGTGGGCCGCGAGTTTCCGGTGACGGGTGACCTGCTCGCTGTCGATACGCATCGGCCGCGCGTCTTCCTCTCAGGGCCACCGCTTGGTTTTCCCCCGTTGATCAACGAGGTGAACATCGTCGACCTCGGAACAGGAGTGGTCTCCTCACTGCCCACGGCCCCATACCCCTACTACAAGCCGCCGGCCGCCTACGCAGGTCTGGTGGATCGACTGTTCCTTCAAGACAGTGCGAATCCGTCGATTGTTAACGTCGTGGATGTAGCAACAGGGGCCGTCGTGCAGTCGATCGACATCGACATTGGCTCGACGGACCCGGTTCGTGCCATGGTGACCGATACGGCAGGATCGCGGCTCTTCGTTCTGACCGTTCCGTATTCCTACGTGAGCACGCCCGCGCAACTGACCGCGTTCGACGTCGCGACCAGCGCGCCGATCAAACGGGTCCATCTCGGCGACCTCTTCCGGGACCCTTCCTTTGGCGGCTTTCCCTTCCAGGCGTTGCGGCTCGACGAAGAACGAGGCCGCCTGCTTGTCGGCACGCTGGTCGTGCTCGATGCCACCACATTCGAGTTGCTCGGTGCAACTGGCGGCGTTGCGGGCGGCGCGAAGCCGGTGTTCGCGTTCACTGGTCCACGTTCGCCGATCGTCATCTTCTCGGCGCAGGAAATTGGCGGACGCTATGCCGGCGAGCCGAGCAGGTGCGTGGTTGCGCAGCTCGAGCGGCGCAACGCCGCGACCGGCGCGCTCGAAGCGATCGCGGACATCGGCGCGTCGACCACGCTCACGACTAGTCCCCGCAGGTTTGTGGGCTGCTCGACTCACTTGATGATGGCCACGGTGCCGCGCGCGCCGCAGAACTTTGTCGGCGCAGTCAATGGCCGGCAAGTGACGCTGTTGTGGATAGATCCGGGCAATACGACGCATTTCGACATCGAAGTGGGATCGGCGGCTGGCCGCTCGAACATCATGACGCGATCGGTGAGCGGAACGACCGTTACGGTCGACGGCGTGCCGTCAGGTCGCTATTACGTGCGCCTGCGTGCGATCAACGACGTCGGGCGCAGCGTGCCTACTGCGGATGTGGAGATTATCGTCCCCTGACGGTTACCGTGCGGGCGGCAGGATTGCGCAAACGCCATCCTCGTCGAACAACCACGCGCGGTTGTCGCGGTAGTCGGGTCCGACGATCGCCAAGCCGGCAAGCAGGTGTGTCCGATGCTCGCGGGCCCACGTCGAAAGCCTCGCGCGAACGCGTGAAGCGGCCGATTCGACCAATACAGGACCAATGCGTCGTCTCACGCGCACGTGCCGCTCTCGTGCGCAACCACGTGATCGAGCGATTCCATCTCGATCCGGGTGCCGTCGGCTGTTGCCACTCGGCTCGGATGCCACCGGCAGCCCTCAAGGTTCAACGTGGAGCGGCATTGCGCTCGCGGTGTTCGTTGAACGGTAACTGCGCATCGCGCCTTGTATCCTCGGTTGCGGCAGCGGGTCCGATGATGTCGGCCGGTCCTGTGTAAGCTTCAAAAAGTCCACTGACGATCGCCGTGACCACAGGGCCCAGCACGAGCCCCAGCAGCCCGAACACGCTCACGCCGCCAAGTAGGCTGATGAACATGAGCAGCCCGTTCATCCGCGCCCGTCCGCTCAGGATCGCAGGGCGCAAGAAGTTGTCGATGCTCCCCACAATCGTTACCCCGAGTACGGCGAGAACAACCCCTTTCGCCACCTGGCCCGTCGCCATCAACCAGATGGCGGCCGGCACCCACACGACCCACGTCCCAACGAACGGCAGGAGAGCGAGGAATCCCATCATGACGCCCCAGAACACCGGGGCACCGAGACCGAGGAGCGCGAAGACGACGCCTCCGGCAAGTCCTTGAAGTGAGGCGATGACGAGGCCGGCTGCGATGCTGGCGTACACCAGATCGCGAATCTGTCGGATCATGCCTTCGCGGCGCAAATCCTCGAAAGGCACCGAACGTCGCACCTCCTGCATAATCGTGTCCGCGTCGCGCAAGAAGAAGAACAGCGCAAAGAGTGTCACAAATAGCTGAAAGAGCAGGACGACGATGTCGGCGAGCAATCCGCCGACGCTAGCAGCAAGGAAGCCTCCAGTCCGAGAAATCGCCTCGTCAATCAGATTCCTGAGGTCGATCGTCTGACCCCCTGGGATCAAGCCGCGAATCCGGTTCCAGGCCTGTTCAAGCAATGCGAGTGGCCCGGCAAAGGCGTCGCGGTCCACAGCGGACAGAGCTGCTCGGCTCTCCTGAACGAAGGCCGTGAGGATCACGAGTCCCGGTCCCACTATGAGCAGTGTCACGACCAACGTGCTCAGGGCAGCCGCTCGCGCATTGCCGTAGTTCGCGGCGAGCCGTTCGTGCCACGGGTAAACGAAAATGGCCAGCACGGCCGCCCACCCCAGGGGCGCGAAGAACGGCATGAGTATGCGGACAAATAGATAACCAAGGAACAGAACGACAACGTAGAAGAAGATCGTGGTGACACGGTTCCGTTCTCTGGTGAGCGGATTTCGCACGGTCCCTCAGGAGGATCATACGCGGGGCGCGTTGATGGCGTCACGATGTCGCACCGAGCAACACGGGAGCGAGGGTCAGTCAGGCGCAGACCATTACAATTTCCGGAAAAAGCTGTCCAGAATTTTCGGAACCCGCAGGGACGGTAAGCCCCTGCCCTGGTGCCGCTAGGAGCACGACGCCGAGATCATGCGGATGGCCGTGACCTCGATGACCTGATTGGATGCCGCCGCAGAAGGGTCGCTCGCTTCGGCCGATTCGGGGCTCGGCTTCGCGGTGCGCCCCGCCGCGGTCGTGGGCGTCTCCTGGCGGAGTCGACCCGTCACTTCGATCCGGTGGTTGACGTGTTTAGAGAGGCCCAACGACTCGGCGGCTTGTAGCGCATACGACTGTGCTCTCGCGCTCTCCCCGACCCGCCGCACGCTGCCCCGTGACCCCGCAGGAGGTCCGGCCGGCGATGGCTTCCCCGCCGCCTGCGAGGCCGGCGGCGTCGTATCGAGCGAGTAGGCGACGGTCTGCGTGCCCGACGCCGGTCCGCTGCTCGTGCTGCGCAAGCACCCGGTCAATTTCGTCTCATCCGTAGGGGCGCCCTGCCGCGTTTGCGCCAGCTCGTGCGGAGATTCTCCGGGAGACTGAGCCAGGACTGCTGATCCGCCCATCAAGGTGAGCGAGAGCACCGAAGCTGTGAAGTGTCGCGTCATCGCGTCCTCCCTCTGCTGAACATGAAGATCGCGATGCATCGGTCACGCCAAACTCGAACGTTCCAGGTCGTCCGGAGGAGTTCGGTTCGCTAGCTGGACGGCATACGATCTGCACCGATAACATCTCCGCAAGTTCTTGACTGGCGAGGCGCCTGACAGTTCGAATCTCACCTTTGGAGCATCGCAGGGAGACGCTTCAAACCGCACTACTTTCCTGGCGCTCGAGCGGCCCGTGATACCAGGGCAGGAGCTGCTCTCGGGCTTCGCGGTCTCACCGGCGCTGTCGCCGCGGGCGATGCTGATGCACTACGGACGCACGCACTTCGCGCACGGCATGAGCGCCATGCTCGATGGCGAGGTGCACGATCCGCTGGTGGTGCCGGTCACGTCGGCTGGGTGGCTGCGGGACGAGCCGCTCGTCTGCGAGTGGCTTGAAGCGATGCAGGTAATTGCCGCTGCATGAGTAACTTACTTGTATCGGCAACGTCTCTGGGCGCGCGGGCGTGCTACACTGTCACAGAACGTCTACACGTATTGATATGGCCCTCAACATTCGCAATGCAGAAGCCGAACGGCTCGCGGCCGAATTGGCCCGACAGACCGGCGAAACCAAGACCGAAGCGGTGACCAAGGCCCTCCGCGATCGCCTCGCGCGCGTGCGGCGCGAGCGCTCTCGCATGCGACTGGCGGATGAGCTCGAGGCCATCGCGGAGCACTGCGCCAACCTGCCCGTCCTCGACGCCAGATCCGCGGACGAGATTCTCGGTTACGACGAGCACGGTTTGCCGCGCTAGATGGTCATCGACACGTCGGCCCTCGTTGCCATCCTGCATCGCGAACCCGAACGGCGTGCCTTCATCGAAGCCATCGAAGCCGCTGATGCTCGCCTGATGTCCGTCGCATCGTTCGTCGAGATCTCCATCGTCATCGAGGCGCGACACGGCGCCGAAGGACTGCGCGACCTGGATCACTTCATCGGCCGGGCAGGCATCGAGCTCGTACCAGTCGACGCGGAACATGGCAAAGTGGCATGCCGTGCGTTCAGCCGCTTCGGAAAGGGACGGCATCGCGCAGGCTTGAATTACGGCGACTGCTTCTCGTACGCACTCGCGATCTCGACGGGAGAGCCGCTCCTTTTCAAAGGGGACGATTTCGTGCATACCGACGTCACGAAGGTGGATCTGGGCTCGCGGTGATTCAGCTCTGGCCGCTGAGTGGTCGCGGCACCGAAATGACCCTGCTCCCTCAAGCGAGCCGTTGAAAACTGCAACTGTTCGCGTTGAGCGGCCACTCATCATCGTCGGAGAGTTCGTCGGATCAGCCGTCGAGAAGCTGGCCTCTTTCTTTGCGCAGCATCTGGCCAAGAGCACTGGGCATGCACTGGCCGTCGCTTTTATAAGTGACTAATCACCGCTGTCCGGGAGTATGTCGGAGCTGGAGCACCTTCTCGCGCTGTTTGTCGCCGCGATTCTGGCGGCAGCCGCACGCCGTGTTGGAGCTTCCTATCCTGTATTCCTGGCGATTGGCGGCGCGTTGCTCGCGTTCCTGCCGGTCGGACCGTCGTTCACGCTCCCTCCTGAACTCGCGTTGGCCCTGTTTGTCGCTGTCGTGAGGGCGAGACGGGCTGACGGGGACTGAGAACGGGTGTTATGCTAACGCCCCTAAATGTTTCGTATCGTCTCTTGAAGGATCGGGTGGAACATAGCCGACGGCCCGACCGCGTTCGCGCCAGATCCAACGACCGATCGTGGCCCACTGCCCCCGCACTCGGAGGACCCATGCGCACGCGCATTGCAGCTCTTGCCGCGCTTCTCGCGCTCCTGCTCTCGACGACGCCGGCCCCTGCCGTCACGCAAGGTGGCGTGCCAGACGCCGGAGAGCACTCGATGGTCGGCCAGCTCGTCTTCTACATCCCCGACGCGCTGCCGTCGCCCTACGGTGCGGACCAGCCGGGCGGCTGGTTCAGCTGCTCCGGGACTCTCCTGAGCGGTACGGTCGTCGTGACGGCCGGCCATTGCACGTTCGCGATCGGCCTCGACAGCGTGTCGACGACGACCGAGGAAAACCGCTTCACCGCCGAAGACGACAACGGCACCGGCGGCAACGACGTCTGGTTCAGCCTGAATGAGGACGACGACCACTGGGACGGCTGGCCGCTGACGTTCGACGGCGACGGCAACCTCAATTTCCCAACCCAGCAGGCCCGCTACGAAGCCCGCCGCGACTTCCTCAACGGCAACCCGCTCTGGGTCCGCGCCACCTCGTTCCCGCATCCCGAGTACGACGACCGCGCGTTCTACATCCACGACGCCGG
>JBKPDL010000200.1:0-10195 GCA_046727855.1 Acidobacteriota bacterium
GACCCCGAGGAGATGGGGAAGTACAAGATGTGATCGTGTCAGTTCAAAGTTCAAAGTTCAAAGTTCAAAGTTCAAAGTTGAGAACGCTCACGGCTTCGTCACTTTCAACTTTGCACTTGCACTTTGAACATTGAACTTTGAACTTTGAACTGACACGATCACATCTTGTACTTCCCCATCTCCTCGGGGTCGAGCGACTCGAGCCACTGCTGCAGCCGATCCGAGTCCTGCTTCTCGTTGGTGAAGTCCACGCTCTTCGCGTTGTCGATCACTTTCTCGTCGACGAGAATCGGCGCGCGCGTGCGCAGCGCGAGCGCAATCGCATCGCTTGGCCGCGCGTCGATCGCGACGGGACCGGCCGCGGTCTGCAAGTGGATCAGCGCGTAGAAGGTGTTCTCCTTGAGATCGCACACGACGATCCGGACGACCGCCGCCTGCAGATCCTGGATCACGTTGCGCAGCAGATCGTGCGTCATCGGACGCGGCGTCTGAATGTTCTCGATCTGCAGCGCGATCGCATTGGCCTCGAAGATGCCGACCCAGATCGGCAGCACCTTCTGACCGTCCTGATCGCGCAGGATGATGATGGGCATGTTGGTGATGGGATCGACCATCAACCCTTTGATCGTCATCTCGATCAGCATTGGCTGCCTACCTGACTGTGAACGTCGCGCCCGCCGGCGTCAAGCTCGTCCGGGTCCGTGCCGCGCATCACGCCCCACAAGCTGTGCGCGCCCGGGCGCCGCACTGTGACCTTCACGAACTGCCCGACGAGCGCTGGATCGCCGGCGAAGTTCACCACTGAATTGCCGCTCGTCCGCCCCGAGAGCTCCCATGCGCGCCGGCGGCTGACGGCGTCGACGAGCACTTCCACCGTATTCCCCACCGCGGCCTCGTGCCGCTCGATCTGAATTCGTCGCTGCAGCGCCTGGAGCGCCACAATCCGCCGCGTCTTCACTTCGTCCGGCACATCGTCGGCGAGGCGCTTGGCGGCGAGCGTATTCGGGCGCTCCGAGTACTTGAACGAAAACATGTACGAGAACCGCACGGTTTCAGTCAGCGTCAGCGTTTCCTCGAAGTCCGCCTCCGTTTCGCCGGGAAAGCCAATGATCATATCGGTCGATATCGGCATGTTCGGGATAGCCTCTCGGATCCGCTGGACGAGCTCGAGATATTGCTCGCGCGTGTGGCGGCGCCGCATCGCCTGGAGCACGCGCGTGGAGCCGGATTGCACCGGCAGGTGCATGTGCTTGCACAGGGCCGGCAGGTCGCGCACCGCCGCAATCAGACGCTCCGACGCGTGCCGCGGGTGCGGGCTCGCGAACCGGATGCGGCGCACTCCCGGCACGTTGTTGACCGCTTCGAGCAGCCCCGCAAAGTCGCATCCGGGGTCGTCAGGCGCGCAATAGTGATTCACGATCTGACCGAGGAGATGAATCTCCTGCCGGCCGCTCGCCACCGCCTCACGCACCTCGGCCAGGATCTCCGCCTTGGCCCGCATGCGCTCATGGCCCCGGGTATACGGGACCACACAGTAACTGCAATAGTCGTTGCAGCCTTCGATAATGGTGACGTACGCCTTGACCGGATCGGCGCGGCGTGTCAAACCGAGCGCGAACGACGGCTCCTCGTACGGCGTGGAGATGTCGATGATCGGCGCCGCCACGTCCCGCGCACGGGCCTGTTCCACCAGCATCGGCAGCATCTTGACGCGCTGCGTGCCGACGACGACGTCAATCAGGTCTGACTTTTCGAGGAGCCGATTTCCCTCCTGCTGCGCGACGCAGCCGGCGACCACGACCATGGGCGCGTGCCCGGTGGCCCGATTCAACCCTTTCAGATCACCCAGGCGCGTATAGAGCTTGTCTTCCGCTTTCTCGCGGACGCTGCAGGTGTTGATGACGACGAGGTCGGCGTCGATGTCCGCCTCGGCGCGCTCGTAGCCAGACGACTCGAGCAGCCCGGCGATTCTTTCGGAATCGTGGACGTTCATCTGGCATCCGTAGGTTTCGATGAAGTACTTCATGCGCCTGTATAGTTATGCAACGACTGCATGCTGGGGCGGTGAAAGTGGCCGGACGGTGGGGCTGGTCGGATATTCGCGGATTGAACCTCGAAACCCCGTCTTCTGCCCGCCTCTACCTGACCCGCTACCTTCGCTTTCGCCTTTCGCCTTTCGTCTCTTCCGCGCGAGCCCGAGCGAGTCGAAGGACCTGCTCGCCCGCTGTCAACAATTCTCTCGCACTTGCCCGCGCCTGAACACCTGCATCCGTCCCGCCAATCATCCGGGCTAACTCCTCCACGCGTGCCTCCTCGTCCAGACGCCGTACCGAGGTCACCGTGCGCGCCCCTCGGACGGTCTTCTCGATATGGAAGTGGGTCGTGCCGGCGGCCGCGATTTGTGGCAGGTGGGTAATGCACAGCACCTGGAATCGATCACCGAGCCGTCGCAGCTTCTGCCCCACGACGGTGGCGACACGGCCGCCGATGCCGGCATCCACTTCGTCAAAGATCAACGTCTTGCCCGGCTGGTCGCGTGTGGCGAGTGTCTTGAGTGCCAGCATGACACGCGACAGCTCGCCGCCCGACACGATGCGCGCGAGCGGCCGCAGCTCCTCGCCGGGGTTGGGCGACAGGTAAAACTCGCCGGTGTCGATGCCGCGCTCCAACCATCGCGTTTCGTCCTCGCTTGTCATCAGCCGCGCTTCGAAGCGCGTGCGTTCCATCGCGAGGTCGGCCAGTTCGTGCTCGAGCGCGGCCGCGAATTTTTTCGCCGCGTCGCGTCGGCCCTCCGACAGCCGCCGCGCTTCGCGCAGAAACTCCTGTCCGGCATCCGCGAGCGCCGACTCAATCGCCGCCACACTGCCACCGCTGCCGGTAAGGGCGTTGTATTCAGCGTCGAGTGCATCGCGCCGGGCGATCGCGTCGCCGAGCGTCGGGCCGTGCTTTCGTTTCAGGCGCTCCAGCAGCGCCAGGCGCTCCTCCACTTCCTGCAGCCGCGCGCTCGAGGCATCGATAGCCTCCGCAGAGTCGCGGAGCGTAAAAGCGAGATCCTCGAGCTGCGCCTTGATGCTGTCCCGCTGATCGAGGTACTGCGCAAACCTCGGATCGATGGACGCCAGCTCCCCCACCCGTTTCCACACGCGGGCGAGCGCGCTCAACGCGGAGGATTCCGATTCGTAAAGCTCGCTGTAGCTCTCGCCACATAGCCGCTGAATCGTGTCGGCGCTTCGGAGAATCTGACGGGTGGCGGCAAGCTCCTCGTCTTCATCAGGCTTGAGCGCCGCCTTCTTTAACTCGGAGAGCTGGAATTCGACCAGCTCGAGCCGCGCCGCCCGCTCGCGCCCGTCCATACGCAGCCTATCGAGCTGCTCGCGCAGCGATCGCACTTTTGCAAACGCCACCGCCACGCGGGCCTGCGTGGCCTCGAGTCCGGCCCACCTATCGAGCACCGGCAGGTGCTGTTCCGGATCCAGGAGCTGTTGATGTTCGTGCTGCCCGTGCAGTTCGACGAGCCGATTCGAAAGTTCCTTGAGCGCCGCGGCCGTCGCCAGCGCCCCCGAGATGAACGCGCGGCTCCGGCCCTGGGCTGTGATCTCGCGGCGGACGCTAAGTTCGGTATCGTCGGGCGCTTCGAAAATGGCTTCTACGGTCGCAAGCTCTTCGCCGGTCCGCACGAGGTCGCTCGAGGCACGGCCTCCGAGCAGCAAGCCGACGGCTTCCACGAGGATGGATTTTCCGGCTCCCGTCTCCCCCGTCAGGATGTTAAACGCTTGTTCAAACTCGACCGAAACCGACTCGATGACCGCCAGATTTCGGATGGCGAGATAACGAAGCACGGCGTTGATTGTAGATTGCCGATTGTTGATTGAAGATTGGATTGAGGGATTTGGTTGGCCGATAGTAATGAGGGAATCAATCTGCAATCTTCAACCAACACTTCCAAATCTCCGCGAAGTCCCACGCAGTCAGCTGTTTGACAGAATTTCACACGATGTGCTACCGTTTCACGAATCCGCGCTCACCCAGCAGCGCATTCCCCGATCGATTCGACCCGGAGGATTTGTTGCCGACGCCTGGAGCGTTTGTCCTGGCGCTGCAACTTCAGGGGGGTGCTGCGTCCTCTCCCGAAGCTGCGGCAGATTTCAATTTCACCCAACTGATTCTTGGCGCGAGCCCCGTTGTCCAGGGCGTTCTGCTGTTCCTGATGCTGTTCTCCGTGGCGTCCTGGGCCATCGTGCTTTACAAGGCCTGGGTCTTCAGCCGCCTCGAAAGGCAGTCGGCTACGTTCCTGGATGTGTTCCGGCGCAGCAGCAAGTTCTCCGAGGTGCAGGCGGTCTGTAAGTCGCTTGCCGACAGCCCCTTGGTCGGCATCTTTCAGGCGGGCTATGCCGAGTTGAACCTCCAGCTGCGCCAACCGACGGTCGCCGGCAGTCCTGGAAGCCCTGCTCCGCGTCCAACCTTGAAAAGCCTTTCGGCGGTGGATCGCGCTTTGCTGCGAGCCTCGTCGGTCGAGGTCATCAAATTGGAGAAACGCGTGCCCTTTCTCGCCACGACCGCGAGCATCACTCCGTTCATTGGCCTCCTCGGCACGGTGTGGGGCATCATGACCGCCTTCGAAGCCATCGGCCGCCAGGGATCGACCGACCTGGCCGTCGTGGCGCCGGGGATCGCCGAAGCGCTCATCACAACCGCCATCGGCCTGTTCGCGGCGATTCCGGCCGTGTACTTCTACAACCACTTCACCACCAAAGTGAAAACGTACGCGGCGGAGATGGACGACTTCGCGCTCGAGTTCCTCAACATCGCGGAAAGGAACTTCACGTAAGCCATGCCGAAAGTGATGCCGCAGCCCTCGGCGGGAGAAGGACGCGGTCGGCGAGGGCGCCGCGTCTCGAGCACCCTCGCCGAGATCAACGTCATTCCCCTCGTCGATGTGATGCTGGTGCTGCTCATCATCTTCATGGTGGCCGCGCCGATGCTGCAGCGCGGAGTCGAGGTGAATCTGCCGACGGCGCGCAACACGCAGAAGCTCACGCAGGAGCTGATTTACATCACGGTTCCGCTTTCGTACCGTCAGGATCGTAAGGTCTTTCTGGACGACGAGGCGGTGTCGATTGATTTTCTCGCGGAGCGGACGCGGCAAGCGATGCTTGGAAAGAGCCAGCGCTCCGTCTATCTGCGCAGCGATGGCGAGGTGCAGATGCAGGAGCTGCTGCAGGTGTTCGATCGTTTGAAGGAAGGCGGCATCGAGCGCGTGGGCATCGTCGCACAACAGCGAGGACGACAGTAATGGACGCCGTCTCTCAGGTTCTGGCGGGTCGTGCGCGCGAGCTGGGCGGCATGGACCGAATGCTGGCAGCATCCGTGGCGGGCCACCTTGCGCTCGTCGCCGCCATTGCGCTGTTGCCGGCGTCATGGCTCGGCGGCCGCTTGCAGAAAGAACCTGAGAACGTCATGACGATTAGTCTGGGTGGCCCGGAAGGACCGCGCACGGGCATGACGACTGCAGATGCGCGGCCGATTCAAACCACGGCAGTGGAAGCCAGAAAGACGATCGAGCCGGTCCGTCCGCCTGCCGCACGGGAGCCCGAGATGATCGAGCCGAAGAAGCTGGCGCCGAAAAAACCGGAAGCGAAGGTCGAGACTGCGGCAAAGGATGCGAAGAGCCGCACGCCAACCCGCGGCGCGGAAGTGAGACCAGGAACGGCGGTGGCTGAAACAGGGGCGCGCGGTCAGGGCTTCGGACTTTCCGCGGGCGGCTTTGGATCCGGCAGCTATCTCGACATCGCGAACTTTTGCTGCCCTGAATATCTCTCGACCATGCTCGAGCTCATCAGGCGGAACTGGGATTCGCACCAGCAGGCGGCTGGCCTCACGGTTGTCAAATACACGATTCAGCGTGATGGCCAGCTGACGGACGTCATCGTTGAGCGTTCAAGCGGATATGCGGCGCTCGACTTCATGGCGCAACGCGCTCTTCTCAACACCCGGCAAATCCCGCCGCTTCCCACGGCGTTTTCCGAACCGTCGCTGACGGTTCATCTCGTCTTCGAATACCAGAGATGACATTACGAAACTTGTCGTTCGTGTTCGCGCTCGCGGCGGCGGCCGTCGCGTCGATTGTGGCGCAGCAGCCTCCCGCTCAGCAGCCGCCGGCCTCCCCGCAGCAGCCGTCGAGCATTGAACTGCGTCTATCGAACGAAGGCGGGACGCCGCCCCGCTTGGCGGTGCCGGATTTTCTGGCGCTGTCCAACGACAAAGAAACACAAGACGCTGCGCGGCTCATCGCCGAGGTGCTCTGGAACGACCTCGATTTCGAGCGCGAGTTTTACATGATTCCGCGCGACACGTATCGCTCCATTCCGCGGCCTGCGAGCATCGGCGCCCCGCCGTTCGATCATTGGCGGGAGCTCGGTGCCGATGGCCTGCTCGTCGGTTCGGTGCAGAAGAGCGGCAATGACTTCCGGATTGAGATGCGCCTGTACAGTGTGCGCGCGCGCCAGCAGCTTTACGCGCGCGAGTACAGCGGCTCGGCAGCAAACCCGCGTCTCTACGCGCACACGATCGCCGACGAAGTGCACGAATCACAACGGCAGTTGCGCGGCGTGGCGCGTACGAAGCTGACATTCTCGTCGGACCGCAATCGCGACCGCGTCACCGGCACGGTCGAGAATCGCGATGTCAAAGAGGTCTACATCGCGGATTACGACGGCGCGAACCAGCGGCGGATCACGATCAATCGCCAGTTGAACATCACACCGGTGTGGTCGCCCGACGGCCGCGCCATTGCCTACACGTCATACCGCAGCGGCTTTCCTGACATCTATATCTCGATGATTTATCAGGGCACGATGAGCACGCCGACCAAGGGCGTGGGGCAGAATTTTCTGCCGGCGTTCTCGCCTGACGGCACGCGCCTCGCGTTTACGTCGAACCGGGACGGCAACTCCGAGATTTACGTGATGAATCGTGACGGCAGCAATATGCGCCGGTTGACGAATCATCCTGGCATCGACGTGACGCCAACCTGGTCGCCTACCGGCACACAGGTTGCGTTTACGTCGGACCGCTCCGGCTCGCCTGCCATCTACGTCGTCGACACCGACGGCCTCGGCCTGCGGCGCATCAGTTCGGATAGCTACGCCGATCGTCCGACGTGGTCGCCGGCGCCGTACAACGAGATCGCGTACACGGCGCGCACGGGTCCGGGCTTCGATCTCAAGGTATTGAACATCGCCAGCGGCGAGATCCGCCAGATCACGTTTGGCGAAGGAAGCAACGAGAGCCCCGCGTGGGCGCCGAACGGACGGCACATGGCGTTTACGTCCACCCGCGGGGGGCGCACGCAGGTGTTTACTGTCGATCGCGACGGCAAGAACGTGCGTCAGATCACGCGTGAGGGCAACAATTTCACGCCCAACTGGTCGCAATAATGCCGGGCCGGCCGTAGCTCGCGTGCGATCATTCGCGAGCGGAGGCGGATGCGATGGGTGCGGAAGGTGCGGTGCGTTCGCGACAATCCTGCCCGCAGGGTCCCACCGGCGAAGCCGGTCACACCCGCAGGGTCCTACCGCGAAAGCGGTCTCAGCTTGCCGAGAGGACGTCAATGATGCGAAGGAGTTTGGTTCTGATCGTGGCAGCGCTGATTACGGCGATGACGGCTGCCGCGTGCGCGAAGAAACCCGCCCCGGTGGCGCGCCCGATGCCACCCCCGAGCACGACCGCCAGCACTGGAGGCAACACGGCTGCGCCGCTGCCGCCGGAACCGGTGGCCGAGCCTCTGCCGGTCCCGCCGATTCCGGAAGACACGGTTGCCGGGCGGTCGCTCGACGAGCTCAATCGCGACTCTCCGCTCAAAGCGGTGTTCTATGAGCTCGACAGCGCGGAGCTTTCTCCCGACGCGCAACGTACGTTGCAGGAGAACGCCGGCGTTCTGAAGCAGTACGCCAGCTGGCAGATCACGATCGAAGGACACTGCGACGAACGCGGGACGGCCGAATACAATCTCGGACTCGGTGAACGCCGAGCGCTCACCGCACGCGACTACCTGATGTCGCTTGGGGTTCCCGTCGCGCGTCTCAAGACGGTCAGCTACGGCAAGGAGTTTCCCTTCGATCCTTCCCACAACGAAGCGGCCTGGGCCAAAAATCGCCGCGCGCACTTTGTGATTACGGCGAAATAGACACGAGGAACGGCGCGCGGAGCGCGCCAACCCAACAACAAGAACCAGCCAAGGGCCGCGGAGTTAGCCGGATATCAAGGGCAGGGCCCTTGGCTAGTTCTTCGCTCGCTGCGCCTCGGAGGGATAATGCTGTGATGAGAGTTTTTTGGGCGGTCGCTGTACTTTTGGCATTCCCGGCGTCTGGCGTCGCGCAAAGCCGGCGCGAGATGCAGATGATGGCCGACATCCGCATGCTGCAGGAGCAGACGCAGCAACTGCAGCAGCAGATGCAGACCGCCATCACGACCCTGACCGATGCGCTCAAGAGCATCAACAGCCGCATCGACGATCAGAACAACGCCACGCGCAAGGCGTTTGCCGATCAAAAGCTGCTCGTCGACGAGCTCGCCGGCAATCTGCGCGTCATCAAGGAACGCGTGGACGACACCAACGTCCGCATCGGATCGCTGTCACAGGAGCTCGAAGCGATGCGGCTCTCGATTCCGCAGTCCGCTCCGGCGCCAACGCCGGGGCTCGATCCGTCGCAGCCCTCGGCGGCTACGCCGGGTCAGCCCGTGCCCGCGCCCGCGCAGCCGGCACCGGTCGGTCCCGGCATGTCGCCGCAGCGGATGTTCGAGAGTTCCTGGTCCGACTACACCGCCGGCCAGTGGGCGACCTGCGTGCAGGGATTCGATATGTATCTGCGCACGTTTCCGCGCAACGAAATGGCCGCCGACGCGCAGTTTTATATCGGCGAATGCCAGTTTCAGGATGGCAAGTTCACGGAAGCCGTCGACGCGTACAATCGCACGGTCACGACGTATCCGCGCAGCGCCAAAGTTCCGGATGCGATGTACAAACGCGGGTTGGCGCTCGAGCGTCTGGGTCAGGGCGATCGCGCGCGCGAGTCCTACGAGCAGGTGATGAAGAACCATCCCGACAGCGACGCCGCGCGACTGGCGAAGCAGAATCTCGACCGCCTGAACCGAGGGCGGCCGAAAGGATAACGCAGGTTCCTCACGTGAGGAACCGCGTAAGGAACCAACGTGCGAAGCGAAGAAGTTCAGAGGTCAAGAAAGAGAGCGTCGAGCCATGGGTAGTGTGAACAAGGTCATTCTGGTCGGAAATCTCGGACGGGACGCGGAGGTGCGCTACACACCGGGCGGTGCGCCGGTGGCGAGCTTCAGCATTGCGACAACGGAAAACTGGACGTCAAAGGACGGCGAAAAGCACGAGCAGACCGAATGGCATCGCATCGTGCTGTGGGGCAAGAGCGCGGAGTCGCTGCAGCCCTATCTCACCAAAGGGAAGCAGATTTACGTGGAGGGCCGTCTGCAGACGCGCCAGTGGGAAAAGGACGGACAGAAACATTACACGACCGAAGTCAAAGCCGACCGCCTCGTGCTCCTCGGCGGCGGCGGTCGCGGTGGCGAACGAATGGAACGGTCGGAGACGGCTTACGCCGATCCGCTCGGAAAGGAAGCCGCGCCGATAACGGACGACGACATTCCCTTCTGAATGTGGAGAGTTAGAGATCTGGAGATTTGGAGTTGATTTGGTGAATTGGTGAATTACCAGGCTTGGAGATCTCCAGATTTGGAGATCTCCAGATTTCCAAATCTCCAGATCGCCAAATCTCCGAATTCACTGTCTCCCATACCGATCCTCCAGACGGACGACGTCATCCACTTCAGGCGTGGACACTTCGAAAATATCCGTGTCCTCGATCGCCGTCATGCGGTGCACCGTTGGCGGTACCACGTGAAATGCGTCGCCCGGTCCCATCTCGCGCGATTTGCGTTCGCCGGCTTCCTCGAACTCGAACAGGATGCGGCCGTGATGGATGTAAATCGTTTCGTCCTTCTTGTTGTGGTACTGCAGGCTCAGGGCGTGCCCTTTGTTCACGTGAATGAGCTTGCCGACGTAGCGATCGGTGCGGGCCCACCAGAGTTCGTAGCCCCAGGGTTTTTCGACGCGATGCAATCGGATCTCCTTCTGCTGTCTCTTATACACATCTGACGCTGCCGACGA
>JBKPDL010000201.1:0-32871 GCA_046727855.1 Acidobacteriota bacterium
GCTCTAACCAGCTGAGCTACTCCGGCTTCGGCAATGCAACTCATCATTGTACTATGTGCGGCAGAGCACCGACGCTGAGCGCAGACGCGAAGGCACCGACCCTCGCTGCGGCTGCAGCCGCCAACACCCGGCCGCTCGGCCGTCTTTCGCGGTTCATTGCTTCGGCATCTGGGGGGAGGGCAACCCGGGTTGGACTAAGTGCCCGCGATTTCGCGGATCGTCGAGAGAACAGCCACTGACGCCTGTTCGCTCGTGTGTCCCGCGACCCGAAGTTTCGCGTACTCGGTCATCCACACAGCTTCGCCCTCCACATCGAGATGCGTGACGGCGTTGACAACGACAGTACTCGAAGGTGCGAGTACGGGCAGTCGTCCGATGAATAGCATGACCTCACGGAAATCGGGAAACGCTCCCGGTTCGGGACTATGGCTGTCACACAGATATTTCGGTGATCGCGCGGCCGGTGGTTCGAGCACCTTTGTGGTTGCTTCGGCGTCTGTGCAGCCACTGCGACGGTACGCGATGTAGTGCGCGATGAGCGTCACACGCTGACGCAGGTCGCCAGCAATACGTCTTGGCGGACGGTGCATGCGTTCGCCATATTCGCTCTCCAGCGTGGCACGAAAGGCGATCAAGTCCTCTAAAGGAGGTATGGCCCGTTCTGTCAGGTTGAAGTCCCGCTGCCAGCGTTGATATGTGGCGCGCACGAAGCACACGCCGTGCGCATCGACCACCGTACATACCATCGGCACGCGCGCGTTTTGGAGCAGTCGTGGAATGACTTCCCGTTGAACGACGTAAAGATCGCTTTCGGAAAAGGCGCCATCTGCGAATTGCGTCGAGAACTCGGCACAGTACGCCTTAATCGCGGCCGCGTTTTCACGCGCGGCGTATCCGGCATTGATCGTGATTCCTGAGCGTCCAGCCGCAAGTGCGAACTCCCGGTAGTTGACCGGCGGCACCGATGCTGGGCAGAGATTTGTTGGAATAAGGCTGATATGTTGATACTGCGGTGGCACCACACGCCAGAACTCGCTGCGCAGCGACTCTTCCCACTGCTGGTCACGAACGAGTCTGACGACCCTGTAGCTATCACCGCTATCGATGGCCTGCAGGACAACGCTCAGCGACAACAACAATATCGCGTAGCGTGTCGGGAATCGGCGAATGGCGGTCGCGATCAGGGCAAAGATCAATGCGTAGTAAACCGGCCAAAACATCCGGCCGCTGGCGCGAAACACGGTCAGAGGTCCCCATAGCGTAACTGGATACTCAAAGAGCGTTTTCGATGCGGCAGTGACGCGCGGGCTCGCTGCAAACACGGTGAGCACGATACATGCCGTCACGAGCGGCCAATGCACCAGATCTGGCTGTTTGCTCGGCACCAGGCGATCGCGCCGGCACAGCGATCCGGCGCAGACGACGGCGAGAACGAGGAGCCCTGCGCCAAGGTAGGCATACCCTTCATACTGGCCATTGGTCGCCACGATGAACGGCTCACGTCGAAGCAGCGTCGACGTGCCCATTGGCATCAATGACGCGAGCAGGTTCATGGAGTGCCAGCCGAAACCGCCGCCCTTGAGGTCTGCGTCGCCGGCGAGCAGCAAATATCCGCTTTGCCAGAACACGGCCGCGGTCACCGCCGCGATCAGGAGAAACGGCGCCAGCGCCGATTTGACGACGCGTGAGGGTGACGCGA
Source organism: Acidobacteriota bacterium (assembly GCA_046727855.1). Taxonomy (GTDB): domain Bacteria; phylum Acidobacteriota; class Vicinamibacteria; order Vicinamibacterales; family UBA2999; genus DASPWV01. Next base: position 1,700 of record JBKPDL010000201.1, read on the forward strand.
GTGCGACACGGCCGTAGATGGCAACGACAACGATGAAGACCATGAACGCGACATACGCGTGAGTGGATGCGGCGAACGCCGCGATCACCACAACTTTGGTGAAGCGCCGGTGCGGTAATTGGTCGGCGCGATCGCTGAAATACACCCACAGTATGGCGAGAACGATCCAGTGCGCACCAAGCGCGTCATGGCCGAGCGCGATTCGGTGAAGCATTGCCGGCGCCAGGACGAACAATATGGCCGCGAGAGCTTGCAAGGAGGCACTCGCCGTGACAGTGCTGGCTAACGCGGCGCCGAACACCCCTTGGAGCATAAAGCAGCACAGAATCCATAGGCCGATGTACTGAAAGTCTCGCGGCAGCAGCGGGTCGACCACCTTGAACAGGGTTGCCATGACTGGAATCGAATCGGTCAAAGCGACAGACGTTCCTACGGGATACTGCAACGCCGTCGTTGCACCGAGTGGCACGGTCCACGGTCCCTGACGAAACAAGTGCCAGCCGAGAAAGTGAATGCTCGGATCGTTCGCATTCATGAGCCAGCCGATACGCTGCGGATCGGCGAGCTCGAAACCGTAACTGCGTTCAAACGCGATCGCGCCGGCAAGAGCGCCGAGTAGAGGTCCCGTGAGACGCCTCACTCTGGTGACCTGCCTTGCTGCAGAATCGATCGCGTCGTCACACACACGTTGACCTGATCGATCTCGCGGCACCGCACGGCATCCCCGGTGCGGTGTAGCAGTTCCGCGGCCGCTGCTGCCGGCAGGAGGTAAGCGGTGTCATCCGCGAGCGCGCCGCGCATGACGTCGTCGCGCAGCCGCTCACACACCTTCACCTGTTCCGAAATATCGAATCGCGCGGTCACGGCGTCGTTGATGCCCAAGCCGTACAAGCCCGCCAGGTAGCCCACCGCGGCCGGCGATACGACGGGGTGCCCGCCGCAGATCTGCGGCGGCAGGAGGTGCAGATGCTTGTAATTTGGGAGCAGCTCGCCCCATTCGCGCGACGTGAGCGGAGATCTCCACTCGTAGAACGCGTCTCCGTGGCTTCCCTGGTGTAACCGCAACAGCCAGCCGTGGAGATCCACAACCTGTAGCACCAGCGATGCCGATAGTACTGTGAGCGCGGCGCGAGGCCCGAGCCGCGAGGCAACGACGCCGAGCGCGGCGGCGACGAGCGCGTAGGCAACGGGCCAGAAGAAGCGTCCGGTCACGCGAAAGGTGGACGCAATCGGCGCCATCTGTTCCGAGAAGTCGGCGAGTACGCGCGTCCCGAGCGACACCCTTGGTGCGATCGAAAACAACGCGCAAGCGATCAAGACCACCAGGAGCGGAACCGACGAAGCGCGCCACGAGACTGGCCGCGTAATCGTCAGCAGCGCGGCCCCGATGCAGAGCACGAGAAAGCCGACGCCGAAATACTGGAACCCTTCGTTGAGCTGCATGAATGAAACGGCCCGCATTCCTGGAAGCAAAGAAGAATATTGGGCCGGATTGATCGGGCTCAGCAGGTTCATCGAAAAGTCGCCCGTTCCCATCGCCCCGAGCTCCGCCGGCGCCGCAACGGAAAAGATGCCGGCGAGAAACCACCCGCTCACCACAGCGACAACTGCAATCGCCAGCGCAGCGAGTGCGGCCGCCCAGCGCGTGGAGTCCTCGATCACCCGTTTCCCGGCGAGCGCTCCCAGCAGCCCGAGAACCATCGCCGCCAAATACGGATGCACGAGCCCGCTGACGATGCCAAGCGCCGCATGCTGGCTGACGTCGAAGCAACGGCCGCGTGGCGTCGCTCTCCAGTTGAGCCAGAGCGCCCACAACAACAGCCAATGCCCGCACAACGCGGGGTGCGCGATCCTGGCGAGCAATGTCGGCATCAACGCAAACGCGAAACCGCCCAGCACTTGCGCGACGGTCCGCTTGGTCCACGTGGACACAACCAGCGCACCAAAGACGCCCTGAAGGACGTAACAGGCGAGAAACCACAGGCCGAAGTACTGAAACGGCTGCGACAGAGCCGGCGCGAACGGCTTGAAGCCAAAGGCGAGAAGGGGGAGCGAATCGGTGAAGCCGATCGCCGAGCCGAGCGGCTCGAGATAGCCCGCAATCAAGCCGGGCGGCCATCGCCACGGCTCGTTTCTGAACAGGTGCCAGCCCAGAAAGTGAATCTGCCAGTCGCTGCCCTGCATCATCCAACCGGCTTCTCGTGGATCGAGGAGGCGAACGCTCGCAATCCACACGAGCAGTGCGCCGGCGGCGGCGCCTGCGACTACGGCTGCCACGCGCGGAGTCATCGAGGGGACGCGGCTCGACGCGCGCGGCAATAGAGCAGGTTGTAGGGCATGAGGCGCCTCGTCCGAAACTCCAGTTCCTCGACGACATGAGCGACCCGCTCCGACAGGGGCGCGAGAAACGGCGCAACGCCGTTGAAGCTGCCCAGCTCCTCGACCGTCCAGCCCGCCGACTGCGTGGCGCGCGCGAGGCGCGAACGCGTGAACAGCGTGAGATGCTGCGCTTCATGGAGTGTCGGCACCAGCTCGAGCCGATCGAGCGTCCACTCGATCGCCGGCCAGGCGCTGCGGGCGTTTGGCGTTGTGACCAGCAATTCCGCGCCGGACGTCGCCGCGCGCGCACACAAGCGCAGCGTGTCGATGGCCTGCTCTTCGTACAAATGCTCGAGCACTTCGAGACAGTAAAACTGGTGAAACGGGGCTTCGTCGGCCATCTGCTCGAACGGGCCCAACACAAACCGGAGGTTCGCCGATCCATATGTGTGCGACGCGAACCCTATCGCTGCCGGATTGGAATCGAAGCCAACGACCTGCGCGCCACTGCGCGCGAGATGGGCCGCGATCATGCCGGAGCCGCAGCCGACATCGGCGATACGCGCGCCGGCCTTGGGCGGAACAATGCGGTCGAGCAAACGCATTCTCGCCGCATGCCAGAATCGCTGTGCCGCCCGTGGCGACTCGAGCGCTCGCGTCTGGTAGTCGCCAGGAATGGCGATTGCGTCGCGTTCGCGCCGCTTCACGGCAGCGGTTCCTTTCCGAGCGTCTCCCCGACAACGTAGCGCGGTCGTCCCTTCACCTCGTCGTAGATGCGGGCGATGTAGGTGCCGATGATTCCAAGGCTCACCATCAGAAAGCCGCCGATCATGAGTTGCAGAAGAATCACCGTCGTAAAACCGGGCATTGCCGCGCCGGTATACCAAAGACGCAGTGCCTGTACGCCAACGGCTGCGCCAACGAGGAGCGTCACGAAACCAAGAACCGTCACGATCTGCAGCGGCAGCGCCGAAAACGAGGTCACCGCATCGATCGCCAGACGAGCGAGGCCGCCCAGCGACCAGCGCGAACCGCCTCCCTTCCGCGGCGGCACATCGAAATACACCCGAGTCCGGCGGAATCCGAGCCAGGAGACGAGACCGCGAAAGAACGTCGCGCGTTCGCCAAGCCGCCGCCACTCGTCGAGAACGCGGCGATCGATCAGCTTGAAGTCAGAAGCGTCCTGCAGATCGTGACCGGTGAGCGTGGCGGCGACGCGGTAAAACGCGCGTGTCATCCAGCGATGCATCCGCGATTCGCTGCCGCGATTGCTCTTGACCGCTTCGACTACGTCCCACTCCCCTGATTGCCAGAGACGCACCATTGCCGGAATCAGTGCCGGCGGATGCTGCAGATCGGCATCGAGGATGATGCAGGCATCGCCGGTTGCGTGATCGAGTCCCGCGGCAATGGCCCCCTCCTTGCCGAAGTTACGCGACAGACGAAGCGCGGTGAGTTCCGAAATGTCGCGACGCGCCCGCTGCAACGCTGCCCACGTCCCATCGCTCGACCCATCGTCTACGACAATGAGCTCGAACGGCAGTCCAGTGGCGCCGGCCTGCGCGCGGATTTCACGGAGACTGCCTTCGATGATGTGGGCCTCATCAAACGCGGGCACGACCAGCGAGATGCGTCGGGGAGCCGCGGTCAATTCAGCCTCACCACCGATCGCCACAGCTCGTAGGACGTGGCCGTGACACAGAGTCGAATCGCGTCGAGCGGTCCACACACGACACGTTGATGCGCGACATCCGACAGCACTGCTTCATGTGCTTCGTCGAGAATGTACAACGAGCGATCGTCGAGAATGCCGCTCGCGATCTCGGTTTCGAGACGCTCGCAGTAGCGACCACGTTCGGTCTGATCCAGGCGAGCGACTTCAACGGAATTGATCGTCAGGCCATAGAGTCCGGCGAGAAAAGCCGGCGACTCGAATCCGATCGGGGCACTGCCGCATTGGCGCGAAGGAACGAGCACGAGGTGGTCGTAGTGCGGCAGCACCTGATGCCACGCGGGGGAGGGCAGCGGGTTTGCCCACGCGTGAAATTCCGCGCTGCGATAGAGCGTGCGTTGTTGGCGATAGACACCGTGCAGGTCGACCATTTGAAGCGCAATCGCCCCGGTGAGAAGCGTGATGGCGGTCGCCGTGGTCGTCCGCGATACCATCGTCGCGAGGGCGATCGTGACAATTAAATACGCCATGGGCCAGAAGAATCGCGCTGTCGCACGGAAGAACGACCAGCGTCCGAGCCACTCGGTGGACCAATCGAAGACCACCGTGCCGCCTAATGTGACCCGCGGGCTCAGCGCATAGGTGGCAAACAGCAGACAGACAGCCGTGACCGGTACGATCAGTCGCCATGACACGCGCCGAACCCCGTCCACAAACGTGAGCGCACACGCGATGAGCGCGAGAATTCCGGCGCCAAGGTACGCGAACCCTTCAAACAGTTGGCCGTCGGTTGCCACCGGCACGTCGGGCAAAAGCGCGGACCAGCCCGTGGGCGTCACTACACCGAGCAGGTTCACGGAGTAGTAATCGAGCCCGTCCGCGGCGAGGTTCTCCGCCCCACGTACCGTGAACAACCCCGAAGCCCACCATCCACTGACGACCGCCAACGCTGCCGCAGCAACGCCGATGACCGAGGATCTCGTTCGATCGCGTACCGCCGCCGCGCCCAGTATGCCGAGCGTCATCACGGCCAGATACGGATGGATCAAACCAGCGACGAGACCCAAGGTTGCCTGCTGCGATATACGCGCGGGCTGGTTACGAAAATAGAACCACAACCCGCACAGAATCAGGAAGTGCGAGCACAAAGCTGGATGGATTAGCCGGTTGAGCAGGGGCGGCATCAACACGAACAGCGCGCCACCAAGAAGCCGCAGTGCCATGCGGTTCGTCCACACGCGCATGAGCAGCACGCCAAAGACGCCCTGCAGCGCGAAGCAGAGCAACAACCAGATTCCGATGTACTGAAACGGCATCGGCAGCATCGCTGAGAACGGCTTGAGGGCGAACGCCATCACCGGGATTGAATCTGTGAAGCCGATCGCGGTGCCCACTGGTGCGAAGAAGCTCTCGAGCCGCCCCGGTGGCCAGTGCCACGGTTCGGTGCGATAGAAATGCCACCCGAGGAAGTGAATCCGCCAGTCCATCTTCATGAGCCAGGTGAACTCGGTGGGATTCACCACACGCGTGCCGCTGATCCACACGAAGAACAGCGCGCCAAAACAACCGCCGGCAATCGGCGCGGCGGCGCGTTGCCATGCGCCGAGGCTCACCCCGTGGCACCTTCAACGAGGGCGGCGGCGAGAAGCGGGATGAGCAGTTCGTGGTGACCCGTAAGCGAGTACCCGCGGCCGATTCCAGCGGTTGGACGCGAAACCACGTTCGTTAGTGGCCGATAGTGACGAAGGAAATCCAGGTTGACGGTAGTCAGGCCGTCGAGCGACCGTCCCTGATTTCTGGCCAGCGCCACCGCTTTGAGAAAAACCTCGGGAAGGACCACCGCCGACCCGCAATTGAGATACACGCCACGCTCCAAACGAGCCACAGCAGACGTGAAATAGCGGAAATCGCGCAAGCTCGCCTCACCCAGTGCCGCACCTGACGCGAGCGGGTGCATGTGCACGATGTCGGTGCCGATCGCGACGTGCACCGTAAGCGGGATTCCGAGCCGGCAGGCCGCGGCCGCAACGCTGTAGCGCTCATGTTGCGGGTGCCGCTCGCACAAAAACCGGCCGACCGCTTGCCCGAGCCCCAGCCCTGCGCGCGCGCCCTCGTTGATCGCGGTATTCAGCAGCGTCGCGGTTTCTGCCGCCATGCCAAACTGACCAGGCCCCAGCGCCTGCTCGACATCTTCGGATGTCGCGCCCGCGAGCCCGATCTCGAAGTCGTGAATGATGCCCGCGCCGTTGGTCGCGAGGGCTGAGACGTAGCCACGCTCCATCAGATCGATGATCACCGGCGCCAACCCCGTCTTGAGCACATGCGCACCAAGTCCCCAAATGACCGCGCGCTCGCCGCGCCTGGCATGCTGAATCGCCTCGACGATCGCCTTGAAGTCGGACGCGGCGAGAACCGCCGGCAACGAATTCAGGAACCCCGAAAATCCGGATCCAGGTGCATAGACACGCGCAAAATCCCGCACGTGCGCTTTGCTCTTGCGCGACTCGAGCGGATACGTTTTCACGCCGCTCAAATCAAACTCTTCGTACGGAATCTTCATCTCGTCCCCTTACCCCGCAATCCACTCGAATGGCAGGGATTGCCATCGGCTTTCGGCTCTCGCCATCGGCTTTCAGCCGAATGCCGATAGCCGATCGCTGCACGCCGAAAGCGCCGGCATCGACTGAAGTGCCCGCCGGGCTCAAAGAATCACCATCGCGTCGCCATAACTATAGAACCGGTAGGCATGCGCGACGGCGTGCCGATAGGCGGCAAGCACCTTTTCGCGCCCGGCAAACGCCGACACGAGCATCAACAGCGACGACTTGGGAAGATGGAAGTTTGTGATCAGTCCGGAGACAATGCGGAAGCGATGCCCGGGATAGATGAACAGGTCAGTCGCACCGCGTGCCGGTTTGACGTCGCCGTTCGCGCCGACTTCGAGCGATTCCAGGGTGCGGGTCGTCGTGGTGCCGACCGCGATGATGCGGCGTTGCTCTCGAAGCGCCTGTGAGAGCGAGCGGGCGGTCTCTTCCGAGACTTCGTACTCCTCCGCTTCCATTCGATGCTCTTCCACATTGTCGACGCGTATTGGCTGGAACGTGCCATAGCCGACGTGAAGCGTCACAGTCGCTCGCCTCACGCCTCGCGCGTCCAGCGCTTCGAGCAATGTCGGCGTGAAGTGCAAGCCCGCGGTAGGCGCCGCAATAGCGCCGCGACGTTGCGCATACACCGTCTGATACCGGTCACGATCGGCCGACGCGTCGGGGCGCTTGATATACGGCGGCAACGGAACGTGCCCGATCGCGTCCACTGCCTGCTGCAGCGGCGCTTCGTCGCACCATAACCTGACCGTACGGCGGCCATGAAAGTGCCGCCCGAGAACTTCGCCACGAATCACCACGCCTGCGCCGGCAAATGTCATGCGCGATCCAGCTTTCAGTCGCTGACCGGGATGGACGAGCGCCTCCCATGTTTCTGCATCGCCCTCGACCGCAAGCCGGCGAACGAGCAAACACTCGACCACGCCTCCACCGGCCAGACGCCGGCCGAGAAGGCGCGCGGGAAAGACTTTGGTGTTGTTGAGCACGAGGAAATCGCCGCTCGAGAGCAGTTCAGGCAGATCGCGGAAGTGACGGTCGGAAAGGCGGCCGGTTTGGCGATCGAGCACCAGCAGGCGCGAGTCGCCCCGGGTCAGCGGCGGCTCTTGTGCAATCAGTTCTGGCGGGAGGTCGAAATCGAAGTCGGAAACGTTCAATCAGTGCACTATCGTACGATCGGCGGAGCGCCTTTGATGGGTCGTGAGCGTCCGCCTCACGACACCTGCTGACAGGACGGCTAACTGGTCTGTGCTGGAGCAGAGCATGACCGCGCACAGCAAACCGTAATTTTGTTTGCAACTGTTGTCTGTAGGTTACTTATGCGGATGTTTCAGATCGGAACACGACTTACAGAAGGGGTATACCGCGACACTTCGTCGTAATGTGCTCAGAATTCGGAAGTGACCGCTAGAGTCCCCAGCGCACCAGCACCGCGCCAACGGTAAAGCCCGCGCCGACCGACGCAAGAAGAAGCGTCTGCCCCTTCTTCAACTGGCCGCTGCTCATCGCATCGTTGAGAGCCAGCGGAATGGTCGCGGCGGTCGTATTGCCGAATCGCTCGATGTTGATGATCACTTTTTCTTCCGGCAGGCCCAGGCGTTCAGCGGCCGACATGATGATCCGCTTGTTTGCCTGATGCGAGATGAACAAATCGACGTCCGCGGCGGTGAGATTGTTGCGGTGCAGAAGCCGTTCGCACACGTCGCCGGTGTTGCGGACAGCAAACTTGAAGACGGTGTGCCCTTCCTGTTTGACGAAATGGAGATGCTGATCGACGGTCTCGTGCGAGGCCGGCCGAAGGCTTCCACCCGCCGGCATACAGAGCGCAGGCCCTCCGCTTCCGTCTACATAGTGCTCGAAGTCGAGAATGCCGTACCCGTCGCGCGCCGGACCTAACACGACAGCGCCCGCGCCATCGCCAAACAGCACGCAGGTGGCCCGATCGGTGTAATCGATGATGCTCGACATCACGTCCGCGCCGATCACCAGGACATGCTTGGCCGCGCCCGCCGTGATCATCTGACTGCCGACGGTCAGAGAATAGGTGAAGGCGGAACACGCGGCCGAGAGATCGAACCCCCACGCGCGTCGCGCCCTGATCTTGTCCTGCACGAGACAGGCCGTGCTCGGAAACAACATATCGGGCGTCACCGTGCCCACGACGATCAAGTCGATGTCATCAGGGGCGAGACCGGCGTTGGCGATGGCGGCGATCGCCGCCTCTTTCGCGAGATCCGACGTCGCCACACCGGAGTCGACGATGTGCCGCTCACGTATGCCGGTGCGCTGCATGATCCATTCGTTGGACGTCTCCACCATCTTCTCGAGGTCGGCGTTGGTGAGCAGCCGCGGCGGTACGTAGGTGGCCAGGCTTTTGATTTCGGCTCTCAAAACAATCCCCTTCCAGGCATCGGACGATTGAAAAACTCGTAGGCGCGTGCCGTCGCCACGCGGCCATTCTTGGTGCGCTCCAGGAATCCCAGTTGAATCAGAAACGGCTCGTGAATGTCCTCGAGTGCGTCCGGTTCTTCGGCCAGGGCGGCGGCGAGGCTCTTGAGTCCCACGGGGCCACCGCCGAATTTTTCGATGATCGTGGTCAACAGGCGGCGATCGATTTCGTCGAACCCGTGCTCGTCGACTTCGAGCAGATCCATGGCCTTGCGCGCCACCTCGCGAGTGACCCGGCCATCGGCTTTGACCTGCGCGTAATCGCGAACACGGCGCAGCAGCCGGTTCGCAATGCGCGGCGTGCCGCGCGATCGACGACCGAGCTCGGATGCGGCATCGTCGGTGATCTCGACGCCGAGAATCCGTGCCGAACGCTTCACGATGTGCTCGAGATCCGCAGGCGCGTAGAAGTCGAGGCGGTGCACAATTCCGAACCGCGAGCGCAACGGTGAGGTCAGCAGTCCCGTGCGTGTGGTCGCGCCGACGAGCGTAAATCGCTCAATGGGCACTTTCACCGAGCGCGCGCCGGGGCCCTGACCGATCACGATGTTGAGTTCGAAATCCTCCATCGCGGGATACAGAATCTCCTCGATCGCGGGCGCCATGCGATGAATTTCATCGATGAACAGCACTTCGCGCGCTTGCAGATTGGACAGTATCCCGGCGAGATCGCCAGGTTTTTCAATCACCGGTCCCGCGGTGGTACGGATCGGCACGGCCAGTTCGTTGGCGATGACCGTGGCGAGCGTCGTTTTTCCGAGTCCGGGCGGGCCGTACACGAGCACGTGATCGAGCGCGTCACCGCGCTGTCTGGCCGCCGCAATGGACACCTGCAGGTTTTCGCGGACACGGTCCTGGCCGATGTAGTCGGCCAGCCGCTTCGGCCGCAGCCCGGCTTCGTACTGCGCATCGTCATCGACGCGCGAAGGGGTGACGAGACGTTCGTCGGTCACGCTCGTGACAATTCCTTCAATGCCGCGCGCAGCATGTCCTCGAATCGGACGTCAGAGGTGGCTGCACCCGCCGCCAACAGTTGGTCGAGCGCTTTATCGATCGCCGCGCGCTGGTAACCGAGATTCGTCAGCGCCGACGCAAGGTCATCGCGCAGCGTATCGCCGGGCGAGGGCTCCGGCGCGCCCGTAGCGATTGCTTCCATGGCTTTCGACAGCTTGTCGCGCAATTCCAGAATGATGCGCTCCGATGTCTTCTTTCCGACGCCCGGGATTTTCGTCATGCGCGCGATGTCGCCGCGTCGCACCGCGATCACGAGGTCTCGCGGCTCGATACCAGACAGGACGGCGAGCGCGAGCCTGGGGCCGATGCCGCTGATGGCGATCAACCGCTCGAACACCGCGAGCTCCAACGCTGTCGCGAAGCCGAACAACGCCAGCTGGTCCTCACGAACATGGGTATGCACGCGCAGCGTGATCTCGGCGCCAGGTTCCGCCGCACTGTAGAAGGTGGAGAGCGGGACGTTGACGTCGTACCCCACGCCACCGACGTCGACGACCACTCTATTGGGATGCTTTTCGAGCACGCGGCCTCGAAGAAACGCAATCATGCGCGGGGCGCGTTCGGGCGATAGTTGCGCCAGCTTTTCGGACCCGGGCGATAGCGGGACTCCGCCTTCTTGTCCGCCCGAGCCTTGCCGAACGGGGAAGCCGAATCGCCCCTGAGGGCACTCGCCGATCCAGCATGCAGGTGACAAATCGCCACCGCCAACGCGTCGCTCGCGTCGTGCGGCCGGGGCACGCTGGTGAGTCCCAGGAGCAGCTTGACCATGCGGCCGACCTGCGGCTTTTCCGCTCGGCCATAGCCGACGATCGCGCGCTTGATTTCCGCAGGCGTGTATTCGATCACCGGCAGTCCGGCTTCGACCGCCGCGAGCATGGCAACTCCGCGTGCGTGGCCAAGCTTGAGCGCGCTCCGAACATTCGCCGCGTAAAAGAGGTTTTCAATCGCGACGCACTCCGGCTGGCACTCCGCGAGGATGTCGGTGAGCGCACGGTGAATTGCCGCAAGCTTGTCTGGGAACGCGTCTTTGATGCCGGCCGTGATGGCGCCGCAGAGCACAAGCCGATGGCGATGCCCATCGCTGTCGATGCAGCCGTAGCCCGTGCGGTCGGAGCCGGGGTCGATACCGAGGACCCTCACGCGAGCGAGGCCTCGATCTCCTTTTCCGAGATATCGAAATTCGACCAGACGTGCTGCACGTCGTCGTGCTCCTCGAGCACTTCCATCAGCTTGATCATTTGCGAGGCTTCTTTGCCTTCGAGCTTCACATAGTTCTGCGGAATCATCGCGACCTGCGCCGTCGCCGGTTCGACACCGAGACCTTTGACGGCGTCACGCACCGCTTCGAATGCGCCCGGGTCGCTGGTAATCTCCCACGTGTCGCCGTCGTCAGCCATGTCATCGGCGCCGGCATCCAGCGCGACGGAGAGGAGCTGCTCTTCGTCGGCGCCCTTCTTGTCGACGACGACGTAGCCCTTCTTCGAAAACATCCACGCAACGGCGTTGCTGGAGGCGAGATTGCCGTTGTACTTTTCGAGCATGTGACGGATCTCGCCAACGGTGCGGTTCTTGTTATCCGTCATCGTTTCGATGATGAGCGCGGCGCCGCCGGGACCATAGCCCTCGTAGGTGATTTCCTCGTAGGTGACGCCAGGCAGCTCGCCCGTACCGCGCTGAATCGCCTTCTTGATGTTGTCGGCAGGCATGTTGACCGCTTTGGCGTCGGCGATGACCGTGCGAAGCCGGGGGTTGCTGCCGGGATCGCCGCCGCCATTACGCGCGGCGACGGTGAGTTCCTTGATGATGCGCGTAAACACCTTGCCGCGCTTCGCGTCGGCCGCGCCCTTCTTGTGCTTAATGGTGTGCCACTTGGAATGGCCTGACATGGGACTGCTCCAGATCGCGCGCGCAAAACGCCCGCGCTACATGATTCGCTTGACGGATCTGCAAAGTCCGCTGCCACTATGTGGTCCGTCACGGCAGACCTGCGAGACCGCGGCACGTACTACGGCACGTAACGGGCAGAGCTTGACGTCTGCGGCCACGTAACAGGCAGACCTCGAAGTCCGCGGCCACGGATCTCAAGGTACTTAGCGGCGGACCTTAAGTCCGCCATCTTAAATCGACTCTATAGTTTAGCCCAGGCCGCTGGTGTGAGGCTGACAAAACAACTGAGCAGTCCGTCCCTTCGATCTATGGCCGCGTCTCTGCGCTACGCACACTCAATGCAGACGAATGGCGGCGGCCGCAAGTGGATTACCTCACCGTCTGGCCAGGATGATCCAGACCTCAGCCCGCGGATCCCACGGCCCGCCTCGGTAATCTCCAAGCAGCGCCGACACTGTAAATCCGGCGCTTTCGACGCGTCGCACCATCTGCGGCACTGACAGCGTACGAAACGCGAGTGTAAAGGTACGCCGCCGCGTGTGCCTGCCCCTCCGTTCGATGAATTCCTGATCGAACAGCGTCAAGCGTTTCGCACGGTCCTGGCGTACCGATTCAATCAGGGTCACCTGCGCACCGTCGGCGCGTTTTCCGCGCAAGCTCACCTTGTTGTTGTACTCAGACCACGAGGGCAGATCCGCCACCAGTTCGAGCCCAAATGTGCCATCGCGCTCGAGCACGCGCGCGACAGCCGCGAGCGTCGATGTGAGATCACGTTCGTGAAGAAGCGACTGAAGAATGCCGTATGGCGCGATGACGAGCGGGAAGGATCGATCCGGAAAGGGCAGGTGACGGATATCACCGCGTATGAGCTGAATATCGATCTTGCGGCGCGCGTGTCGTTTTCGCGTGGCCGCCCGCGCGAGCATCTCAGCCGAGCGATCGATGCCGACAATGCGCGTACCGTCACGGGCCAACGGAAACGTCACACGGCCGGTGCCGCAACCGAGTTCCAAAACAGGCCCGCAAGACGTTGCCGCGAGTTGCTTCCAGAACGGCACGTCTCGACGGCCGAGCGTTCGTGCATTTTCCCAGTCGTAGAACGGCGCGTACTCGTCCCAGCCCTGCCAGCCTTCCATATACTTCGCTGATGTTCTTTTGGATCCGCAAGAAAGTCCATTGGTCAGATACCGATGCAGCGGGAGCGGTGTGGTTTCCCCGCTTTCTCGGGTGGTTTGAAGACGCCGAAGAGGAGCTCTACGCATCGCTTGGCCGTCCGCGGCAAAGGTTGCTGGACGAACTGAAATTCGGCATGCCGCGCGTGGAGATTCACACGAAGTTTCACTCGCCCGTGCGTGCGGGGGAGGTGGTACGCGTCGGTCTCGACAGCCGCGTAGAACATGCGCGCCGCATCCGACATGAGTTCGAGATTCGGCAAGACGAATCCGATCACTTGCTCGCCAAAGGATTTGTTCGTGTGGCCTGCGTTGATTCGGGAACCTTCCAGCCACGAGATCTGCCGTCCGAAGTGATCACGCTATTGGAACAGATGCCGGAGTTTGCGGATCGACAAGCGAAAGGCGCCGTCGAGATCCCGTGGACATAGAACGCATTGAGAACCCGCGTAAGCAAACCTAGGTGAGGATCGTGCACTTCAATCGGATATTGCCCACTCGCCTGGCACAATCGGTTTCGTACGTGGCAACATCCCCAACCGCGCCATCCACGCGACGGCGAGCAGGAGGCTCACAAACACGACGAGCTTGATCAAGTCGGACAGCGGCCCGCGCGGCAGCAGTTTCCACATGAAGAACAAAATCGGTTGCGCTGTTGCCACGGCCCACACCGACCCGTAAAAGTATCGCCGTTCGTGTCCTTCTCCGGCGGTTGATGGCTTGACCCGGGGTAGTTGTCCCAACGCGCCCAGAAACCAGAGCGTGCCGGCAATGGGAAAGTAGCCGTACTGATACAACTGCTTCAGCCGCCATTCGCCGGTCGCGACGGCGTACGCGAGTCCTGCGATATTGAGCACCGCAAACGCGACGACTTCTCCCCAGGCGATCGTGTAGCAGATGCGCCGATACCAGGGGTTGGGACGATCCTCGGTGAAGCGGATGATGTAAGGCGCCGGCTCGCATCCTGGCAACTTCCCGACGAGGCCTGCGATGGCTGTGCCCGGGAGCACAAGGAGAAGCCATACGCCCATACGCCGGTCGAAACCGCGCTCAAACAATTCGAACGTCAGCGGGCCGGGTGCAATGAAGAAGACGAAGATCCAAATTGGCCAATGGTTGAACCGGTAATACAGCTTGTTGCGCGCGCGAAGAGGCCGCTGACTATCGAGTTCGACTTTGAGTGACTCCGATCCGAAATGGGCGCCACGCAGCTCGTTTGGAGAGATCCGTCCTTCCACCGCCAACCAGAATACACTTTTCGCGATGCGATCACTGGCCATCGCAGTTGCCTGCGGCATTGTGGTTGTGGCGCCATCGCCTGTTCCAGACGAGGCGACGCCGCACACCCTCGACGATTTTCGTGCCGCGGCGGCACGGGTGCTGGCGGAAGCCGGTGTCCCCGGCGCTGGCATCGCACTCGTCCGTGCCGATGGCGTGGAATGGGAAGGCGGCATGGGCTTCGCCGATCGCGATCGCCGTACACCCGTCACTGCCGACACACACTTCCGCGCAGGCTCGATCAGCAAGACCTTCGTCGCTATCGCACTGGTGCAGCTTTATTACAGCGGCGCGCTCGATCTCAACGCGGTGGTTGACACCATCGCACCCGATGTCCCGATCGAGAATCCCTGGCGCGAGAGTGATCCGGTGCGCGTCATTCACCTGCTGGAACACACCGCCGGCTTCGATGACATGCACCTGAACGAGATCTACAACGTCGCTCACGCGCCGGACATCCCGCTGCTGCAGGTTCTGAAGTTGAATCCACACTCGCGGCGCGTACGCTGGCGGCCAGGCACGCGCATGTCCTACTCGAATCCAGGGTACGAGTTAGCCGGATACATCATCGAGAAAGTGAGCGGCCAGCCATACGAGGATTACATCGCGTGCCAGATCTTCAAGCCGCTCGGCATGAACACGAGCAGTTTCCGTCTGACCGCTGAAGACGAAACGCTGCTCGCGCAAGGGTATGCAGACGCCACTGGAGCGCCAACGGGGTTCCCGCCAATTTATCTGCGGCCTGCGGGCAACCTGCATAGCTCGGCGCACGAGCTCGGCCGCTTCGTTCGCATGCTGTTGCACTGGGGTGAGACGGAGGAGGAACTCGTGGTCGATCCGGAGTATCTCAGCAACATGGAACGGTCGACGACGACGCTTGCGGCCTCGGCCGGCCTGCGCAACACGTACGGCAGCGGCATCGCCTGGAATTTCAGGCTGCCATACCCCGTGCTCGGGCATGGAGGCGGCATCGAGGGCTTTACCTCCGTCTACGGCTATTCGCCGTCGCGCGATGTCGGCTACGTGATTCTGCTCAACACAAGCGCGCAGTCGGCCGGCCGGGCGCTCGACCGGCTGTCATCGCTCGCGATTCGGTATCTCAAACGCGACGTCGACCCACCAGTGAAACCCGAGGCGCGCGTCCCGCCTGCGGTCACGCGCGAGTACGAGGGCTACTACCACGATGCCGGCGCACGCCATCAACTGTTCTGGCCCGCCCAATGGCTCCTGTCAGGCCGGACGGTCGCGTCTGACGGCGAATATCTGCTGATTCGCCCCGTTATCGGTCCGCGCCAGCGGCTCATTGCGGTGTCCGACACGCTCTTCCGGCGCGAAGACGACGTGGATGCCACACTCGTGTTCACGCGTGATGCGAACGGGACGATGGTTTTGTCCGGCGGGCAGCTCTACGCCGAGCGGACGCCGCGGTGGCGTGTGGAACGCGTGCGTCTTCCGGTCCTTGCCGCGGTCGCAATTCTGCTCTCGCCGGCCCTCCTAGCCATCGCGTGGCTGGTTCGTATGCGCCGGGCGCGGCCGCGGGGATTCTGGGATCTGAAGTTCGCGTTGATGCTCTGCCCCATGTTGCTGATCGTCCCGCTGTGGGCGCTGACTCGTACGCCACTGCGCGAGAGAGGTCTTCCGAACGCCGCCACCGGCCTCGTGCTCGTTGCCACGCTTGCCTGGCCCGCGCTTCCGTTTCTGATTGCGATCCTCGCGCGCGCCGCGCGACGGCGAAGCGCCAGCTCGCTGCTCGTGACTTATGCCTGGGTTGTCGCACTCGCGGCAACGACCTTCGCCGCGTATCTCGCCGCCAACGGCCTCATCGGGTTGCGGCTCTGGACTTATTGACGCCCGCGTATTTGAACGTCGCAAACCCTACGATCAACCCGACGAGGCTGCCAGGAAGGACGATTTCCCAGAAATATGAAGTACCGATGGTGACGAGCGCGGCAAGCGCCGCGCCAACTGCCAGTCCAACGACAATGCCGATGACCAGCGACTGTGTGCGCTGTGCAACGAGACCGATGATCAAACCGGCAATCACACCTTTGATGGTGGACCCGAACACGATGCCAGCGATGTTTGGGGCCTCTTGCGGCGCCGAGATCAGCGCAGTCAGCCCGTCAAAGATACCGAGGACGCCGCCAAGCAGCATCGCAAAAACCGGTTTGTTCATCTGACCCTCCGCAGTCTTGTTCAACGGCTCGTTGGGCACTCTGTACGCCGGGCGCGCCGGCGCGGCGTCATCAGCCCGAAACCGCTCATCAAAAACATGCAACCCGAAATGCGGGCGATAGACGTACATCTCGTTGGTGCCGTCGAACGGGCGGCACACGAAAAACGCGCGATCCGACTGGACATCTGCCCGAGGCGACGGCGCCGTGGGAAACGGGTGCATCCAGTCCACTGAATCGACGCGGAAATAGGCAAGCTTCAGCAGTCCTTCGAGGACTGTTTGCGTCGGAAGGAACTCGAGCCACGCGTTGTAGAAATATCGCGCTTCGTTGGGGTACATCCCGTTCCATCCCAGTTCGCCTTCGACAATCACGATCGTGTCGCGATGGCAGCAGTGCCGCATTTGCGCGAATCCATACAGTGGGTCGCGCAGGTGATAGAAGACCCCCAGACACAAAATGATGTCGAACGTTCGATTGAGCTTCGTCAGTTCGTATATCGGGACGTCTTCGCGGACCTCAACGCGCGATTTGAAGAGCTCATGCGCGAGCCGAAGTCCCGCCGCGCCGGCCCAGTTCTGAGTGGCATCGTCTGTCGCGACAACAGGCGCGGCTCCGCGGCGCTCCGCGTAAAAGCTCCAGTAGCCATCCCACGTGCCGATTTCGAGCACCGACTTGCCGCTAAAGTCGATGCGATCGAGGTGGCCCTCGATAAAGCACCAGATATTGCGAACGCCTTCGACGTTCTCGATGCGCGAGGTCGCGCGCAATCCGTTGCCGAAGTCGTACTCGTGGTACCACTGGACGGCATCGATCCGTGCTTGCAATTCAGCGTTCGTCATGCCCGTACCCATAACAACAATACGAGGCGCATGATCATGTAGGCGATCACGAGCAGAATCGGCACGCGATAACGCTGATAGAAGCGGCCGCTGCGTTCGAACAGGTTCTCGCGATAGGCAGCCACACTTTCGCCGTCACGAAATCGTCCGATGTCGTCGGCCAATGCCGCAACGCTCGCATAACGTTCGTCCGGCCGAACCGCTCGTGCCCGACGCGCGATGGCGGCGAGGGGCCGCGCCAGCGGCGCCGCAAGCATCGCTTCGAGCACCGCGCCCAGGGCGTAGACATCCACGCGGGCGTCCACGGTCCGCTCTCCCGCGGCCTGTTCTGGCGGCATGAACCCCGGGGTCCCGGCAATGACCGGGTCGTCCGTGGAACGGCTCAGCACCGCCGCAACGCCCCAATCGAGCACCAGGACTTCGCCGAACAGCCCAAGCATGATGTTTTCGGGCTTCAGATCCCCATGGATGATGCCTTGCGCGTGGGCGAACGACACGGCATCGCAGATCCGCAGAAAGAGTTCCAAGCGGTAGGAGATCGAGGCGTCGGGCGGAACCGCCTCGCTCAGGCGATGACCGCGCACCAGCTTCATCACGTAAAACACGCGGCCGTCGGCGAGAACGCCGGCGTCGTGAACGGGGACGATGCCGGGATGTTCGAGCCGGGCAAGGATTCTGGCTTCGCTCAGCAAGCGCGACGCAGCCTCACGATCGGCGCGGCCGCCGTCGAGCACCTTCACTGCGACTTCCCGGCCGAGCGTGCGATCGACCGCGGTGTAGACCGCTCCCATGCCCCCGCGACCCGCGCGCCCCTTGATTTCATAGCGATCGCCGAGATCGGGCCAGTCGGCCACGTCGCGCAAGTGCGCCAGCGCGGCGTCGCCAATCCACTGGGTCATCGCAACGAACCCAGCAGGCGCTGCGCCTCGGTTTCGAATTCCGCGTCGCTGGCTGTCAGTTCACGCAGCCGATTGAGAACGTAGCCGCGGAACTGGCGTCGCATGGCCGCCAAGTGATTGGTGACGCTCGATGTCGGGATACCAAGTTCCGAAGCGATCGCGGCGTACGTCGGGCGCGGGTCTTCGGCAAGATCGTACCGGGTGAACACTTCGAACATCGTTTGCCGGTTGGACGCGATGCACGCGGAGCGAAGGTCCTCGACGGATCGTTGGAAGAGCGCGCGCACCCACTCCTGATAAAACAACTGATCGACGTCGGCCGGAACTGACGGCTCATGAGCGCGCAACTCACCTTCCGCCGATTCGAAATCAAGCGACACCGTGGTCACGCCGCCGCCGCGTTTGAGGCGGCCCTCCGCTTTCTTGACGTTGCCGGCAAAGCCGTCGAGGCACAAACGTAAATAGGTCCGGAATCGCGCGCGGGCCGGATCGTAGCGCTCGATCACGTCCCTTTCGAGCGTCGTCGTGAAAAAGTCCTGGGTGAGATCCGCCGCCTCGCTGGGATCAAGGCGCCATTTGAGACGAAGGTACCTGTAGACCGGCTTCCAGTACGCCTCGATGAGCGTCGCAAACGCCAAGCGACGTGTCTCAGCGTCCAAGCTGCGCGTGCGGGCGACAACTGACAGTCGAGTGGCCGGAAAGCTCATGCAGGTAGACTAACGCACGTCCAGGTAAGGCAGGTTGGGGCGGGCAGGGCACGTGGATTGCGCGAATTTGATGAGTAGAGAATGGAACGCCAGTTCGTATCACAAGGTGTCAGGTCCGCAAACCGAATGGGGCCGCCGCGTGCTGTCGCGCCTCACTGTGCGTGGCGACGAACGCGTCATCGATGCCGGTTGCGGTACTGGCCGCCTGACAGCGGAACTCTTGCGCCGAGTTCCCGACGGACGCATGGTGGCGATCGATCGATCGTGGAACATGCTGTTGACGGCGCGCGCAAACTTACGGCCTGATTTTGGTGCCCGGGTGTCGTTCGTGCACGTCGAGCTGCCTGCGATGCCGTTCAACCGGTGGGCAGATCTTGTCTTCAGCACGGCAACGTTTCACTGGGTCCGCGACCACGCGGCGCTTTTCAGAAACATCTTTCAGGCGCTCCGCGACCGCGGACGGCTCTTCGCCCAGTGCGGTGGCGGCCCCAACCTGGCGCGCGCACATGCGCTCGCGGAACAGGTGATGCATCGAGAGCCCTTCGCTCCGTACTTCACTGACTGGCCGACTGTATGGGAATTCGCCACGCCGGACATCACCACGTCGCGTCTTCGCGCCGCCGGATTCGTGGACGTCGTGAGCAGCCTCGAAGCAGCGCCGACAACTCTTGCTGACGAAGTCTCGTACCGCGAATTCGTCACAACGGTCATCTACAATCCACACCTCGAGCGGATTCCAGATCCAGCCCTTCGGTCCCGCTTCATCGACGAGATCACAACGCTCGCGGCACACGAAAATCCGCGGTTTACGCTCGATTACTGGCGTCTCAATCTCCAGGGGCATCGGCCGTAGGCCGAAGAGGGTGCTCGCGCCGCGCAGATAACGGGAACGCTCGTGATGGTTGCCGCACTCGTTTGGGCGGTCACGTTTCTCGTCCAGCACAAAGACTCCTCGGATGAGCTAACGTAACGCGCATGGCTTCAGATTCCTTCAAGGCTCTTACGCGACAGTTCCGGATCGACCGCGGCCAAAAGTTTCGTCTCAAAGACTTCGACCCTGCCGACACGCGAGGACTCAAGCTCAAAGACGAGGCGGACAAACTCATTGCCGCTTCGATCCAGCGGATGGCGGACCTGCAGGAACGGCTCTACGCACAGGATCGATGGACCGTGCTGCTGGTCTTTCAAGCCCTCGACGCCGCAGGCAAGGACAGTGTGATCAAGCACGTGATGTCGGGCCTGAATCCGCAGGGTTGCGAGGTGCATCCCTTCAAGCAACCCTCGAGCGAGGATCTCGATCACGACTTCCTCTGGCGCTCGAGCAAGAACCTGCCACGCCGCGGCCACATCGGGATCTTCAACCGCTCCTATTACGAAGAAGTGCTCGTCGTTCGGGTGCACCCCGAACTGCTCGCCAAACAGCAGCTCCCGCGCGAACTCGTGTCCAAGACGATCTGGGACGAACGTTACGAAGATATCAAAGCCTTCGAACGCTATCTCACGCGCCAGGGCGTGGTGATTCGCAAGTTCTTCCTCAACGTGTCGCGCGACGAGCAGAAGAAGCGCTTTCTCGAACGGCTCGACAAGCCGGAGAAGAATTGGAAATTCTCCGTCGCCGACGTCCATGAGCGTGAGCACTTCGCCGACTACATGGAGGCGTACCAGGACGCAATCCAGGCAACGGCCACGCCGCGGGCGCCCTGGTATGTCGTTCCGGCAGACAACAAATGGTTCACGCGATTGGTCGTGGCTACCGTGGTTGTCGAAACATTGGAATCGCTACGCCCTGCATTCCCGACGCTCGATAGCCAGAAGAAGCGCGAGCTGCGCGTCGTTCGCGCGGCTCTCGAATCCGAAGGACGCAGGCGGCGCGCATAAAATATCGGTATGCCGCGCTGCTGGTGGGCGGGAGACGATCCGCTCTACGTCGCGTATCACGACCACGAGTGGGGACGGCCCGTCCTGGACGATACGCGCCTGTTCGAGAAGATCTGTCTCGAGGGCTTTCAAGCGGGACTGAGCTGGATCACGATCCTTCGCAAGCGCGAGAATTTTCGTGAGGCGTTTGCCGGATTCGATCCGTCGGCGGTCGCGACGTTCACGCGTCGGGATGTCGCGCGACTCCTCCGCAACGACGGCATCATCCGCCATCGCGGCAAGATCGAATCGGCGATTCAAAACGCCCGCCGCGCGCTCGAACTGCAGGATGAATTCGGCGCGATCTCGACGTATGTCTGGAGCTTCGAGCCGCCCCAGGACGAGCGGCCGCGGCAACTCACGCGCGATGCGTTGACCGCCATGGCGACGTCGCCGGCGTCAATCGCTCTGTCGAAGGATCTGAAAAAGCGCGGCTGGACGTTTGTTGGGCCCACAACCATCTACGCCTTTATGCAGGCGGTGGGACTCGTGAATGACCATCTTCACGATTGTCCTGCTCGCCGCGCCTGCGAGCAGGAGCATCGCGCGCTTCACTCCGCGCGCAGCGCCGCCATTGGCTCCGTTCGCGCCGCGCGCCGCGCCGGCAAGTAGCTCGCCGCGGCGACAACAACCAGCAACGCACCGGCCATTTGCGCAAACAACCACGGATCGAGCACGTCGACCGTCGTCACGACGCCGCGCAGCGCTTGCGCCAGCAGCACGGACAACAGCAGTCCAGCGCCCAAGCCGACCAAGCCGATGCGGCTCGCCTGCCACGCAAACAGCGAGACCACGGCGTTTCTGTCGGCGCCCAGCGCCAGGCGCACGCCAATCTCGTGCGTTCGTCGTCGCGCCGCGTACGCGAGTAGCGCATAGACCCCAAGGCAGGCCAGCAGCAGCGCGCTCGCAGCAAAGCTGCCCATCATGAAACCAAAAAATCGCTGCTCCCACGATGTAAACCGGCGGACCTCGCGCATCGTCCGGATGTCGAAGAGTGCCAGACCGCTGTGGAGCTGTCGCAGCGCCGCGCGCACCGGCGTGGCCAGCGCCTGTGGATCTCCCTCGGCCCGGACAAGAATCGCCGTCATCCGCGGTGAGGTAAAGGCAAATGGCAGATACACGTTCAACTGCGACTGTTCCGTTTCTTCGCCGGCTTCTTCGTAGTGCACGTTCGGAGCGACGCCGATCACGCGAACCCACTCGATGGTTTCGCGACCCGGAATCCCAACACGTCGGCCGATAGCGGAGCTGTCGGGCCACAAGCGCCGCGCAAGTCGCTCGTTGAGCACAGCCACGCGCGATTCGGGGTCGATGGACTCCGCCGACGTGAAGCTGCGACCATCGACAAGGCGCAATCCGAGCGTGTCGAAGAGATCGGATGTCGACGTGACCAGTTGAACCGGCACTTCGTCGCGAACCTCGGTGCGGCCATCGATCACGAGACGTGCGGGGCTGCCGCCATCGTCGCCTGGAATACTGGAGGTGGCGACGACAGCCTTGACGCTCGGGACTGCCTTCACCACGTCGACCGCTTGGCTGAAGAACACCGCACGCGCGCGCGACTCGTCAAAGCGATCACCGGCAAGGTAGGCGCGCAGGGTAAGCATGGGCGAATCATCAAAGCCAAGATCGGCACGTTGCAGCGACAGAAAGCTTCGAATCATCAGATTGGCGCCGACGAGGAGCGCCAGACAAAGAGCCACCTGCGACGCGGCGAGGACGGCCTGGAGTCGCTGTGCCGAACATCCGAGGGAGACGCCGCGAGCACCTTCTTTCAAATCGCTGACCACATCAGGGCGCGTCGCGCGAAGCGCCGGCAGAATTCCAATGGCGATGGTCGTGAGCGCCGTCAACCCGATCGTGAATATCACGATGCGCGTGTCAACATCAGCGCGAAACCAATAGGGAAGCTCCTCGGGCGTGACGCCGCCCAGATAATCGAGCATCCATACGGCAGCAAAGCCGCCGCCGACACACCCCAGCAGGGTCAAGACAGTACTCTCGCTGAGGACCGCCCAGCCCAAACGCCACTTGCTTGCTCCCATCGCCGCGCGGACGGCCATTTCGCGCTGGCGCGAGGCGCCGCGCACGAGCAGGAGATTGGTGAGGTTGGCGCACACGATCAACAAGACGAATGCCACCGCCGCCATCAAGGTGATGCTGACTGCGCGAGCGCCTCGGCCCAGATACGCCTCACGAAATCGGAGCACGCGCAAACCATAACCGCGGTTCGAGTCTGGATACCGGGCTTCGAGACGAGCGGCGATTGCCGCGACATCGCTCTGCGCCTGTTCCATCGACACGCCACTCTTCAAAATGCCAATCGCCGCAACACTGCGGCTGGAGCGTAACTGCTCGTCCCAGCGACACGGCATGTAGAGCTCAGAACGATGAGGGAACTTGAATCCTGGCGGCATGACGCCGACCACGGTTCTCACTCGGTCGTTAATGACGACGCCGCGGCCGATAATCGACGGATCGCCGCCGAAGCGGCGCTGCCATAAACCATGCGTGAGGATCACAGACGTCTCGAGACCCGGTGCTGCCGCTTCTTCCGGCAGAAAATTACGCCCGAGGATTGGCTCGATGCCGAGCAGCGGAAATAGATTGGAGGTCACCGACTGACCTTGTAGCCGCTCGGCGTCGGTGTCGGTACTCACGGTGAAGTTGCGGAAAAGAAAACCCGCGACACCATCGAAGGTGTTCGCTTCGCGCTGTACGTCGGCTAAGTCTGGATAGGACAAGCCTGCGTCTTCCCAGTCGTCTGGCTGGTGCGGTTGCGTAGAGTGGAGCGTGACAACGCGATCGGTGCGTTCGCCAAACGGCAGTGGGCGCAATAGCAGCGCATTGACCAGGCTGAAGACGGTGACGTTAGCCCCGATGCCGAGGGTCAGCGTGACGAGCGCCGCAAGCGTGAAGCCGGGACGCTTGCTCAGCGCACGAAGGGCCTGCGAAAGGTCCTGAAAGATAGCTGGCATTAGCGACACTCCGGTGTTCGGTTGCGAACACCTACTGTTGCTCTACCGAGTACCCCTTTTGCTTCAGCATCGCGACCAGACTGTGGGGGCCAACGAGATGCGCCGCGCCGACCACGACGAAACAGGCCGATTTCTCCTGCACGCATTTCTCCACCGGCGCTACCCAGTTCTTGTTTCGCTCGACGAGAAGCCGCTCGTAGAGTTCCGGTGATTCAAGGAGCGCGCCAAGAAGCAGGCGCTCGAGCGTCGCCGTCTCGCCGCGCGCCCAGGCCCGCGCGATGGTCTTGACGTTGGAGATTTCGGTGTCCAGATCGGCGATCACGGACTTGAGCATGGCCTCTTGCAAGGCGGATGACATCCGATCCAGGCGATCGAACTGATAGGCAACCGTTTCGAGCGCGCGCCGCTCGAGACCCGCCGCTTTGGCCTTGTCGAAAAAGTGCTTGTCGACGCCGAGCTCGGTATTGAAACCTGCTTGCTTCAATGCCGGCGCCGTGAGCGACACGGCGGCCATCCACGGTTTCATTCGTTGGATCGCAACTTCCGGAATACCCGCCTTTTCAGCGCGCGCGGCCACGTCCTTATACAGCTCTTTCGAAATAAGTTGATCGAGCGTCCGGCCGTCGGTCAGCATCGCCTTGCCAATCAGTGCCATCGCGCTCATCGGGTTGGTGAGCTCGTCGAGATCGACTTCCTCCATCAGCACCTTCGAGGCACTGAACGCTTTCTCGATTGCGGGATGCAGCGGGTAATATTCGGGCGTCAGCACGTGCAGTGATCCAACGAGGTAGGTTGGCGGACCGCCGGACTGCGTGACCGCCCACATGAAACGCTTGGAAGTTGTTTGCGCCGAAGGAACCGCAACCAGCGCGGTCAGGACCACGCCGAGAACAAAACGTCGCATAAGGTCAGCGTAGCATTGATGACTGACCAGGGCTTTTCACGGCTGCCGCTTTCTTCGCTCCAATTCTTCGAGCGTCCTCGGCCAATCGCTTTTCAGTAAGCGGGACAGCGATCGATCTGCCAGCAAACGGCCACCGGTTTGGCACTCAGGGCAATAATTCGCCTCGTTATTCGCATAACGAATCCGCTGAACGGGCGTGCCGCACACTGGACATGGCTTGCCATAACGGCCGTGAACCGCCATCGCCTCGCGAAACGCCGTGACCTTGGCGGGAAACTTGTCGCCGGTTTCCGCGATCAGCGCGTCACGCCAGCGGCGTAGGGTCTCCATTGCGGTCGCGTGCAGGCGCTCGATCTCTTCTGCAGTCAGCTGCGAGGTGAGCTGCATCGGCGACAGCCTCGCCGCATGAAGGATCTCGTCGGAGTAGGCGTTGCCGATTCCGCTCAAGAGGCGTGGATCGGTCAGCGCTCGTTTGAGAGTGTGGTTCTCACGCGTCAGCCACGCACGGAAGTCCTCGAATTTCGAATCGACGACTTCGAGGCCGCCGGGATCGTGCGCCTCGAGCGCACTCTCACCGCGAACGATGTGCAACGAGGCCTGCCGCCTCGAACCAGCCTCGGTGAGCATCAGCGTGCCCGTCGGAAAATCGAAAGCGGCGAGACCGATTTTCGCGGTGATTTTCGTTCCGCGATCCTTCCACTGCAGGCGACCGGCGATCATCAGGTGGAAAACGAGAAACAATTCGTCTTGCATCTCCCAAACGATCCGTTTACCGAGACGCCGGAGGCCGTTGACCGTCCTGCCGACAACTGCGTCGATGGGAGGATCAATGGAACGCAGGATAAACGGGCTGGCAATGCGGACCGCTTCGAGACGTTCGCCGACAATGCGCGAGCGGAGCGCGTGCAGATAGAGTTCGAGGTCAGGGAATTCTGGCACGTGCGGTTAATCGTCGGCGGTTGAGGCAGGTCGACGGCCGATTGTCGACCGCGTGTGTCAATACGCGTTGACCACAGACTGCCAGCCGACTTCGCGGCGGACGTTGCCCCGCGCGCGCAGCGTCTGCGCTCTTTCCGTTTGCGAAGCCGTGCACGCTCCGGTGCCAATGTAGTACAGCGCCTCGGCCAAGGAGCTTTCTTCCGGCGAGCCGAGCTCGTGCTCGACGTCGTCGGCCGCCAAACAGTCCGCGGCGATGCCGTCGAAGTAGTCGCCTTGCCCATCCGCGTTCACAAGCTTGAACGCAACCGGTGCGAGCGTCTTGTCGCAGAAGTCGATCCCGTACTGACCCACCGGCTTGCCGTAGGTGCGATCGCCGATCACCGTGACGGGAATAAAGGGCTTCAGGCTGTTGATGATGAGCTCGCTGGCTGAAGCCGAGGAGCGCGTCGCGATGACGACCAGCCGATTGAGCGACAACGTCTGCTCTGCTTCTCTGAAGCGCAATGTTTCGTCGTACCTCGAGTTGCGGTCGTTGTGGCGAGCCTCGGCGAAGATCTGGCCGTTGGTCAAGGAGCCGCCAATCAGGCTCGCGAGATGGACGGCCACGTCCACGAGTCCACCGCCGTTGTAGCGCACGTCGAGCACGAGCTCCTTCGCGCCGGCTTCCTTCAGCGCAGAAAACGCGTCGTTGAGAGCGTCGGTTGAAGGGCGAACGAAGTTGCGGAAGAAGATATACCCCACCGTTCGTCCATCGACCTTGAAAACACGCGTCAACGACACGGTTGGAATCGTGACAACACGTTTGCTCATAGTGGCGCGGTGCTCCGCGCCGTCATGTGTCGTGAACACGATGCGTGATTCGACGCCGACCTCGTTTGCCCCAAACGCGCTGCCAATCTGTCCTGAGCTGATCAGGCTGGCGACCGAGCGTCCGTTGATTTCCACAATGCGAGCGCCGCGAACGAGTCCGACCTCGGAGGCCGGACTATCAGCAAAGACCTGCAGCACGCGCATCTCGATATCGGAGACCGACGTGGACATGCCGAACCCGACGTATTGGCTTTCCGAAAAGAGCGCTTCGTTGGCGGCGCGTGACGTGATGTAGCTGAAACTCGAATCCAGCGGCTTGTAGCGAATGGCCTCGAGATACGCTTCCGGCGACGAATAGCGGAGCGGGCTCACCGTCGGAATGAACTGGTACCAGTAGTAGAGGTCGGTCATCACCTCGCGGACATAAAGGTTCTTCCCGGTTGTGGTGCAGCTGGACGGGCCAGACTGCGCGTTTGCGGCGCCGGGCGCCGCTATTAGTGCCAGCAAAATCCAGAAAACGGCCACTCGACGCATACGCCGATATTTTATGCTTGCCCCATCCATGCTGCTGCGCCTGAGTGCCGTGCTGGCTGCAATCTTTCTGGCCTCCCAGGGCCAACCACCCAGGCCCGACCTAATCCTCTTCAACGCTCATGTCATCACGGTCGATGGCACGTTTTCGACGGCCGAAGCCGTGGCGATCACGGGCAACACGTTGGCAGCCGTGGGAAAAACCGAGGCCGTCCGGGCATTGGCGTCGGGTTCGACGAGACAAATCGACTTGAAAGGCCAGACCATCATCCCGGGCTTGATGGACAACCATCTGCACGGCGCCGGCGGCGGGCCTGGAGTCGATCTCTCACGCGCGCGTTCGATTGCGGACGTGCTCGGCGCGGTGGCCACCCGCGTGCGTGTGACGGGACCCGGTGAAATCGTCGTCTCGAACAGCGACTGGCACGAGGCGCAGCTTCGCGAGCAGCGGCTGCCGTTACGCGATGATCTCGACAGGATCGCGCCCGCTATTCCGGTCGTGCTCGTACGCGGCGGTCACGAGTACGTCCTCAATTCCGCGGCGCTCGCACGCTGGAACATCACCGACCAGACGCGCGAGCCGGAAGGCGGCCGCATCTCGCGATACCCAGATGGTCGTCTCAACGGTGAGCTCGTCGATCGCGCTCGCGATTCCGTGCGATTACCCGCTTCGCGTCG
This sequence comes from Acidobacteriota bacterium, assembly GCA_046727855.1. Taxonomy (GTDB): domain Bacteria; phylum Acidobacteriota; class Vicinamibacteria; order Vicinamibacterales; family UBA2999; genus DASPWV01. Next base: position 29,469 of record JBKPDL010000201.1, read on the forward strand.
GCAAACGCTCGATGAACGTCTTCGCGCTCGTGCCGCCGAATACCAGCAGCTGCTCGCGAGCGGTTTGACGACGGTTCGCCATCCCGGCGTGTCGATTGACGAATACCGCTTGCTTCAGGAGATGCACCGCCGCGGCTTGCTCGCGATGCGTCTGCATGTGCTGCTTCGCGGCGATACCGGCGACATCCAACTGGATGAAGGCGACGAGTGGCTCAAAGTGAGCGGTATCAAGCTTGCGGTCGACGGCGGCTTTGAAGGCGGTCTTATGCGCGACCTCTACACACCGCCGTTTGACGAAAAGGGTACGTTTCGAGGCCTGCAGACCGTCGACACGGACAAGTTTGTCGCAACGGTCCGCGACCTCAACCAGCGCGGGTGGCGCGTTTCGACGCACGCGGTTGGCGACGCGGCAATCGACCTTGTGCTCAAGGCATACGAGGCAGCACACGCAGAACGTTCGATCGCTGGACGACGATGGACGATCGAGCACGCGTTTATGGGCCGGCCGGATCATCTGCCGCGCATCAAGGCGCTCGACGTTGCAATCTCTGCGCAGGACCACTTGTATCTCGCTGGTCCGAGTCTGGTGAAGTACTGGGGCGCCGAGCGCGCCGCGCTCACGACGCCCGTGCGACATTATCTCGACGCCGGCCTGCTCGTGTCGTCAGGCACGGATTCCCCGGTGATCCCGTATCCGCCGCTCTGGACGATCTATCACTTCGTAACGCGTGACACGATTAGCGGCGGCGTCATGGGGCGCGATCAGCGCATCACGCGCGAGGAAGCCATTCGTCTCGCGACCATCAACAACGCGCGGTTGATGGGTGACGCGCGTACGAAGGGATCGATCGAACGCGGCAAGCTGGCGGATCTCGTCGTGCTTTCCGAGAACATCCTCACTTGTCCCGAGCCGCGCATCCGCGACGCCGAGGTATTGATGACCATCGTCGGTGGCCGGATGGTGTTCCAGAAACCAGGAAGCTGATCATGAAACGTCGAACACTCCTGCAACTGTTCCTGTCAGCATTGGCGGCGCTGCCCGCACGTCTCACACTCGCGGCACAAACGCCGGCGCTCACCTCTGGCGACGAGGCACGGATTCACGCGCTTGCCGACATCGTCTTGCCTGGCGAGCTTGGCGCCGAGGGAAAGGGGAAAGTCGTCGCTGGATTCCTGCAGTGGCTTCGTGAGTATCGCGAGGGAGCAGATACGGATCACGGCTACGGATTCACCCGACTGCGGCGCACCGCCGCATCTCCGGCGCGGAAGTACGCGGCGCAACTCGATGCGCTCGATGCGCGGGGTGGCGATCGTCGCGCCGCTGTTGCAGCGGCCATCGCCGAGACGAAGATAGAGCGGCTGCCCTCGCGGCCCGATGGCGGCCATGTGGCCACCGACCTCATGTCCTTTTACTTCAACAGCGCCGAGGCGGCCGATCGCGTCTATGGCGTTGCGATCGAACGCGATGCGTGCCGCGGACTCGCCGGTTCCGAGAGCCGCCCGGCACCGATTCAAACGGGAGGCCGCTGATGCCCACCTACGAATGCGATGTCTGCATCGTCGGCGGCGGCATCTCCGCCGCGTTACTCGCGCAGAAGGTCTGCGAGCTGCGGCGTGGCACATCGATCATCGTCATCGAAGCCGGCAATCGGATCTTCGATCGAGAAAAGCGTGTCCGTGATCGTCAGCGATGGCTCGATTACGGCGAAAACGCCTGGCCCGGAGATGTGATTGAAGATCAGGCCGCGGCCGGGATCATCTCACGTACGATGGCAGTGGGTGGCTCGGCGCTGCACTGGGGCGGCGTGTGCAATCGTTTCTCGGAGGAGGACCTGCGGCTCAAGTCCAAATACGGGCTTGCTGTCGACTGGCCGATCGAATGGAACGAGCTGGAACGCTACTATTGCGAGGCTGAACGACGCATCGGCGTTTCTGGCGAACCGAGCCCACTCGCGGAGGATCGCAGGTCCGAGCCGTATCCGATGCCGCCGATGCCGCTGTCGTGGAACCTGCGACAACTCAAAGCCTGGGCCGAACAAAGCGGCATCCGGTTCTGGTCGACGCCGCAAGCAAAAAACACGATTCCGTACGATGGCCGCAGCGATTGTAAACGCTGCAACACCTGCGAGATCTGTCCCACGGGCGCACGCTACTCACCCGATTTCACGTTCCAGCGCCTGCTCGACGCAAAGGCGATTCAGCTTCACGATCGCACGCTCGTGCGACGCCTGATCGCGGCGGAAGGCGGTGGCAAGACACCGCGTATCGCTGCCGCGCAGGCGGTGCACCGCGACAGGCCGGACGATGCGGTGGCGTACCGGGCGGGGGTTTTCGTCATCGCCGCCGGATACTGTTGGAGCTCGCACCTGCTGCTGGCCTCCGCCTCGTCGCGATTTCCAAACGGCCTGGCCAATAGTTCCGGTCTCGTGGGTCGCTACATGAACGGCCACGCGTTTGTCTCGTCGCAGATCGAGCTCGACGCGGAGATCTATCCCGGCATGAACGAACAGCACAGCCTGATCTCGCGCGAGTTCTTCCGGTGCGCAACCGACAAACCCTTCGTCCGTCACGATCTTCGTGTCTGGGAGAGCGGCGCCGGGCGTGAACCGCGCCTCAAGACAACCGAGGGCCGGATACTTCTCGGCGACGCCTTGCTCGCCGACTGGCGCTCGCGCATCAAGCACGGCACCGCGCGCGTTCGGGCGTATTACGACGTCCATCCGTCGTTCGACAGCACGCTCACGCTCGATCCATCGGCGAAGAACAGGTTCGGCGACTCCCTGCCGAAGATCGAGCACAAGCTCGATGCCGCAACCGAGGCGCGGCTGCCGCAAAACAAACAGCACATCCGCGAGATCTTCAGCCGCCTCGCCCGGGCGAATAACGGCAAAACCCTGTCCACGAGCGAGAGCACTTACCTCGATCATCCCGCGGGAGGCTGCCGGATGGGAACGCGGCCAGACGATAGCGTGTGCGACAGCTTCGGTCGCACACACGATCACGAAAATCTGTTCGTGGTCGGTTCGCCGACGTTGCCCACAGCCGGATGCACGAACGGGACGTTGACCTTTGCGGCGCTGACGGTTCGCTCCGCAGAACAGGTGGCGAAATCATGAAGACCATAGTCTGCTTCTTCACAGCCGTGGCATCGCTGCTCTTGGCGTTCACGCTGCGGCCGGCAGCGCAAACGCCACAACCCAATCCATTGCCCGGGACAAAACTCAGTCTCGAGGAGTTGCACAAGCAGATGTTTCACGTCAGCGCCGGCCGGCGGCTCAAGCCGGCATCCTGGCCCGGTGGGGCGCGCGTTGCCGTCTCACTGTCGTTTGACGTGGACAATGCAACCGCCACGCTCTCGCAAGGAGTGCTCGATTACGAAGTGATCTCTCGCGGAGAGTACGGC
>JBKPDL010000202.1:0-25382 GCA_046727855.1 Acidobacteriota bacterium
GATGGAACACAGATACGTTTTGGATCTTGATGGGCAACGGTGGGGACTCAAACAGCTGGGCGCACTTGACTCAATCCAGACGCAGATGGACGCAGATGAAACGGACGCAGATGGACGCAGATGAACGCCGATGGAACGCCGATAAAACACGGCCGCAGATGAACACAGATGAACGCCGATGGAACACAGATACGTTTTGGATCTTGATGGGCAAGGGTAGGGACTCAAACGGCTGGGCGCACTTGATTTATCAGGACGCAGATGGACGCAGATGGGACGCCGATGGAACACAGATAAATTTTGGATCTTGATGGGCAACGGTGGGGACGGGAGTGTCAGGTTTTGTGTGTAGGCTCGTTGACGATGCGTGTGGGCGCCCGTGGGAAACCGCGTTCTGTGCGGTTTTCCAAGTCCCTGTGGGCCCGTTCTGTGCGTCGACAGGGACCGCAGCGTCCATGCGCGGGTTCATTCTACGCCGTGGGTGCGGTGAAGCGATCGTCGTAAAGAATCGCAAACTGCCGCATCGCCAGTTTCCAGAAGCCGTCGCCGCGTTCCCACTTGCCGGTGATGTTCCGCAGCGCGAGCCACATCAGCTTGATCGCCGCATCGTTGGGAAAATGCTCGCCGGTCTTGATGATCTAGCGCAGCTGCGCGTGGACACTCTCGAGCGCGTTGCTCGTGGAGATCACCCGCCGGATGTCGAGCTTCCGCTCCCGCCAATCGCAAAATCGAGGCTGTAGCGAATCAGATGGACGATGCAGGTCTGGAGCGTGGTCGCAGGGAAGACCGCAGTCAGCGCTTCACTCATGCCCTTGAGACCGTTGGTGACGGCGATGAGGATGTCCTGGCAGCCGCGCGTCTTCAGATCGGACGACGACCTTCATCCAGAATTTCGCGCCCTCCGTTTGCTTAATCCAAACCCCCAAGGATGTCGCGGCGGCTGTCGGGGAGCACGCCGGGCGCGAGATCCACCGCCTTACTGGACACGGGTGGCTTCGTCGCGGATCGATCCTTGGCGTACGAATTGATCGAGAATTCCGGTGGAACCGGCGCAAAACGGCTACGCGCTACTTCACTGCACCTCAGCTCGCCACGATCAAAAGAGCAGCACCCTTTACCTGCATTTTATCTGCGTTTTATCTGCGTCCTATCTGCGTCCTATCTGCGTCCTATCTGCGTCCATCTGCGTCCCATCTGGGTTTCATCTGCGTTTGGCTTTATCTGCGGCCATCGTCAGGCCGCGCCGAATGACACGCGCGGCGAACTCGTTGACGCCGTAGCGATCGATCTCATCTGCGGACACCCACGCGACATCGGCGGCGTCGTCGCCCGCCGCGACGACACCGCCCGCGGGGTAGCAAACGTAGTCGACGATGACGAAGTGATACTGAATGCGCCCTTCGAGCCGGTGAACGCGATCGAAGACTTCCACGACCTCGCCGACATCCACTTCGAGACCCGTTTCTTCCCTCAGTTCGCGTCGCAGAGCCTCGACGAGCGTTTCTCCGAGTTCGACGGTACCGCCCGGCAGCGACCACTCGCCTTTTCGCGGCTCGTGGGCCCGCTTCACGATCAGCGCGCGGCCATCCCGGACAACAACGCCGCCGACACCGACGACGGGACGTTCTGGAAACTCACGTGACATGCGCGCCCAGTCCAGGAGCTGACCCTGATTTGTGTATCGACCTACTCACCCATAACCTTGACCACCACGCGCTTCTTTCGCTGGCCGTCGAATTCCGCGTAGAACACCTGCTCCCACGGGCCGAGATCAAGCTTGCCGTTGGTAATCGGGAGCAACACCTGGTGGCCCATCAGCGTCCGCTTGAGATGCGCATCGGCGTTGTCTTCCCCGGTTTGGTGGTGGAGTAATTCAGCCCCGCAGGCGCGAGTTTCTCCAGCCAGACCTGAAAATCGTGGATCAGGCCATCTTCCCAGTCGTTGACGTAGACGGCAGCGGTGATGTGCATGGCCGACACCAGCACCATGCCTTCCTTGACGCCGCTCTTTTTGACGATCGCGGCGACTTCGTCGGTAATGCGGATGAATTCCTGCCGCTTTTCCGTGTTGAACCAGAGGTAATCGGTCGCTGTTTTCATGGAATGGTCTTGGCCTGAGCGGAGACGCTGCGAACTGGAAAGTCCGGAAGTTCCACTGACCGTTCGACGATGCCCTCGAAAGTCTGCCGCACGATCACCAACTCAGCATCGTCGAGAACCACGAGATCGGGGCGATGCACGAGTGCGGCGAGCAATGCGGCCTTCATGCGAGTGCCTCGTGACAGCGTCTTGAGCGGCGCATCCATCGGCAACCGCAGATTGTCCTGCAGTCTTCGCGCGAGTGAGTCGTCCCAGGTCGGATAAAAAGGACGGCAGTACTCCAGGAGCGCCGACGGCGTCAGCTGATTCGGCAGACGCTGGTTTTCAGAGACGTAGCCGATGCGCTCGAACCCGCGAGCGGTGAGGCGCCGCGAATCGATCCCGAGCACGGACGCCGATCCCCGCGTCGGGCGGAGCAGGTTCATGAGCAGCTTGATCGTCGTCGTCTTTCCTGCGCCGTTGGGACCGACAAGGGCAAAGACGCTGCCGGCAGGCACCCGCCGATTGAGCCGATCGATCGCCTCCCGATGTCCAAATCGACGAGTCAGATCGACGGTTTCAATCGCGTTGACCATAGCGCGGTTACAACGGCAGCGAGGCAGCGGCGTTGAGGTCACTCGGCGCGAGCTCGCCACGCTGCAGCTTGCGCAGTCCGGCCGCGGCAATCATCGCGGCGTTGTCCGTTGACAGGTTCGGGCTCGGCACGAATACCGGCACATCCGCCGCCGCGCCGCGCTCCTTCGCTGCGCGGCGCAAACGCGAGTTCGCGGAAACTCCGCCTGCAATCCCGACCGCGCGTGCGTTGTGCCACGTCGCGGCGGCGAACGCGCGATCAACCAGCGTATCGACAACTGTCGCCTGGAAGCTTGCCACGATGTCGGCAATCTCGTTGTCCGGCAGCCGTTCCGTGGCTAACACCGACTGACGATGTCGCACGTGCCGCAGCACCGCGGTTTTGAGTCCGCTGAAGCTGAAGTCAAACCGATATTCCCGCCGCGGCGCGTTGCGATCGGGGTGCGTCAAACGTGTCGGCGGGAATCGAATGGCGTTCTCATCTCCACTTCGTGCCAGGCGATCGATGACCGGCCCGCCCGGATAACCGAGCCCAAGCAGCTTGGCCACTTTGTCGTACGCCTCGCCTGCCGCATCGTCGCGGGTGCGGCCGATCGAGCGGTACACGCCCTCTTCGGGTACGAGGTAAAGGCTCGTGTGGCCGCCCGATACCACCAGCACGACAGCCGGGGTTGGGATTCGACCGTGTTCGAGCCAGAGCGACTCGATGTGACCGGCAAGATGATTGACCGCGACGAGCGGCTTGCCTGCCGCCCACGCGCTCGCTTTGGCGAACGATACGCCAACGAGCAGCGAGCCGATCAAGCCCGGACCCTGAGTAACGGCGAGCGCATCCAGCGCCTGCCAATCGCACGACGCTTCGGCCATGGCGCGCTCGACCACGCCGCAGATGTCGCGAACGTGCTGTCGCGAAGCGAGCTCGGGGACAACACCGCCCCACTCGCGATGAATCTCGACCTGAGAAGCCACGACGCTGGAGCGTAACAGCCACGGCCGCGCCGCATCGTCCACGGTCTCGACGATGGCTGCGGCGGTTTCATCGCAGGAGGTCTCGAGGCCAAGGATGCGCACCTGGTGAAGATAACAGGTTCGCAGGGCCCGCACTGAGCGGCGCCGTCCGTCACCGCTTCACGATGGCGGACCTAAAGGTCCGATTCGATTGGGACCGCGGACCTAAAGGTCCGTGCTACATGCTTGATTAGATTGGTGCCCGCGGACCTAAAGGCCGCGCTACATGTTTGATTAGACGCCTGCCTGCGAACTTGCAGACCTACGGCGCAGTCTGTAGCGACCGCGCGGCCCCCGCTTTCAACGACTTTTCGAACGGCGGCGTAAACACACCGCGGTCGGTGATGATTGCCGTGATGTATTTGTGCGGCGTGACGTCAAACGCCGGGTTGCGGATATTCGCGCCGTCGGGCGCCAACTGGTTCGCACCGACGTGCGTCACTTCGCGCGCGCCGCGTTCTTCGATCGGAATGTGTGAGCCGTCGGCAATCGCCAGGTCAATCGAGGACCATGGCGCGGCGACGTAAAACGGCAGGCCGTGCTCCCTGGCCAGCACCGCCACAGTGTAGGTTCCCACTTTGTTGCCGGTGTCGCCGTTGGCCGCAATGCGATCGGCGCCGACCACGACGAGATCGATCTCCCGCTGCAGCATCAGCGTGCCGGCCATATTGTCGGTGATGATGGTCGTATCGATTCCGTCCTTGAGCAGCTCCCAGGCTGTGAGCCGCGAGCCCTGCAGAAACGGCCGCGTTTCGTCCGCGAGCACGCGCACGCGCTTGCCGGCCTCAATTGCGCCGCGGATCACGCCCAGCGCCGTGCCGTAACCCGCTGTCGCAAGCGCGCCGGCGTTGCAGTGCGTGAGCACACGAGCACCATCCGGAATCAAACTGGCGCCGTGTGTGCCGATTGCCTTGCAGCTCGCGACATCCTCGTCGTGGATGCGCTGCGCTTCGCGCCGCAAGCGCGTTTGCAGCTGTTCGACCGATTCCCCGGCGTGCGCTCCCTCCGCAAACGTGCGTTTCATGCGCTCGATCGCCCAGAACAGGTTCACCGCCGTGGGACGCGTCGCGGCCATGAGATCGCACGTTTTCTGAAACTCCGCCGCAAACTGGCGGGTGCCCGTCGCTTTGCTGCGTTCCATTCCGAGCGCGATTCCCATCGACGCCGCCACGCCAATCGCCGGCGCGCCGCGAATGACCATGGTCTTGATCGCCTTGGCGACCTCCATCGCGCTCTTGCACCGCACGTAGACTTCTGCGGCGGGCAGCTTGCGCTGGTCGACCATGACGACGGCATCCTGTTCGAAGGCGACAGTCGGGAGCATTACCGTGATTATTTCAACAAACGTCTATCGAAAGGTGCGGGCAGGAGATCCTGCATCCGATAGCGCGCCGTGACGGCCTCGAGGTTCGCCAGCACAACCTCCACGTCGCCGGCAAATTCCCAGAGAATCTGCCGGCACGAACCGCAGGGCGGCGTTGGCGACGGCGTATCCGCGACCACCGCCACACGACGAAACTCACGGTGCCCTTCCGACAGCGCTTTGAACATCGCAACACGCTCGGCGCACATCGTCAAGCCGTAGGTCGCGTTTTCGATATTGCAGCCGGTGATGATTTCGCCGCTGGTCGTTTCGAGCGCCGCCCCGACTTTGAAGCCGGAGTAATCGGCGAGCGCGCGCAGCCGCGCCTCGCGCGCGCGTTCAACCAGGCGATCAGAGGCGGTCAATGATGCCCTCGACCAGCGCGACAAACTGCGCCCGCACGCGCCTGGTGGTTTCCAGCACTTCGTCGTGATGCAGCGGGTGCGGCAGGATCCCCGCCGCCATGTTGCTGATGCACGAGATGCCAAGGACCTCGAGCCCCATGTGACGCGCCACGATCGCTTCGGGTACAGTCGACATGCCGACCGCATCGGCGCCCAAGGTTCGGAGCGCGTAGATCTCCGCCGGCGTTTCATAGCTCGGGCCGTGCACCGCGATGTAGATGCCATGCTCCACCGCCACGCGCACCGCGCGCGCCGCTTCGTCGGCGACGACGCGGAGGCGGCGGGAGTAGACCTCGGTCATGTCAGGAAAACGCGGACCGAAGCGCTCATCGTTGGGGCCGATCAACGGATTGCCGCCGAACAGGTTGATGTGATCGTCGATCACCATCAACGCACCCTCCACGAAGTTGGTGTTGATCCCGCCCGCTGCGTTCGTCAGGATCAATGTCTTCACGCCGAGCCGGCCGAGCGCGCGCACCGCGAAGGTCACGGTTTGAAGGTCGTGTCCCTCGTAAAAATGAACCCGCCCAGAGAGCGCGATGACGCGCTTGCCCATCACCGTGCCGCCGATGAAGCGGCCGGCATGACCGATTACGTTGGACGCCGGCCAGTTCGGAATCTCGCCGTAGCCAACACCGAACGGCTCCTTCATTGTGTCAGTGAAGGGTCCAAGGCCGGAGCCGAGAACGATGCCGATGTCGGCCCCGCCAAACCCGCGTCCGCGAAGCCACTCGGCGGCTTCGGTAACGCGATCGAAATAGGCGTGGGTCACAAAAGGAATCCGACGATGATGGCGGTCACAAAATTCGCCAGCGTGCCAGCAAGCATGGCACGCAGTCCAAGGCGAGCGAGATCGCCGCGCCGCGTCGGCGCGAGCGCACCAATGCCGCCAAGCTGAATGCCAATCGACGAGAAATTGGCAAAGCCGCAAAGGGCGAACGTGGCGATCGTAAACGAGCGCGGGTCGAGACTGCCCTTCAACGCGCCAAGCTGCGAAAAGGCAATGAACTCATTCAGCACCATGCGTGTTCCCAGCAGATTGCCCACCGTAGCCGCATCGCGCCACGGTACACCAAGGCTCCACGCGACCGGCGCAAACACCCAGCCAAAGATTTGCTGAAGACTCAGCCCGACCGTTCCAAGGATAGCGTTGACGAGCGCAACCAACGCCATGAACGAAATCAGCATCGCCGCTACGTTCAACGCCAGATGCAGACCTTCTGTCGTGCCGCGCCCCGCGGCATCGATCACGTTGACGTCCATCTTCTCGAACTTGAGTTTCACCGTCCCGAGCGTCTCCGGTACCTCCGTTTCGGGCACGAACATCTTGGCCATCATGAGCGTGCCTGGCGCCGTCATGATGACGGCCGTCAACAGATGCGCGGGCTCGATTCCGAACGCGATATAGGCCGCCATGATGCCGCCCGAGATGTGCGCCATCCCTGAGGTCATCACCGTCATGAGCTCCGACTGCGTCATCTTCGGGAGATAGGGGCGAATGGTCAGCGGCGCTTCCGTCTGCCCCATGAAGATGCTCGCGGCGACATTCACTGACTCCGCACCGCTCGCGCGCATCACGCGGTTCATGACGACAGCAAACAGCCGCACCACCAGCTGCATGACGCCGAAGTAATAGAGGATCGCGAACAGAGCGGCGATGAAGATGATCGTCGGCAGCACTTGAAAGGCGAAAATCACCGCCCAATTCGTGCCTTCGGGCCCGAGCGTCGCGTTCATCACGCGCGACCAGACCGATCGATCGGCGAGCGGACCGAAGACCAGGGACGCGCCGACGGTCGAATACTCCAGAAGCTGCCGCACCTTGTCGCCCACCGTTTGAACGCTCGCCTGCCCGAACGGCGTTTTCAGCACGAGCAGCGCGAACAGAAACTGCAGCGTCAGTCCCCATGCCACCACGCGGCCACTGATGGCGCGGCGGTTGGTGGAGAGCGCAAACGCCACGGCGAAAATCAGAGCCAGACCGACAAGCGGCTGCAACCTCGTGACGACGTCGCTCACGTGTTCTCCCTCATACGAGGCGCCGCTCCCCCGCGGCGTGCACCCACGCCAACACGATCGGAGTCTGCGCCGGACGCGTGTTGGCGACGCTGATGGCAGATTCGGCCATCCGGATCGCGTTCTCGAGCTGCCGGTCGTCGTTATAGTGCAATTCGAACACCGACTCACCCCTGGCGACGCGATCGCCGGGCTTTTTGTGCAGCACGATTCCCGCCGCGGGATCGATGACGGCGTCAACTCGATCGCGACCAGCGCCGAGCAGCATGGACGCTCGCCCGACGCGCTCGGCGTCCATGGCCGCGACATATCCGTCCAAGGCCGCCGTGACCTGCCTCACGTGCGCGGCGTGCGGTAGCCGCGATGGTTCGGCCACCACACGACGGTCGCCGCCCTGCCGCACGATCACTGCCTCGAGTTTGGCGAGCGCCTTGCCGGTCGACAGCGCCTGCCGCACCTTCGTCTCGGCCTCGGCTTCCTCGCGCGCCACGCCCGCGAGCGCGACCATCCGGCTGGCGAGCGTGACGATGACCGTCTCGAGATCCTTCGGTCCCTTGCCCTGGAGGGTCTCGATGCACTCGGCGATCTCGAGCGCGTTGCCCACGGTCCTTCCGAGCGGCGCTTCCATGGCGGTGATGAACGCTTCGGTCAGCACTCCGTTGGCCGTGCCAATCGACACCAGCGATCGCGCCAAGACGAGCGCGTCGTCCTGCGTCTTCATGAACGCGCCGCTGCCGCATTTGACGTCGAGCACAACGGCATCGCTGCCTTCGGCGATCTTCTTGCTCATCACCGAGGCGGAAATCAGCGGAATGCTTTCAACAGTCGCCGTGACGTCGCGCAGCGCGTAGAGCTTCTTGTCGGCGGGCGCAATGTCTTTGGTCTGACTGATCAAACAGCAACCGACCTCGCGCAACGCACTGCGAAATTCGTCGAGCGAGAGCGCAATGCGAAAGCCAGGAATGGCTTCGAGCTTGTCGAGCGTGCCTCCCGTGTGCCCGAGCCCGCGCCCGGACATCTTCGGGACCACCACTCCGCACGCAGCGGCGAGCGGCGCAAGCACGATCGAGACCTTGTCACCCACCCCGCCGGTGCTGTGCTTGCCGACCTTGACACCCGGGATCGACGACAGATCCACGCGCGTGCCCGATCGCACGATGGCGTCGGTGAGCCAGGCCGTTTCCTCCGGAGACATGCCGCGGAGCACGATCGCCATGAGGAGCGCGGATGCCTGGTAATCGGGCCATGCCCCGTCGGTGACACCGCCGACAAATGCATCGATGGCCTCGCGCGAAAGCGGTTCTCCGTCGCGCTTTGCGCGAATGATGTCCACGGCCCGAAACATGTTCAGCTGGTGCGGCGGCAGTATATCGTATGCATTGCATGACAACTCCGCGCGCCCAACCCGCTGATCTTTATAGGGACCGGTGGCGAGCGCAATCACTGAACCACTTTCGCCGGAGCAGGCCCGCACGCCTGGCCGAATTCGCGCGCGCGTGCCGAGCGGCGGCACGAGTCCTCGTCATGTACCCGGCGACGCGGTGAACATCGCGAACCGCTTGTGGGAGACGGCCCAGAGCGAGGGCCTCCCCGACCCGGAAGAGGCGCGACAGCTGGTCGACAACCTCGCGCAAGCAGTGGCGCAAAACCGCACCGCGCTCGTGGCGCTGACGGCGCTGAAGGAGTACGACAATTACACGTTCACCCAGGCTGGCATGCCCTTATGACGTGAACCTCTGGGAGAGTCTCCAGGACGGTGCCGGCCCGACGACCGTAGTGAGCCCGGTCGAGCCCGCCAGCGTCGGAGTCGATCCACTGACGTATCTCGAGCGCGCATGACTACCCGGCTCATCACCGCTTGCGCCGCCCTGCTGTTTGTCTGCACCGTCACCCCATCACCGTCGGCACAGTCACGCGCACGCGACGGCAAGCTGCTGGTCATCGTCGTCGTCGATCAGATGCGGTTCGACTATCTCGATCGCTTCAAACACTTTTGGAAGGACGGCTTTGCGCGCCTGCTGGCGGACGGCGCCGTGTTCGAGCGCGCCGCTTATCCGTATCTGAATACGGTGACGTGCGTCGGTCACGCGACGATCGCGACCGGAGCGATGCCTTTCACTCACGGCATCATCATGAACGAATGGTGGCAGCGGTCGACCGGCACGCTGATGGCGTGCACGAACGACCGTAATGTCAAAAGCCTCCCGTACGGCGGCGGCACGCCGGAAACGATCGGACATAGCGCATTTCGCCTCCGTTTGCCGACGCTGGGCGACCGGCTTCGCGCGGCGTCGCCGCAATCGCGCGTCGTGACGATGTCGATGAAGCCGCGCAGCGCGGTGATGCTCACAGGTCACGGCGGCACAGCTGTCACCTGGTTCGCGGATTCAAACACGTGGGCAACGTCGACTGCGTACACAACGAAGCTGATACCGGAGGTGCAGGCATGGGTCACCGCGCACCCTGTTGAAAACGAGCGAGGCGCGATCTGGAACCGCGTTTACGATCCGAGTGCATACAGCGGCGTTGACGACGGTGTCGGTGAACGTCCGCCGGTTGGCTGGACACCGCTCTTTGCGCATCCGCTCGCCGGCGTATCTGGTACCGGTCGCGATCGATTCTTCCATCTCTGGGAACTCAGCCCGTTTTCCGACGCAGCGCTCGCCAGCCTGGCAGCAACACTCGTGCAGTCGATGCAGTTGGGCCAGCGGGGCGTCGTCGATTACCTCGGTGTGGGTTTCTCCGCCCTCGATTACGTTGGTCACGCGTTTGGGCAGGACAGCCATGAGGTTCAGGACACGCTGATTCGGCTCGATAAGGCGCTCGGCCAGTTCCTTACGCTGTTAGATAAGAGCGTCGGACGCGATCGCTATGTGCTCGCGCTGTCTGCTGACCACGGCGTCGGTGGAATCCCGGAAGCACTGCGCGCCGAAGGCCAGGACGCTGGCCGTCTGGCCAGTGCCGACTTGCACAAGATAGCCGAAGCCGCAATGGTCAAAGCGCACGGTCCGGGACCGCACGTCGCGCACGTGGAGTACACCCAGCTTTATCTCACGCCGCGCGCACGCGCGTTGGCCGCCTCCAACCCTCGCGCGCTCGACCCACTGATCAAGGCAGTGTCGTCGGTGAATGGCGTGTGGCGAGTGCTCTCGTCGAGCGGGCTGCCCTCGAAGCGCAACAGCAGCGATTCGCTCGAGCGTGCCGTGGCGCTCAGCTACTTCCCTGGCGAAAGCGGCGATGTCCAGATCGTGCTCAAACCAAATTGGATCAACACCGACTCCGCGGCGGCAACGCACGGCTCTTTGCACGCGTACGACCAGCGTGTGCCCGTCATCTTTTATGGCGACCATATTCGACCCGGGCGCTTCAGCGATCCAGCATCGCCTGCGGACATCGCACCAACGCTCGCCTCATTGGTGAAGCTCAACTTACCTGGCGTAGATGGCAAGGTGCTGAAGCGTGCACTGAAGTAGCCGTCCTCTCGCGACCGCTTCGTTCGCAGGCATAATAGTCGTGCCTGCCTTGCCCGCTTGAGGAAACGGACCCGATATGACATCACGCGTGTTACGCCGCTGGCACTTCGGCCTGGCGGTGGTTGGATGGGCCGTTCTGATCGTCGCCAGCGGCCTCACTCAGGACGACGGCTTGGGCGGGCAGTGGCGTGTCGTCCGAGAAGTCGGCCTCCCTGGCATCGATCGAGGTTTGCGCGCGCAAGACCCGCCGAAGGAGCCGGGCGGGCGCGAGTCGCGGGTCCGCGCGCAGCGCATCGACCGCGCAGAGGCGCCCGGCGATTACGTAAGCGGATCAATCATCGTGAAATTCAAGAACGGCGCCGGCTCCAACGCGGTCAACTCCGCGATGAGCGCCGTATCCGCGAGCGATATCGAACGCCCATCGTACGCGGACTTCGACATCGTTGACATTCCTGACGGGGCCGATCCCGAAGTGGTGGCGGCGGAACTGCGCCAGCGGCCCGAAGTCGAGTACGCGCAGCCTCGCTATCGCAATTACGCGATGGCGCGACCCAACGATCCGATGTACGGGGAACAATGGAATTTTCCGCTGCTCGACATGGAGCGTGCGTGGGATATTCAGCCAGCCGCCGGCAGCAATGTCATCGTCGCCGTGCTCGACAGCGGCGTCGCATTCCGCACCTCGACGGTCCGCTACAACGCGCGCGCCTGGCGACTCGTGAATTCTGCCGGTCAGACGATCTTCGCGTTTCCAGCGCTCGGGCTAATCGACGTCCCGTTTGCTGTCGCGCCGGAACTCGGCGACGCGAAGTTCGTGTCACCGCACGACTTCATCTGGGACGACAATTTTCCGTTCGATCTCGACGGGCACGGAACGCACGTCAGCGGCACGATTGGCCAGTTGACGAACAACGGCGTCGGTGTCGCCGGTATGGCCTACAACGTTAGGGTGATGCCGGTCAAAGTAATCGACGAGGTATGGGATTTCGTGTTTAGCAGTCCGAATGTTGGCACCGATGACGTCGTGGCGCGCGGGATCCGGTATGCGGCTGACAACGGCGCAAAGGTCATCAACATGAGTATCGGCCGCACCGGCGGCGGCGCCGCCATCGCTATCGAAGACGCCATCCGTTATGCCGTCGGCCGTGGCGTGTTTATCGCAATCGCGGCGGGCAATACAGCCGATGTCGGTAATGCCCCGAGCCGCCCCGCCGAGATCGCGCCAACCATTGCTGGAGTTGTGGCCGTCGGTGCGGTGGGCAGGAATCGAGAACGAGCGTTCTACTCGACGACCAACGTGTACGTCGAACTCGCCGCGCCCGGTGGAGACCAACTGCGTGATGGTCTCAGTGGAGGTGTGCTGCAGCAGACGCTCGACGAGGACGTGCTTCACACCTACGATTTTGGACCGGCCGCGTATCGCGCACCGCGCGCGGATATGTTCAGTTATGAGTTCTTCCAAGGGACGTCGATGGCGACGCCCCACGTCTCGGGCTTTGCCGCACTCCTCATTCAGCAAGGCATCACGAGCCCCGCCGCCATCGAGGCGGCGATGAAGCAATTTGCGAACGATCTCGGCAGGCCCGGCGTTGACAGCGAGTACGGCGCCGGCCTCATCAACCCTCGTGTAACTCTGCGTGGTCTTGGACTGGCCAAGTAGCCGGAAGGAGCCTGCCGTGGTGAGACGCCTTCTCGTTCAGAGTTTGTGTGTACTGATTTTTGCAGTTGCCGTTACGGCGCCGGCCGCGGCGCAAGCTCGCCCCCCAACGCGCCCGCCAGAGCGCAACACGATTGGCGTGCGCGGCTTTGGCATGGTCGGCAACATGATCTTCAAGGCGGAGGACTCGTTCGACACCGTGCTCGATACGCACAGTGGTCCGATCTTCGGAGGCGGCGGTCAAGTGCTGCTTCCCTGGAACATTTATGTCGAAATCGGCGCCTGGCGGTTCAAGGATGACGGTGAGCGCGTGTTCATCGCCCCCAACTCTGAGATCTTCAAGCTTGGTGTGCCCGTGGAAGTCACTGTCATACCGCTCGAGGTGACTGGTGGATATCGGTTCACCGGCATCGCGCGCAAGTTCGTACCGTTCGCTGGCATCGGCTACAGTTCGTACCGCTATGAAGAGACGTCGGAACACGCGGAGACCAGCGAAGACGTCGACGAGCGGTTCGGCGGATTTCACATCCTTGGTGGCGGCGAGTATCAAATCACGCCCTGGCTCGCCCTGGGCGGCGAAGTGGCGTGGTCTGCAATCGCCGACTCGATCGGCCAAAGCGGTGTGTCCGCACATTTCAACGAAGACGATTTGGGTGGAACCAGTTTCCGACTAAAAGTCTCGATCGGACGATAACCGAACAACCGCCACGGAGGTTCCTCACGGTCGTTCCTTACACGGGTTCCTCACGGCAGTTCACGAGGGTTCGGCAAGTCAGTTCCTCACGCGAGTTCACGTGGGTTCCGAACGGACGTTCGAACCTATGTTCAGAACCTTGTGAACTGACGTAAGGAACTCACGTTGGGAACCTGCGTGAACCACGTGCGGAACGTACGTAAGGAACTCACGTGCGGAACGTACGTGGCTGCCGCAGGAGTTTTCTGTGCGCCCAAGTTCTTCAACGGTCTTCACCAAGCGTGTGCTGTCGGTCGTGCGCCGTGTGCCAGTCGGCCGCGTCACCACCTACGGGACAGTGGCGCGGCTCGCCGGCCGGCCGCGCGCGGCACGCGCGGTCGGCAACATCATGCGCGCCGCACCGCAACCTGGACTCCCCTACCATCGCGTGATTGCCGCCAACGGGTTCCTCGGCGGCTTCGGGGGCAACATCGCGCTCAAGCGCGCGCTGCTCGTGGCCGAGGGCCTCACCGTCACCTCGACACGCGTCAAGCAATTCGCGAAGGTTCGCTGGCCGTAGACTATTGTCAATGACCAACGTCAATCGCGCCCGGGTGCTGGCTGTCCTCGCCGGCATCGTGGTGCTTGCAGTGATGAGCTGGCAAACGCGCGTGGCGCGCGCGGAGCAGCAGCGGCGCACGCGCGAGGCGCTCTTCAACGAAATCCGTCCGGTGGCGCTTGCCAACTGCAGCCTCAAACGCTTCGGCAGTCGCTACGACGGCGGTTACTTGATGTGCGAGAACCTGCTCGAGGGGATCGAGTCCGCGTATTCGTACGGCATTGACAAAGAGGACAACTGGGGCTGCGACGTGTCGCGGCTGCTGCGCGTGCCGGTCCACCAGTACGATTGCTTTACGCCGCATCGCCCGGTCTGCGCCGGCGGCACGTTCGTGTATCACAACGAGTGCGTCGGCGCGCGCCACGAAACGATCGAGGGACGCCTGTTCGACAGCGTCGTCAATCAATTGCGCAAGAATGGCGACACCGGCAAACGGGTGCTCGTGAAGATGGACATCGAAGGCGCCGAGCTCCCGGCGCTGATGAACACGCCCGACGAGGAGCTCGCGCGCTTTGCGCAGCTGCCGCTGGAAGTGCACGGCACCGACGAGCATTTTCTGGAACTCGTGAGGAAGCTCAAACGGACCTTCTATGTCGTGAGCGTTCACGTGAACAACTACACCTGCACGCCCGAGGCCGCGCCTCTGCCCGGCCGGGCATTCCAGGTCCTGTTCGTAAACAAGAAACTCGGCATGCTGGACCCGTCCGGGCGCCCTCACCGGCCGGGAACGCCTCCCGACGCGCCGGACAATCCAAAAGGCCGGGACTGCCAACCCGTGTTCTAACCCGGTTGCTCAGTTGAGTGGATGGCGCCAATGGCGCGAGCCGCGCAAAAGCCTGCCCTCTTTTGCACCTATGCCGTTGGCTCACTTCGATGCGACGAAGCGCAACTCGAGTGAATTGAGGAGTTAGAGCCGTTTTGCGGCCGGGCGCGTCCAAAGCACGAACTGCTCCGGGCCGGACCGCGTATAACCGCATCAACGTCTGTGCAAAAGGTGTCGTCTAAGCCACAAGGAGACGTGAGAGGCGCCGACCTGGAACTGGCCGGGCGCATCCGGTCGGGTGATGGGGGCGCGTTCGAGGAGCTGTACCGGCAGCACTCCAGCCGCCTCTACAACCTCGCCTATCGGATGGCGGGCGGGCCGACCGAGGCCGAGGATCTGCTGCAGGACATCTTCCTTCTTGCGTACCGGAAAGTCGGAAGCTTCCGGGGCGAGTCGTCGCTGGGGACATGGCTCTATCGCCTCGCCATGAACCACTGCCTCGACGTGCTGCGGAGCCGTCACGCGCGGATGGGGCAACAAACCGATTCATTGGACGATGATTCGGCGATGGAGGTGGCGGAGGCGCCTTTCGACGTGGCGCAGGGCGGCGTGTTCGACGCGGCGACCACCCGGTCCGCCATCGGCGCGGTGAGCCGCCTGGACTTGGAGCGGGCCATCGACACGCTGCCGCCCGCCTGCCGGGCGGCGTTTCTGTTACACGACGTCGAGGGGTTTGGACACGAAGAAGTCGGGACCATACTAGGGATATCCGAGGGGACGTCGAAGTCGCAGGTGCACAAGGCGCGACTGCGAATCCGGCAATACCTACGACAATGAACTGCAACGAGTACAAGGATGCGATCGCCGAGTTCGTCGACGGCGCGCTCGACGCCGCGGGTCAGCGCGCGCTCGAGCGCCACGTCGAGGGCTGCGCGGCGTGCCGCGCGCTCGTGGCGGATCTCAAAAGCATCCAGGCGGCGGCGTTCACGCTCGATCGGCGCGAGCCGCCGGCCGCCATTTGGGACGCTATCCGCGCACGCGTCGCGGCCGAGCCGCGGCCCGACGATCGCGGCCGTCTGCTCGCGTGGCCGCGAACGCGCAAGGCGTGGGGCGTGTGGCTGTCCGCAGCCGCCGCGCTGATCCTCGCAACCGTTGTCTCGATCTACCCGCTGCTCAGGGAACAGCGTAATCAGGCTCCGCCAAGTGGCGGCGTGGCCGGCAGCGACAGCGCGGGATCGGTGGCGTCGATCCAGGCTGAATTTCAGGCGGCCGAGGAGCACTACAGCAAAGCGATCGCGGGACTCGAGCAGATCGCCAAGTCAGAGAGCGGCGAGCTCGATCCGCAGACCGCCGCCGTTCTGCAGAAGAACCTGCAGGTGATCGATCAAGCGATCAGCGACAGCCGTGCGGCACTCAGCACGCAGCCCGCGAGCAGCGATGCCCAGGACAGCCTGTTCGACGCGATGCGCACCAAGGTGGCGGTGCTGCAGCAAACCGTCGAATTGATCAACGAGATGCGCAAAGGCAACACGGCGGAGGCTGGTCGCCTCATTCAGGGTCTCAATCAGTGACAGGTATGACGATACGTTTCCGATGGCTCTCGTTGATACTGGCCGCAATTATCGTGACGGCGCCGGTTGCCGCGGCCGCCGGCGGCCGCGGCAACGACAAGATGCGCGCGGCGTGGCTGGAACGCTTCCAGGACTCGCGTCAAGGGCCCGAGCAAACCGAACGCTTCGCGCAAAGCTACAAAGTGGGCGCCAACGGCGCGCTCGATCTCGAGAACCTTTCGGGTGACGTTCGCGTGACTGCGGGACGCAGCAACGACATTCAGGTCGAAGCGATCAAACGCGTGCGTCATCGCGATCCTGACGAGGCGCGGCGCCTGCTCGCGCAGCTACGCATCGACGCCACACAGGTCGGCAACCGCGTCGAGGTGCGCACCGTGTATCCGCGCGCCAGCGGGCGCAATCTTTCGGCCAGCGTCGACTACGTCATCACGGTTCCGGCCGACGCCGCTGTTGCGGTGAAAGCGATCTCCGGCGACGTTTCGGTGGCAAATGTTCGCGGCGAAGTGCGGGCCGAAAGCATCAGCGGCAGCGTCGACGTGTCGGCGACGCCGAATCTCGCGCTCGCCAAGACGGTCTCGGGCGATGTGACGGCGCGCGGGATCACGACAGGGAGCGCGCTGACACTTGGCACGGTGAGCGGCAGCGTCATTGCTTCGGCGCTCGAGACGCGGGCACTGGAGGCCAGCACGGTGAGCGGCAACGTGCAGCTCACCAACGTGCGCGCCGAGCGGGTGCAGGCAAAATCGGTGAGCGGCGATATCGAATACGACTCCCGTCTCGTGCGCGGTGGACGCTACGAATTCAACTCACATTCCGGCAACGTGCGCCTGATGTTGTCGGAGGTGACGGGCTTCGAGCTCGACGCGAGCTCGTTCAGCGGCAGCATTCGCTCCGACTTCCCGGTGACCATTCGCTCGACTCCTGATTCCCCAAGCAACGATCGCCGCCGCGGCGGGATGAACCGTGCAATTCGCGGCACCTTTGGCGACGCAAGCGCCATTCTCGCGATTCGCAGCTTCTCGGGCAACGTGGTGATCGCGAAGAAGTAAGTTCCGAATGGCGCGGTCGAGCTAGTAGCACTACCGTCAAAGACGCTGAGCCGCGTATTACTGCTGCGCGATGCGACTATAATGACCAGGGAGGCAGCTTGTCTCGCCGCAATCTGGCGTAGGCGGAGCCTCTACCTTTCAGGGAGGACGCGGATGAAGCAGAGATGGCTCTTCGGAGCCTTGGCCGGCGTGATGCTGGCGGCGAGCGCCGCGGCGCAGACGCAGCCGGCAACCGGAACACAAAAGCCCACCACGGGCGCGCAGCAGCCGGCAACGGGTACGCAGAAACCCACTACCCCCCCAACAGGAACACAGAAGCCAGCGCCGGAGAAGCCCGCGACGCCCACCACTGAGAAACCAACGACGCCCGCGACCGGGGCGGCGCGCGCCGAAGTGCCGACCGGCGAAACGGCGCTCGGCACCGTGTCGATTCCGCGCAGCGTGATGGCCGATGGCAAGCCACTCCCCGCCGGACGTTACACAATTCGGCTCACGGCACAAACGGCACAGCCGACCGTTCCCGGCCAGGTTCCCGATCTGAACCGCTGGGTGGAATTCGTTCAGGGCGGCACGGTCAAGGGCCGCGAGGTGGTGAGCATCGTCCCGGCCGAAGAGGTGAAGGATACGCAACCCGGACCTGACATGCCGGGCCACGTCGCTCGCAACCAGACGCGTGTCGAAATGCTGAAAGGTGGCGAGTACCTCCGCGTGTGGATTAATCGCGGGGGCAACAACTATCTCGTTCACCTCCCGCCTGGGGCAGCTGCTCGCTGACAGTGAAAAAGGGGTCTGACCCCTTTTTCGCGTAATCAGGTGAGAAAGGGGTCTGACCCCTTTTTCACCCTCACCCCCCAATCGACATCACATCAAACTGCTCGTGATGCAGATGGACGTCTGGCTTGACGACGACGTCCTTCCCCAGAAGATGTCTCAAATCTTTCAGCACGCCGCGCTCTTCTTCTTTTAGCGCACGCGCGATGTCGGGGTTGACGCGCAGCAGCACGCCGGCGCCATCCATGTCGCTACCGACCTTTTTCAGTTCGGACAGAATCTCGTAGCAGATCGTCGAGCTCGATTTGATCGTGCCGGCGCCGGTGCAGTACGGACACGGCTCGGTGAGCACGCGTTCGAGGCTTTGCTTGACGCGCTTGCGCGTGATGATCACGAGGCCGAAGTCCGACACCTGCAGCGGCTTGGACGGCGCCCGATCCTTGCGCAGCTCCTGCTCGACCGCCTGAAACACTTTCTGGCGATTCTTCTTTTCCTCCATGTCGATGAAGTCGAGCACGATGATGCCGCCGAGATCGCGCAGCCGGATTTGACGAACGATCTCCTTCACCGCTTCGAGGTTGGTTTTGAGAATCGTGTCCTCGAGCCGTCCCGCGGTCTTCTTGCCGACGTAGCGGCCGGTGTTGACGTCGATTGCCACCAGCGCTTCGGTTTGATTGACCACGATCGAACCGCCGGACTTGAGCCAGACCTTGCTGCGCAGCGCCTTGTCCACTTCCGCCTGAACGCCGTACTCCTCGAAGATCGGATAGTCCGTGTCGTAGAGCTTCACGCGCGGCGCCAGCGACGGCATGATCCGCTCGATGAACTCGAGCACGCGCAGATGCTCCTGCGCGTTGTCGATGCGTATCGCGGTGTAGTCGTCGGTCAGCAGATCGCGCAGCAGCTTCGCCACCAGGCTCGGCTCACGATAGACGACTGTCGGCGCGCGCTGCGTCTCCGTGCGCTGCCGCATGTCGAGCCAGATGCGATGGAAGTACTGCAGATCGGCGAGAATATCTTCCTTCGAACGGTCGGTCGCCGCGGTGCGAATGATGACACCGCCGCCGAAGTTGTTCTGCTCGCGAAACTCGCGGACGATGCCGCGCAGCCGCTGGCGCTCTTCGCGGCTCGCGATCTTGCGTGACACGCCGATATGGTCGACCGTCGGCATGAACACGAGGAAGCGTCCGGGCAGTGTGACGTGCGACGTCAGGCGCGCGCCCTTGGTGCCGAGCGGTTCCTTCGCGACCTGAACGAGGATCTCCTGGCCCTCCTTCAGGAGCTCTTCGATCTTCTGATCCTGCTGCTTCTCACGTTGATCGCGCCGGTTGCGCTGGCCGCCGCCGGCTTCTGCCCTCGGCGCCGCCACATTGCCATCGGGCTCGTCGTCCTCTTCGTCGTCGCCGCTCAGTTTGGCAAACGCTTCATCGGTGTCGATGACATCGGAGACGTAGAGAAAGCCGTCGCGTTCCAGGCCAAGGTCGATAAAGGCCGACTGCATTCCGGGAAGGACTTTCGAAACGCGCCCTTTGTAAACGTTGCCGACGACTCCGCGGTTTCTTTCGCGCTCGACGAAAATCTCTGCGACCAAATCGTCCTCGAGAATGGCCACTCGCGTTTCGTGGCCGTTCGAGGAAATGATCATTTCCTTATTCATTTGGGGTGACGTGAAGTAGCGAGCAGCGGGTAGCGGGTAGCGAGGGTGTCATCCTCGCTACTCGCTACCCGCTACTCGCTACTTCAGGTCCTCAATTAGTGAAACGCCGCATCCTCACGTTCAGGATGAGGCCGAAGCCGGCAAGTGTCGCGATCATCGAGGAGCCGCCGTAACTCATGAGCGGCAGCGTCAGCCCTTTGACCGGCGCGAGCCCAGCCGACATCGTAATGTTGTAGATGACCTGGAACGTGAACGTCGCGAGCACGCCCAGGACGAGATAGGCCCCGAGGCGGTCCTTGGCCAGTCGGGCCGCATCGAGCGAACGCATAATCACAAACAGGTAGAGCCCTAACACGACGATGACGCCGACGAACCCCTGCTCCTCGGCCAGCACCGAAAAGATGAAGTCGTTATGCGCCACGGGCAGGAACCGCAGCTGACCCTGGGTGCCCTGCCGAAACCCCTTCCCCCAAAGACCGCCGGAACCGACGGTGATGCGCGCCTGAATCTGCTGGTATCCCGCACCGCGCGCGTCCTGTTCCGGGTTGAGAAACGTTTCCACCCGCTCGCGCTGATAATCCTGCAGCGCGAATTTCCACGCGACCGGCGCTGACAACGTCGCGACCATCGCAACCACCGCCACGTAGCGCATGGGCAACCCGGCGGCGAACGCGACGACGAAAAGAATGGGCAGCAAGGTGACCGCAGTCCCGAGATCTGGTTGCTGCATGATCAGCAACACCGGAATGGCGGTCAGCACGGCCGCAACGAAGAGCTCCTGATTGCTGAGCGACGATCTGCGGCTGTCGTCGAGCAGTTTGGCCAGCACCAGCGCGAGCGTCGCTTTCGCCAGCTCGGAGGGCTGCAGGTTGAAGAATCCCAGATTGAGCCATCGCCGCGAGCCGCCCTGCACGGATCCAAAGAACATTACGGCGACGAGCAGTGCGATGAGGAGCAGATACAGGACGTGCGATTTGTCGGCAAGCGTGCGGTAGTCGACGATCAACGCACCCGCCATCAGGCCAAGTCCGAGCGCTATGGCGTAGAGCTGTGTCCAATACGTACGCGTGGGCCCGCCCGTCGTGCTGTAAATCATGAGCGCGCCGATCGCACACAGCGCAAGGATGGCGATGATCAGCGCCCAGTCGATGTGAAAGTAAAGTCGCCGTTCGAGCATGTGCGAGTGAACTTATTGACCACCGCCACCGCCGGCAACGGCCGTGACCGTGCGGCGCGGCTCAGAGTCGGGCATGGGTACGCCGGGATTGATGTCTTCGATGCGCGGCAGCGGACGGCCTTCCTTCGCCGCGTAATACGTCTCGATCGTGTGTCGCGCAATCGGCGCGGCGAGATAGCCGTGTTCCGCGTGTTCCGCGAAAATCACGCCGGCCAGCTCGGGATTGTCTCTTGGCACCATGAAGACGAACCAGCCGTGATCGCGGAGGTCCTTGTCAGTGCGTCCGGCGCGCTCCTTACCCTGAATTGAGATGACCTGCGCCGTGCCGGTCTTGCCGGCGACGTTGCGTCCGTAGATGCGCCCGCGGCCCGCTGTGCCGGCGCCGTTCACAGCCAGCCACAAGCCGTCGTGGATCGCGGAGATCGTGGTCGGCTTGAACAGGAACGGCTTGAACGGGTTGTCGAGGGGGGTCACCGGCTTCCATCCCTCACCCTCGTCCATCGCCTTGACCAGGTGCGGAATGACGCGCGTGCCGCCGTTTGCAAGCGTCGCCATCATCACCGCCATCGAAGCCGGTGTCACCGAGTTCTGCCCCTGACCGATCGAAACGGAAATGGTTTCGCCGGAATACCAGCGCTCGCCGGTCCGCTGCTTCTTCCACTGCGATGACGGCACGATGCTGTCAACTTCGTTCGGCAGATCGATGCCGGTCCTGCCGGCGAGGCCGAGCCGTTCGGCCCACAGGTGAATCCTGTCGACACCGAGCATGTTGCCGAGCGTGTAGAAGTACACGTTGCACGACTTCTCGATCGCATGGCGCATGTCCAGCGTGCCGTGCCCGCCCTTCATATGGCATTTGAAATAGCGGCCGTAGAACGTTGCGCCGCCGCTGCAGTTCACTCTGAAGTCCGGCGTGACGATGCCCTCTTCAAGAGCGGCAGTGGCGACCACCAGCTTGAACGTGGAACCCGGCGAATAGCGTCCCTGAATGGCGCGGTTCTGCAGCGGCAGGAGCGTGTCGGTATTCAGACGCTGCCAGGTCGCGCGATCGATGCCGCCGGCAAACGCGTTTGGATCGTACGCCGGCACACTGACAAAGGTCATCACCTCGCCAGTCTTGGGCTCGAGGATCACTGCGGCGCCGTTGTAGTGGAAGAAGCGGAACGCCTCCTCCGCCGCCTTCTGCATGGCGAGATCGATCGTAAGCTGCACGCGACGGCCCTCGACCGGCGGCTCCTCGTTGAGCTTCTGGATCTCGCGCCCCAGGCTGTTGACCATCACGCGGCGGGCGCCGTCCTGGCCCATGAGCAGCGTGTTGTAGATCTTTTCCACTCCCGACTGGCCGACCACGGCGCCCATCGGGAACGTGCCTTGTGAAACCTGTTCCTCGCTGGCTTCGCCGACATAGCCAAACAAATGCGCGCCGAGTCCTCCCGCGGGATACTGGCGTGTCGGCACCTGCTGAACGACGATGTCTGGCAGTTCAAGGCGCCGCGCGGCAATAGCCGCCACCTGCTGCAGCGGCGCATCGTTGATCACCACGATCGGCTGATACCGTGGTTCGTGTTTGTGGCGCTCGACGGCCTCGCGGATCTGCTCCTCAGGCACGCGCGTGATCTCCGCGAGCATCTGAATCGTACGATTCAGATCCTTGCTGTGCTCACGCAGGATGGAGATGTTGAACGCGTCCCGGTTTTCGACGAGCACGCGCCCTTGCCGATCGAACAGCACGCCGCGCGGCGCGCGGAGCGGCAGCAACCGCTGATGGTTGCTCTCCGCCATTTCCTCGTAGCGCGCATGCTGCGCAATCTGCAGGAACCAGAAACTGCCCGCCAGCACGAGGAAGTAAACGGCGACAGCGACGCGGATGAAGGTGAGGCGGACCCCAATGCGTCGGCGATCTTCGGCAAGTGCCATATTGCAATATCGGCGGACTACCCGCCCTCGCCTAGCCTACGGCGGGTTTCGCCGGAAGCGTCGCGGACGCGAAATACCCGCCATTACATAGTTTACCGTCAATGTCGGCTAACCCGGCGGGCCCGCCGGCGCTCCCGAAGGCCAGGAAGGAGCTCGATGATTTGCGCGCCAACCACCCCGACAAATCCGTTCCCGATGGCCTGGCTGAGCACCGCCGTATATGGGGTTGGAAACTGCCGCAGGTCCAGCAGCATGTACAAGCCCATGAACACAGCCGAGTGCAGAATCGTGGCCATGACGAAAACAATGAAGCGCGGCAACGGCGCAGTCACAATGAACTGGGTGCCGAGCAACCCGGCCAAAAAGCCCACCAGCGTCTTGGCCAATCCTCCAATCCCGAGTACGCCCAGTGGCAGCGCATCCTGAATCAGGCCAGCGAGGCTGCCGACGAGCACGCCTGTGATCGGTCCCGACATGAGCGAGATGTAGACCACGACCACGAGGACGAGGTCGAGTGCTGCCATTCCGCGGATGACAAGCCCGGTCAACGTGGTTTGAAGAGCCAACGCAGCGGCAATGGCTGCGAGCGCCGCCAGCGCCTTCACTCGGTTGCACCCTGTGGCGTGCGGTTGCCACTCGGCGGTGTCGCGTTTCCGCTCGCCGGCGGCGCTTGATCGACGCGCGGCACCGGCGCCCGCGGCGTTTGATTGACCGGACGAGGCGCGCGCGGCGCCTGATTCAACGGCCGCGCGGCGCGTGGCGTCTGATTGACTGCGCGCGGCGCGCCCGCTGTCTGGTTCGTCGACAGCAACGGCGTCTCACTCGGAGGCGGCTCCTTCGCGAGCGCTTCCTCTGCTGCTTTGATCGATGGCGGTGTCGTGACGACCAGCACCTCCTCGAGCCGCGAGAAATCGACCGCCGGGCGAACGGTGAGCTTGTGGAAGGTGCCGGGACCGCGGTCCGCCCCCTCGATGGTGCCGATGACGAAGCCCTTGGGATAGATGCCGTCGAGTCCCGAAGTGACAACGAGGTCGCCTTGCTTGACGTCCGCGGTGCCGGGCACGTAGTCCATTTCCAGCGTGTCGCCGCCCTGCCCGAGCACAATCCCCTGCACCCGCGTGCGCTCGATCAAGGCCGCGGCCGCAGCGTTGCGATCGATGAGCAGCTGCACAGATCCCGCCCGGCGGCTCGGAAGAATGACGCGCCCCACCACGCCCGCCGGCGAAATCACCGCCATGTCCTTTTTCACGCCGTCCAATGTGCCTTTGTCGATCGTGCGCGCGAGGACGTCATTCTGCGGCGAAGCGCCGATGATCTCGGCCGCGACCGTTTCGACTCTGGCGCGCTGCCGCAGCTCCAGAAGCTGCTGCAGCCGCTCGGCGCGTTCGGCAAACGCTCGTTCTTCCTGCAGCCGCACCTGCAGCGTGTGCAGCTCCTGTTTGAGCCGGTCGTTTTCCACCTGCGCAGATCGCAGGTCCACGTATCCGGTCCACAGGCCTTTCACACCTGAGAATGTGTTCATCGCGCCGCGCTGAATCTCGGCAAACACGCCAAACGTCGCCACCGAGAGCAACGGCACACCCGCTTTTGTGTTCACCTGCGCCGAAATGAGGATCACGTGAAGGATGACGGCGGCAGTGAACACCAGAAACGGTCGCTGTGAGAGTTGAACAGGTGGCATTGAGGTGTCGGCCGGCCTGAAGGCCGGCCACTACTGCCCACGTGTGTAGTGGCGCGGCTTCAACCGCGCCTCAATCAATTGCAATCTTCCGCAACAAATCAAAGTCCGACAGCATCTTGCCCGCGCCCAGCACCACCGACGACAGGGGATCTTCGGCCATCGTGACCGGTAGCCCGGTCTCTTCGCGCAAGCGCTTGTCCAGATTGCGCAGCAGCGATCCGCCGCCGGTGAGCACGATGCCGCGATCGACGATGTCCGCCGACAGCTCCGGCGGCGTGCGCTCGAGCGCAACCCGCACGGCATCCACAATCACGTTCACCGTTTCAGCGAGCGCTTCGCGGATCTCTTCGTCGGTAATGGTGATCGTCTTGGGCACGCCTTCGATGAGATGGCGGCCCTTGATCTCCATGGTGAGCCGATCTTCCACGGGATAGGCGGAACCCAGCTCCATCTTGATCTGTTCGGCTGTGCGCTCGCCGATCAGCAGGTTGTACGTTTTCTTGATGTACTGGATGACCGCTTCGTCCATCTCGTTGCCGGCGACCCGGACGGCTTTGCTGTACACGATGCCGGCGAGAGAGATGACGGCGATGTCCGTCGTGCCGCCGCCGATGTCGACCACCATGCTGCCTGCAGGTTCGGTGATCGGCAGCCCCGCACCGATGGCTGCGGCCATGGCTTCTTCAACCAGGTGAACTTCGCTGGCCTTGGCTCGATAGGCGCTGTCTTTGACGGCGCGCTTCTCGACCTGCGTGATTTCCGACGGCACGCCGATGATGATGCGCGGGCGCACCCACACATTGCCGTTGTGTGCCTTTTTGATGAAATACGTGAGCATCTTCTCGGTCACGTCGAAGTCGGCGATGACGCCGTCTTTCATCGGCTTGATGGCGACGATGTTGCCCGGCGTG
>JBKPDL010000203.1:0-8099 GCA_046727855.1 Acidobacteriota bacterium
GGCCCTGCCCTTGATATCCGGCTAACTCCGCGGCCCTTGGCTAGTTCTTGTTGTTGGCTTGGCGCGCTCCGCGCGCCGTAGACCGTTATGCGGGTCCACAACGCGTACAAAATTCACGTCTGTGGCCGCATAACGGTCTAAAGACGTGATGTGGCGATGTCGCGACGGGGTGTTGTGGCGATGTCAGGGTGCGATGTGCTGATGTAGTGATGTGTCTGTAGCGATGTGTCTGTCGATGTGGCGATGTGATGTGTCGATGGAATGATCGTTAGACGACGTCGCGTCGAAACGCCTCGTTGATCTCCGCAAACGGCACGGCGCGGCCGAGAGCCGTGAAGCTTCCTCTTTCCGCGATCTCTCTCGCCGCGTCGAGAAATCCCGCCCACGCCGCGCGCGCGAGTGCACCGCCGACGCTGATGCGGCGAACACCCATCTCGGTAAGCTCCGCAACCGTCGCGATCGGGCCGCCGGCCAGCACGTTCACCGGCTTTGGCGCCACGGCGCGCACGACCGCGGTGATGTCGTCTCTCGTGCGAATGCCCGGCGCATACAAACAATCGGCGCCGGCTTCGGCGTAGGCAGTGAGACGACGAATCGTTTCCGCCAGATCGGGACGCCCGACGATGAACCCTTCGGACCGGCCGGTCAGCACGATGCCGGTGCCGCTCTGATCGATCGCGGCTCGCGCGGCGCGCACCCGCTCGACCGAGAGCGCGAAATCGAACAAGGGATTCGCCGCATCACCGGTGGAGTCTTCGATCGAAATCCCGGCGACGCCGGTGCCCGTCGCGTTCAGCACGTTCGCGCGGACTCCGGCGGGCTCAACCGCGAAACCACCCTCGAAGTCGGCGTTCACCGGGACCTCGACGCTCGCAGCAATCGCGCGGAAGTGCGTCAGCGCTTCGTCCAGCGCGACGTGATTGTCTTGACGTCCAAGCGACCAAGCGAACCCGGAGCTCGTTGTCGCCAGCGCCTTGAACCCGAGTTGCGCAAGCAAGCGAGCACTCCCGACATCCCAAGGATTGGGGATGACGAAGCATCCCGATTGGTGAAGCTGGCGAAAAACCTGCATGCGCGATTTCACGGCATTCCTCGCTGTTCAGTCCAGGGCCAGGTCCCGGCTGGCAGTCCGTATGCCGCATAAAGGTCACGCGCGCCAGAAAGGAACACGCCTACTGCCATTATCACGAGCGACCATTGCACGAGCGGCGGCACATCCGGCGACAGGCGCACGAGCGCCGTCGGCATCGACCACCAGCGCGCCAGTTCGGGGATCAGAAACGCGATCATCGCGCCGTACAGGATGCCCATGACGGCATGAGTCACACGCTCACCGGGGTAGACATCTCCAAGCGGCTTCCGCACCGTGGCTTCGACGACGAAATCGCTCAATGTCAACAGGATTTCCGCGATTAACACAGCCGCGAGCGCGAGCACCCAACGCCCGTGCCAGGCAATCAACGGCAGTGATCCAAACAGTACCGCATAGAAGAAATCGCGAGCGGCATGGAGCTTCAGCTCCGATGCGGCCCGCTTGCCCTGCGCGGGCAGACGCGCGCGCCACTCGTGATAGTAAAGCGTGTCGAACGCGCCGATCAGGCCTTGGATGCCCAGCAGCCAG
Source organism: Acidobacteriota bacterium (assembly GCA_046727855.1). GTDB lineage: Bacteria > Acidobacteriota > Vicinamibacteria > Vicinamibacterales > UBA2999 > DASPWV01. The sequence goes on from JBKPDL010000203.1 coordinate 1,622, forward strand.
AGTGCGACGCTCATGCCGCCGCCTCGAAATCGACAACGCCGTCGTACGACAACAGCAGCCCCACGAGCGGCAGCGTCACCTGCACGTTCACCTTGTGTCGTCGTCCCTCGATATGCTCACGTCCCGCCACGTGCGGTGCACATATCGACGGAATGCGCAGGCGCAGCGGCCCCACACAAATGGCCGCCGCACGCTGGCGATGAACGAATGTGCCGTTCGATGCGATGTTGTCGAAATGGAATTGCAATATCCCGAACTGCTCGAGGAACTCAGCGTCGCTGACGCGGTACTGGCGGGTCGTGAGCCGATGCCCGCCGAAATCGCGCACCCACTCCTCACGATCGCCGACAGGCCGGATGACAAGTCGCGTTTCGGCAGCCGTATTGGGCCGCGGCAGACGCATCAATCGTGCGATTCCCCGGGCAAGCGGATGATGGCCGCCTTCGATCTTGAAGTAACCATGCGCGCGCTGGATGCCACTGGCGTGCAGATGCCGCATGATGAAATCGCCGGCCGTGCGTAGCGACTCGCCGGCCTCAGGCACGAGACCGTCGAGCATCTGCCAGCAGTGGAACACGCCTCGCGGATACACTTCGAGGAGCGCCTCCCCGCCCGCGGCGTGGATGCGGTGGACGAGCTCGCGTGAATCGTCGAGCAGGAGTTCTTCAGCGCCGACCTGAACGAGCAACGGCGGCAACCCGCGGAGATCCGCCAGCAAGGGCGAGGCGTACGGGTTGGTAGGCGCTGTGCTCCCCAGATAAGCCGTCGCAAATGCGGTCACGTTCTCCGGCCTGAACATCGCGCACCGGCCATCGTTCGTGCGAACTGACGGTTGTGAACCGGTCATGTCGGTCCATGGCGAGAACGTGACGCCGCACGCGGGCATTGGCCACCCGCGCTCTCGCGCCCGCAGCAACAGCCCGAGCACCAGGCCGCCCCCGGCCGAATCGCCTGCGACCGCTATCCGCGTGGCCGGGACACCGTGATCCAGCAACCAGCGGTATGCATCACACACATCGTCGAGCGCCGCTGGAAAGCGAGCTTCAGGCGCGCGGCGGTAGTCGGGCGCAATCACCGGAAGCCGTGTCGCGCGAGCCAGTGAGGTCGTGATCGGGCGATGGTTTCGTGCGGAGCAGGCAACGTATCCGCCGCCGTGCACATAGAGCACCAAGCCACGTGTGGCATCGAGATTCGGGAGCGACACGCGCTCGGCCGCGAGGCTGCCCGTTTGGACGATCGACACCTCGAGGCCGCGACTCCGGCGTTGGGTCCACCTGCGTGGCGTGCCGAAGAGCCTGCGCGCGCGGCGCGCCACGTCCCGCTCGTTGCGGCCCCAGTTGCGGCGACGAATTCTGAGGCGAATCAGCGCGCCGATGAAGCGCGCTTGCCAGCTTGCCGAGGCTCTCATCGCGGCTTTCTGACGTGGCGTTCGAGCATCTGCCGGCGAACGACGGCCCCATACACATTGCCCTGTGCATCAACGCCCACACCTTCGGCGCCGGAGTGGTCGGGCGTGGTCGATTCCGAATCTTCGATGAAAGCGGTGACCTTACCGTCGCGTGCGCTGCCGATGCGAATCCCTTTTTTAATACCAGTCAACTCGTGTGCACCGGTATCTGGTCCTGATTCGGAATCCGCGACGTAGATCGTGTCGTCCTTCGTGATGAAGATGCCGCTCGGTCGGCCGAACTGCCGCCACTCGTCGAGATACGTACCGTCCTGGTCGAAGATCTGAATGCGGTTGTTTTCGCGATCGCCGACGAAGAGCCTGCCGCGCGAGTCGATGGCGATGGTGTGCGGCTCGCTCAACTCGCCGCGGCCGCTGCCCTTTTTGCCCCAGTCTTTGACGTAGGTGCCGTCTCGTGTGAAGCGCACCACTCGATTGTTCTTGCCGTTGCGATGACTGTCGGTCACGAAGATGTCGCCATTTGGCGCGATGACGACATCAGTGGGTTGATCGAAGAGGCCGGGATCTGAGCCGCTCACACCGGCTTTGCCGAGGGTCATCAGGATCCTGCCATCAGGAGCGAACTTGAACACCTGATGCCCTTTGCCGTTTTCGCCGCGGGCGTCGGTGACCCATAAGTTGCCGTCACGATCCACCGTGGCGCCGTGCGGGAAGATGAACAGCCCTTCGCCCCAGCTTTGCAGAAGCTTCCCATCCGCTGCAAACTTGAGGATCGGCGGCTCGCTGCGCCCGGCGCAGGAATTGGCGAAGCAGCGATGCACCACGTACATGCTGCCGTCCGGCGCAGGTTCGATGGCGGTGACTGCCGCCCACTTCATTCCCTGCGGTAACTGTCCCCAGTCGCGCGTTGTCGCATACGGCTGCGGAAGATCGTTCCGCGGCGCGGACGTCTGCGCGTGCACGCTGCTGAAAACGGCCGCGATTGCGAGTGCGAAGAAAACGATGCACCGCACCATGCGCCCTCCTGATCAATCGGCCAGCACCAGCCATGCGGCGAGCGCCGCATGCTTCTGCTCCGCGCGCCAGGGGCCTGCAACGTCACGTCCCAGCGCGCCAATCGACGCGCGAACGCGTCCTTCCGGCCGCTTCAGTGCACCTGCCGCCGCGGCATATAGATCGCGCTCTCGCCAGATCGCCGACCGGAGTCCCGCTGCTTTCGCCGCGTCCGCGACCACTTCGCGAAAGAGCTTACCCTCGAGCGCATGAATGCGGATGTGATCGTTGGCGATGGTCTTGGGATCGACGAGACTGCCGACGACGATGCCGGCTCCGCGAAGGTGTGCGTCGCCGTAGCGTTTCAGCAGCTCGCGAACCGATTTCGCGCCGAAGCGCTTGACGCCGCTCACCAGACGCGAGAGCTGAGCTTCGTCGGTACGCGCGGTGCCAAAGCCCGCATGATAGGGCTGCCGCGCGTCGGGAACCGCCGGATCGCTCAGCTCGACGCGGCAGCTGTCGGCCACGCGCGGCGCGGTAGAGGGACCGGCGAGGAGCACCGCACACGCCCATCCCGACTTCACCGTGAAGCCCACGGCGGCTTCATGTCCGCGCTTTGCAGGTTCCTTACGGGGTTCCTTCCGTACGGTCCTCACGGTAGTTCACCAAGGTTCGTTGCGTAGGTTCATCCCGTTGGTTCACGTTAGACCGTTATGCGGCCACAGACGTGAATTTTGTACGCGTTGTGGACTCGCATAACGGTCTACGGCGCGCGGAGCGCGCCAAGCCAACAACAAGAACTAGCCAAGGGCCGCGGAGTTAGCCGGATATCAAGGGCAGGGCCCTTGGCTAGTTCGTTTGTGCGAGGTTATCACGTGCGTTCGTCGCTCACACACCACGCCGGCGTTCATGGATCGCGAACCTGCGTCACGAACCCACGTGAAGAACTCCGTGAACGTACGTGAGGAACCGCCGTGAGGAACCGCCGTGTGCGAGTTCTACTCGTATCTCAACGCCCTCATCGGGTCGATCCGCGACGCGCGCTGCGCGGGAACGAAGCCCGCGCCCAACGCGACCAGCGTCAACAGCGTCGCCGACGCGATCAGCACCGTGGGATCGTAGCCTTCGAGCTCGAACAGCAGCGACTTCGCCGCCCGTCCGAGGCCGACGGCGCCGGCCAGACCCACGACGCCGCCGATCACCGTCATCCAGCTCACCTGCCGCAGCACCATCCCGCGCACCGTGCCACGATCGGCGCCGAGCGCCATGCGCAAGCCGATCTCGCGCGTGCGCTGCGCGATCGTGTAGGCGAGCACTCCATAAAGACCGATCGCAGCGAGCAGCGTCGCCAGCGCGGCAAACGACGCGGATAGCGTGCTCATCATCCGTTCGAGAAACACGTTCTCTCTGATCTGCTGCGGCATCGTGCGCAGCTCTTCGATCGGAAGGTTGGGATCGAGCTTCGCAATCACAGGTTGAATCGTGGAGAGCAGCTGCTCGGCATCGAGTGACGTGCGCACGTAGAACGTGATGCGGCCCATACGCTCCGCCTGGCGGTAAGGAATGAAGAACTGCGGCGGAATCGCCGCCTTTACTTCGCTGTATTTCGCGTTCTGCACGAGACCGATGATTTCGATGTCCAGTTCCTTGCCCTCGTTCTGGCCCATGCGTTTGCCGACGGCATCGCGCCCGAGATTGAATTTCTTCGCAAATGCCTCGTTGACGATCGCCACCTTGGGATTGAGTTTCGCATCGGCGCGCGCGAATTCACGGCCCGAGATCAGCGGCACGCCAAGCGTGCGGAAGTAGTCGGGCGCGATCTGGTTGAAGCGCGATCCCGTATCCGTGTCGGGCCCGGCATCGAAGCCCTGCACACGCACGCTGTTGCCCCAGTTGCTGCCCGCGAGCAGCGGCACCGTCCCCGCCGTCACGCCACTCACTCCAGGCAATGCTTTGAGCGCATCTTCGACGCGCTCGAAAAAGGCGACCGTCTGCTCAGACTTGTAGCCGTTCAACTCCGGTGAGACGCGAAAAGTGATGACGTTGTCGAGCTTGAGGCCGAGGTCCACTTTGCTCACGTTGTAAAGGCTCTTGATGAAAAGGCCCGCGCACACCAGTAGCATCATCGAAAGCGCCACCTGGATTGTGGCGAGCGACGCACGGAAACGCTTCGCGGCCTTCGCGCCAGACGGCTGCCCCGCCTGGTTCTTCAGCGTGGAAACGAGATCGGGGCGTGTGCTGTAGACGGCGGGGAAAAAGCCGAAGAGCAACCCGGTGCCCAATGCCAGCGCCGCCGAGAAGATGATCGCCGCAGGCTGAATCGACATATCAATCGTCTGCATCGCTTCCGCGGGCAACATCGATCCGATCCCGACAAGCGTCCAGCGCGCCACGAGGAGTCCGGCAACGGCGCCGAGAAAGGCGAGCAGCAACGATTCGGTGAGGAGTTGCGTGACGAGCTGCCGGCGATTCGCGCCAATTGAAAGCCTCACGGCCATTTCCGCCGCACGCCCCGCGCCGCGCGCGAGCAGCAGGTTGGCGATGTTGGCACAGGCGATCAGCAGCACAAAGGCGGTGACGCCGAGCAGCATCGCGAGCGGTGTCGCCGCTTCTTCGTGAACGGAACTCTGGCCGCGATAGCCCTCCTCCATCGTGATCTGCTTGTTGCGGAACCGCGCCATGGTCTGGTCGCTCATCCCGGTCTGCAGCGGCGCTTCGACGTCGTTGATGATGGCGTGATACTGGCCGTTCAAGGCTGCGTTCGCTTGTTCGAGCGTGACGCCCGGTTTCAACCGCGCGAACAGATAGGCCCAGTAGCTGCGGCGGTTTTCCCACGCGGTGAAGCCCGGCTGCATGAGGCTGCGCATTGTGAGCGGCACAAATACCTGCGGACGCGTGCCCAGCGTGGTTCCGTCAAAACGCGCCGGCGCGACGCCGACGATCGTCATGCTCTGACCGTTGACGATGATCGTGTCGTTGAGGACGTTGGGATCCTGATTGAACTTGGTGGTCCAATAGCGATGACTCAGCACCGTCACGAAGTGATTGTCGATGTTCTTGTCATCGTCGGGCGTGAACAACCGTCCAAGCGCCGGCGTGAGGCCGAGCACGTTGAAGTAGCTGCCCGACACGAGCATGCCCTCGCCGTTCTGCGTCTGCCCTTTGTAAGAGAGGTTGGCGCCGAACGTCACGTGCGCAGCGAGGCCCGTAAACACCTGCTGAACACGCTCGAGGTCCTTGAACATGCGGTAGCTGAACACCTGGTCGCAGTCGCCCGCGTTGTTACAGGAGGTTGATCCCGGCTTCGGCCCCGGTGCGCCGAGATTCACCAGCTGTTCCGGTCCCGGCACAGGCAACGACTGCAGCAGCATCTGGTTGAACAGCGAGAAGATGGCCGCGTTCGCGCCGATCCCGAGCGCCAGCGAGACGATGGCAACGGCGGTGATGAACGGCGACTTGAAGAGCGTGCGGAATGCGATTTTGAGGTTGTGCATAACAAAAGGGGCCGCGACGGCCACAAGCATGTGACGAAGACCAGCGTGAATTAGACCGTTATGCGGCCACAGACGTGAATTTTGTACGCGTTGTGGACCCGCATAACGGTCTACGGCGCGCGGAGCGCGCCAACCCAACAACAAGAACTAGCCAAGGGCCGCGGAGTTAGCCGGATATCAAGGGCAGGGCCCTTGGCTAGTTTACTGTCGCTAAAATATCCCTTCGCCGCGCTCACGACACGATGGCCACCATCAGATTCACGCAAAACATCCAACGCCACGTTCAGTGCCCCCCGCGCGAGGTCAGCGGCGGTACGCTGCGCGAGGCGCTCGAGGATTATTTCGGATCGAACCAGGCCGCGCGCGGCTACGTCCTCGACGACCAGGGCCGGCTGCGGCAGCACATGGCCGCGTTCATCGACGGGCAGCAAGTCGCGGATCGCGAGAGCCTGAGCGATCCGGTGCAACCGGACGCCGTGATCGACGTAGTCCAATCACTCTCTGGAGGCTGTTGTTGATCGCCAAATCAACTCCAACTCACCAACTCACCAAATTCGGGTTCTTTATGAGTACTCGCTGTCAT
>JBKPDL010000204.1:0-13989 GCA_046727855.1 Acidobacteriota bacterium
AACGCACGATCGAACGCGCGCGAGCCATGCCCGGCGCGCGTGCGGCTGCTGTCACAACTGGCCTGCCGATGGCTGGCGGGGGCGCCACCATCCACTTCAACATCGCGGGGAGGCCGCCGAAGGGTCCCGAGGACTACAAGCGCCGGCTACCGCGCCGTGAGTCCCGGGTATTTCGAGACACTCGGCATTCCGTTGCGACGCGGGCGCACGTTCAGCGGTCGCGATCGTGAGGGTGCGCCGCATGTCGCCGTGATCAACGAGTCGATGGCGCGGCAATACTTTCGCGATGTCGATCCAATCGGCGAGCGTCTGGCGATCGGGACCGAGCCCGACGCCGAGTCGACGTTCTGTGAAATCGTCGGCGTCGTCGGCGACGTCAAACAGTCGTTTGAAGCGGGGGCAAAGGCCGAGTACTACCTGCCCTACGGTCAATATCCACATCCGGTGCTTGCCGGGATGTACCGCAACGTCTCGTTGGTCGTGAAAAGCGAGAGTGAGCCAACGAGACTGGCCGCCTCGCTGCGCGCGACGTTGCGAGAAATCGATCCCGATCAACCGCTGGTCAAGATGCGAACGATGGAGCAGTCGATCGCAGACTCGGTCGCGCAGCCGCGTCTGCGTACCGTGCTGCTCACGGTCTTCGCCGCTGTGGCCGTGGTGCTCGCGGTATTTGGCGTCTACGGTGTCATGGCGTACACGGTTCTGCAGCGTACGCAGGAGATCGGCGTACGCATGGCTTTAGGCGCTTCCCGGCAGGATGTGATCCGGATGGTTGTTGCGCAGGGCGCACGCCTGACGCTCGCGGGCGTCGCGATCGGTCTCATTGTTTCGGCGCTGGCCACCCGTGCGCTAGAAGGGATGCTGTTCGACTTGCGTGGACTGGATGCCACGACCTACATCGCCGCGGCGCTGGCGCTTGCCGCGGCCGCGATGCTCGCCAGCTACTTGCCGGCGCGCAGAGCGGCCACGGTCGCTCCGATCACGTCGTTACGAGTGTGAGCAGCAAAACGCACCCGTCGGGCACGCATCACCTGGCCGGAATCAAGAATGGAATTTCAACCTCGTACGGCGAGCCCTGCACGACGTAGTTGATCTTCACCATGACGTTGTCGCCAGCCACGGGTTTCCCGGCTGCGACCCAGCTTTCACCGGCGTCGTCGATGTCGAGCGCGAGCGCTTCGGGCGGCTGATTCGGGCGTGCGATCGTCATCCGCACGTCGCGCGCAATCGAAGCCGGCAAATCTTCGCGAACGGCGTCGGTAAACCAGATGCGGTGGCGGCCATCGCGATCGAACACCACTTCGTAGTGGAGCTCGCCGTTCATCAGGACCATGCCGCCATGATGCGGCGAATGATCGCCGTGCGGCGTTGTGATGCCCTGGTGTTGAGCATCGCGCGGCGCCGTATTTGTTTGCGGCGTGGGTGTCGTCGCTTCGCGCGAGCACGCGACCGCGAGGACACCGATCAGCGCCACCAGCCCGAGACGCCCCACCAGCCCACCCGTCTACTTGCCCTTGAAGATGCTCTTCGGCAGCTTCACATGCACGCCCATCGTGCCATCCACGAGCTGCGTGATCGCGACGTCGCCGGCGACGCTCGTGAGCTGATACGCGGTGTGCTTGTCCATCCCGCGCGTGGCGGCGAGGAAGTCGATCATCTCCTGAATCGCAATGCGGGTGGCCCTGGTCAGATCGATATCGGTGCCCATGCTGACGAAATGCGCGGCGGTTTCCGCGCGCGGCCACGCCAGTTTCATCCCTTTGCGCACGGTCAGCTGCACACGGCCGCGCAGCGAGGTTTCGATCGCGGTCTGATCGACTTCGCCGTCGCCCTGCGCGGCGTGACCATCGCCTAGTTGGAAGAGGGCGCCGGGCACGTGCACGGGAATCCACAGCGTGGTACTCGCGACGAGCTCCTTGTTGTCCAGGTTGCCGGCGTGAATGCCAGGCGGGTTGCTGCTCACGCGTCCTGCATCGGGCGGCGGCGCGACGCCCATGCTGCCAAAGAACGGCTTGAGCGGGATCTCAATGCCCGGCGCGAACTCGCCGATCATCCGTTTGCGATCGAGCCGGATGATCGTCGGTCCCCGACCAGGGGTGCAGTTCTCGCGAATGAAACCGGCACAGCCGTTGTAGCCGTACGCGATGGGCAGATCGATCGAAAGCACCTTCACTTCGAGCGCGTCACCCGGCTCCGCTCCCTCAACGTAGACGGGCCCCGTCAATATGTGCCCGCCGGGCCCGCGATCCTTCACCTGTTCCACGATCGCGCGCAGCGACGCCTGAATCTCGGCTGCTGGCACGCCGGCCTTTTCGAGGCGATCCGGCGTCGATGTCAGCAACGTGTCGACGTCGATGACCTCACCGGACGCGATGCGCAGCACGGGCTTTGACTCGGACCAGTAATACCCATACGCCACCGTTGCCGGCGTTGCCTCGAGGCGATGTGTTTTTGGCGATTGCGCCGTGAGGACAATCGGAAGAGCCAAGCAGACACCAGCGACAAAGCGCGAGCGCATGCGTCATTGTAAAAGGGCCTGCCCCATTCGTTACATCACGTGACAAATTGCCCGGCATTCCGCTTGCCTCCCATTCCCGCACTCCGCGAGGTAAAAGACGGCTCGATTCAATCGCTTTGCGCCCCCCGGCAGGCCTTACCACGTTGTCAATCGCGGCAACGATCGACGCGTGGTGTTTCTCGAACCCGCTCATTACACGTTCTTTATGCGCTTACTTCGCGCAGGAACGCGACGATTCGGAGTGGTTCTCGACGGGTATTGCGCCATGCGGAACCACTTTCATTTGATTCTTGAACCGACGGAGGACAACGCGCTTTCCACGTACATGCAGTGGGTCACGGGTTGTTATTCCTGCTACTTTAGGGCGCGGACCAAAACGGTTGGACACGGTCACGTCTTCCAACGCCGGTTCTGGAGCTCCCCCATTCAGGACGATCTCCACTTCCTCATGGTCCTGAGGTACGTCGAAGCGAATCCGCTGCGGGCGAAACTGGTACCGCGCGCGGAGCAGTGGGAGTGGAGCAGCCTAACAGATCGCTTAAAAGGCAAATTCAAAACCGACCGATGCGAGCGGCTGCCAGCCGACTGGTGTGATCTCGTCAATTTAATTCAGCGGCCGGACGTGCTCCAACGACTTCGACAGGAGATTGCGCCCACACGCGGGCGGCCTGTCAAAAAATGAAAACTGTAACGCGATGTAATTAATGGGGCAGGCCCCATTACAGCAAACGCCAAGCGAGATCGAAAACGTGAGGACGCCGTCCGCGTTGAAACCGGGATCGACATGACGCACGCGATCGTAGGCGCGTAACAGCAGACCGACGCAGATCAGGAGCAACGTCGCGAGAGCAAACTCGGCGGCGATCAGCGCGCGCAGCGTTCGGCCTCCACTTTGAGGCGCCATCACGGCATTGGCCACGTTGTTCATTGCCGATCGGAGTGCGTAACGGATATCAGATTCGATCATGATAGGACGTCCTTCGCGTCGAACGCCGACGCGTCCGCGCTGGCGCGCGTGCCACCACGTCAGCAAAGAGATCGGTCATCTCTTCTGCGTGACGCCTGCGCAGGTGCGCAGGAGCGAAGCGAAGCAACCCGAGGTAGATCGCTAGCTGGGCGTGCGCGCGCGGTTGCCGCTCACGACAACCCTCCAGCGCGTTTGAGGCGCGCTCGTGCGACCTTGACAAGGCCGGCAAGCCGCTCCGTTTCGGCAGTCAGCACCCGTCGGCCGGCGCGCGTCAGCTGGTAAAACCGCTTTCGCTCGCTTTCGTCCGCGCTCGGTGGGATGGTTTCGGCGATCCAGCCGTCCTCAATCAGTTCGTCGAGCGAGCCGTACAACATCGCTGGCCATAGCCGCACACGGCCGTCTGACAACTGCTGCACATCACGCGCAATCGCGAGCCCGTGGCGTGCGTCATCCGCAAGTGCGAGCAACACGTAGTAGTGGCGGGCCTTCAGCCCGGCCGGCTCGCGGCTCGGCTGCCTCGACATACGCCTGGATTATATTGATCCGTATAATACGAATCAATATCGTGCCACGCCTCGTTTGAACGGAGCCACTCGGCAAACGGTTGGCTTCGCGTCAGCTCAGCGCCTGAATCACGTCGGAACGCGTGATGATGTAGGTCTGATCGCTCTTGAAGTCGCGCACCAGCACGGCCGGGTTTTCCGGGGTGAGCATTCCCGCCAGCGATTCCACGCTCGTCGACACGTCAGCGAAGGGGAAGGCCGGCTGCATGATGACTTCGACAGGACCGCGCTTGATTTCTGGATTCTTGACAATCTCGACGTAGAGGCAGGTTTCGTTAATCGATCCGACGATGCGCCCATCCGCGGTGATCGGAATCTGTGAAAACCCGTGCTCGGTCATGACGTGCGCGGCGCGCGCCACGGTTTCGGTGCGATCGACGCTCACCAAAGGTGCCTGCCGTTTGGTGGCAACCAGATCGCGCGCGGTCAGGCCGGTGGGCTCGAGGAAGCCTTTTTCGCGCATCCAATCATCGTTGAACATCTTGGCCAGATAGCGCGACCCGTGGTCGTGAAAGACGACGACCACCAGTTCGCCCTGCTGGAAACGATCGGCGAGCTGAAGGAGGCCGGCCATCGCTGCGCCCGCCGAATTGCCGGCGAAGATGCCTTCTTCGCGCGTGATTCGGCGTGTCATCAAGGCGGCGTCCTTGTCGGTAACCTTCTCGAAGTGGTCGATCAACGAGAAGTCCACGTTCTGCGGCAGGAAATCCTCGCCGATGCCCTCGGTGATGTAGGGATAGATCTCGTTCTTGTCGAACTTTCCCGTCTCTTTGTACTTCTTGAACACCGATCCGTAGGTGTCGATGCCCCACGTCTTCACGTTCGGCTTGCGTTCCTTGAGGAACCTGGCGACACCGCAGATCGTACCGCCCGTGCCGACGCCAGAGACGAAGTGGTCGATACGGCCGCCGGTTTGATTCCAGATTTCCGGTCCGGTTTGCTCGTAATGGGCCGCGCTGTTGGAAAGGTTGTCGTACTGGTTGGCCTTCCACGCATTTGGCGTTTCGCGTTCCAGGCGCGAGGAGACGGAGTAGTACGACCGCGGATCCTCCGGTTCGACGTTGGTGGGACAAACGATCACTTCGGCGCCGAAGGCGCGGAGCGCGTCGATCTTTTCTTTCGACTGTTTATCCGTGGTCGTGAAGATGCACTTGTACCCCTTGACGACTGCGACAATGGCGAGACCCATGCCGGTGTTGCCCGATGTGCCTTCGATGATCGTGCCGCCTGGCCGGAGCTTGCCGGCGCGCTCGGCGTCTTCGATCATCTTGACCGCCATGCGGTCCTTGATCGAATTGCCCGGATTGAAGGTTTCGATCTTTGCGTAGACGTCTGCCGCGACGACGCCCTTGGTGATCGTGTTGATCCGGACCAGCGGTGTGTCGCCAATCGCGTCGAGGATCGTGTTGCAAGCTCTGTCCGGCGTCGCCATGGGGTTCACAACTATCGTACACAAAGAAGCCGGGGAGGTCCCCGGCTTGCAATACCCCGCAGCGAGCCGCCTATTTCTTGCTGCTGTCCGATGCCTCGGCGCGATTGCCAGTGCGCTGTTCTTCGCGGTCGCCCGTTTGCCCAGCGATTTCGATGCGGCGGCCGCGTGCCGCCTCACGTGGCGGGGCGGGCATGGTGATCTCGAGCACACCATCATTGAACGTGGCCTTGGCGTTGTCGGCGATGGCGCCTTCGGCCAGCGGAATGGTGCGGTAGAAGCTGCCGTACCTCCGCTCGGAACGATAGAACCCCTCGCGCTCGTCTTGTGATTCCTCACGTCGCTCGCCCTGAATGACCACTGCGTCGTCGGTCACTTCGACGTTGATCTGGTCCTTTGACAGGCCGGGCAGGTCGGCGCGGATGACGAGCTCATCGCCACGCTGGAATGTTTCGACCTCGGGCGTCCACAGGTCCCAGTCACCGATGCGGTTACCGGACGCGCCCAGGCCGAAGCTGTTGAAGAAGCGGTCCATCTGGTCAGTCCAGCTGCGCCGCCAGGGGCTCAGCCACTGATCGCGCCACATGTCGCGCGTTGCGATGGGTCGGGATTCGCGGCGTTTGTTCACGTTTGCCATGCGCCCTCCTTTTGAACCATCCGGCAAGCGAATGCAACGCGGATTCCAATCGCATGGCGGGACTCTGCCCGGTTACGCGCGCGCGACTGGCGAGCGGATGGGCTGACGTGTCAGAATCGCGCGATATGGTACGGAGGTTTGCAATCGAATGCGTCACTTGCTTGTCTTCAAACTCTTTGTAACCGCGTGTCTCATCTTGCGCGCCGCCTCCCCGGCTGTCGCACAGCAGAAGCCGGCGGAGCAGAAGCGTGCTGATCAGAAACCGGCGAGCGCGACGAAATTTGCGACCTCGAAAGACGGCACGAAGATCGCCTACGAGATCAGCGGATCAGGTCCAGCCATTCTGTTGCTGCATGGCGCCGGCCAAACGCGCGCCGAATGGCAGCGCACCGACTACGTCAAGCGCCTCGCACCAAGCTTCACCGTGATTGCGGTCGACCTGCGCGGCAGTGGTGAAAGCGACAAGCCGACCAGGACCGAGGCGTACGCGATCGAACGCCTCGTGGAGGACCTCCTGGCGGTTGCGGATGCTGCCCGTGCGCAGCGCTTTCACGTGTGGGGCTACGCCTATGGCGGCATCGTCGGACGCTACCTCGCCACTCGCTCCGACCGTGTGCAGTCGCTCGCGTACATCGGGATTCCGATGGGTGCGGCTGCCAGCGGCATTTACCAGGACGCGATCACCGGCTTTCGTGCGCGCTGGCTGCCAATCATTCAAGCCCAGGAATCAGGCAAGCTCGATCGCTCCACGCTCGCGCCCGGTGACTATGAGGCGCTCACCAAAGGCGGCGTGAAGCTGTCGGTGGCATGGCAAGGCGCGCTGCTGGAGTATCCGCCGATGGAACCGGCCGAATTCAAGGTGCCGACGCTGTGGATGGTGGCCACAGGCGACACCGACGCAATGGCGAGTGTGAAGGCGTATGAAGGCAAGCTCGCAGAGACGAAGGTGACGCTCGCGCTGATCGACGGGCCGACGCATTCGGAAACGCTGCAGCGCATCGATCTGACGTTCGACAAGTTGCTTGAGTTCACCAAGAAGGCGGAATCTGGATCGTGAATCTGGAGATTTGGCGAGGTGGAGATTTGGAGCAGATTTCGCGATTTAGAGATTTAGAGATTTGGAGGTTCCTGTGCGCATCGACATCTATACTCGCGGCGTCCTCACCGTCATTGCGATCGCGCTCGTTTATCTGGGCGTCGTCTTGACGCCGCTGCCTGCGGTGAGTGCGCAGTATGCGGCGCGGCCCGGCGACGACACGGGTCCGGCAAAAGTGGTGGTGGTGGGCTGGCAGAGCACGGACCAGATGCCGGTCACCATCGTCGACAGCATCACGCTGAAAACCGCGGGTGAGATGCGCGTCGCGGGAACAGTGCAGACGGAGCAGAAAGCGAACTCGGCGGACCGCGTTGTGCTGGTCGGCTGGGAAGAGCGCGCCTCGGAAACCAATCGCGGCACGCCCAATCAGCTCGACAGCAGTACGGCGTTTCGCGGCATTCCCGTGATGACGCCGCGCGATCCGCGCTGACAAACGGGGCGAGCCGCAACTCGCCCCGCGCCATTACATTGCGGCTTTCTGGAACTCAGTCTGCACAGACTGCAGCTCCTTGACAACGTCGCTGAGCCGGTCGACGGCGTCCTTGCCAACCTTCTGGTCAGCTTGACCAGCCATCCGTTGAATATTCTCGATCTGATTGATGAGCATCGGCTGCGGGTACGGACCAGGCATCTCGTTGAGCAGGGTCCACACTCGCTGCAGCGGATGCGCGAACTTGAGATCGAGCGGACGCATGCCAGGCGGAGCAGGCGAAGGCGGCTTGACGCCGGCCTTCTGCATCGCCTGATCGACTTTCTCCTGAAGCTGACGTGCCTGAGCCAGCGTGTCACGCACTTTGATCAAGAAGGCAAATTGCTCGTCGAGGTCGGCTTGCGTGACGCCGTCTTTCAGCACGCGGGGATCCGCCTTGAGCTCGAAGGTACGCACGGCATTGTAAGTGCCCGAGGTCAGGCGCACGCTGTACTTTCCAGGCGGCGCCATCGGACCGCTGCCGCTGTTGTTCACCCCGGGATAACGCATGTCCCAGTTAAAGCGCTGCATGCCGGCCTCGGCGCGCAGCGAAGAGGGGCCGCCACCACGACGGCCGGGACCGCGCATCTCCTGTCCCGCGCCAGCGGCGCGCGCAGTGCTCACGCCGAAGCTCCTGACCACCTGGCCCTTCGCGTCCAGCATTTCCAGTTTCGTGTCGCCTGAAGGCGCCGCCGCAAACCATACGTCGATGTGCGCGGCCGGTGCCGGGTATTCAGGCTCGCCTGCACCACCAGCGTTTGCGGCGGTGCGGTAACGGATGGCATCGCGTGGTTGGAAGAGGTACACCGGAGGTAGCGCCTCGCGTGACGCCGCTTGTTCGCCGTCGGCGCCGCCGTGTCCATAGTTCTCCTGGAGATTGGTGGGCGCGCCGGTCGCAAACATGCTTGCCAACTGCTGCAGCGGAGTCACGTTGTCCATGATCCAGAGAGATCGGCCCATTGTCGAGATCACGAGATCGTTGCGATGCACCTTGATGTCCGTGACCGGTGTTGCCGGCAGGTTCTGTTGCAGCGACTGCCAGTTCTTTCCGCCGTTGAACGACATGAACGCCGCAAATTCGGTCCCTGCGTAGAGCAGCCCTTCGCGCGCCGGATCTTCACGCACGACATGAATCGGATGATCGCTCGGAATTCCGTTCTTCCCATCGGTCAAGAGCGTCCACGTTTCACCGTAGTCCGTCGTCTTGAAAACGTACGGCTTGAGATCGTGCTCACGCATGTAGCGATACACCGACACGTATGCCGTGCCACGACGATGGGGTGAGTCTTCGATGGTCTGGACGCGTCCGCCCGGCGCGAGACCTTTGGGCGTCACGTTCTTCCATGTTTTGCCGTTGTCGCGCGACACGCTCACGGGCCCGTCGTTGGCGCCAACCCAGATCACGCCTTTCTCGAGGCGCGATTCGACCATTGCGTAAATCGAGGAGTAGACCTCTTCACCAGTGATATCGCGCGTGATCGGATTGCCCGGGATGATTTGATACTCCGCTTCGTGCGCCGTGAGATCCGGGCTGATCGTCTCCCACGTCACGCCCTCGTCTGTCGAGCGATGCAGCACGTGCGACGCTTGATACACCACGCGCTCGTCGTGCGGCGACACGTACACCACCGTCTGGCGAGGGAAGCGATATTTGATTTCATCCGGGTCGTGGCCGTATCGGTTCTGCGGATATACCCAGTAATGCTTCTCCTGTCCGGTCTCGACGTTGTAGCGGCCCACTTCGCCTTTGCAGGATCCCCATACCGTCTTGCCGTCCTTGCGCGCCCAAATCTGCCCGGTCTCGCAGCCGGACGCCTGTTGCCACACTTCCGCGGGATGATCCACGGACCAGGAGTACGGCCAGTTGCTCGGAACGATCAGGGTGCTGTTGTCCTGCTGTGGCACGTAGAGGCGATAGGGGTACTGCTCGTCCACCGCCACCATGTAGTACTCGGCCGTCGGCTGATTGAGCTGTGTTGACCAGCTCTTCCCGCCGTTGAGCGTGACGTTGGCGCCGCCGTCGTTGACCTGCAGCATGATTGCGGGGTTGTCCGGATTGATCCACACACCATGGTTATCGCCGTGCGGCGTGTCGATGGCCGTAAACGTCTTGCCGCCGTCGCTGGATTTGTGGAATCCGAGCTCGCTCACAAACACCTCGTTCTCGTTCTGGGGATTCACGCTGACGTAATGGAAATAAAACGGCCGCGCGCGCAAGCGCTGCTGATTGTTGACGAGCGCCCAGGTCTCGCCGGCGTCGGCTGACTTGTACAACCCACCCTGTTCGGCGAGCCCTTCCACCATCGCGTACAGCACTTTGGGATTGCTGCGCGCGATGTCGAGATCGATCTTGCCGATGAGCGGCTGCGGCAGTCCGGCGGTGATGTGTTTCCATGTTTCGCCGCCGTCGCTGGACTTGTAGATGCCACCCTTGTCGGCGGGCCCGCCGCTGATGATGTCCCAGCCCTTGCGGAAGCCGCGATACATGGCCGCGTAGAGGACGTTGGGATTCTGCCAATCGACTTCGACGTCGCGCCCACCGTGCTCGGTGTCCACATACAACACCTTGCGCCAGGTCTTGCCTCCGTCCGTCGTTTTGAAGATCCCGCGCTCGGCGTTTGGTCCGTACGGCGATCCGAGCGCCGCGAGCCACACGATATCCGGGTTGGTCGGATGCACCCGAAGGCCTCCGACTTGCCCCGATTCCTTCAGCCCCATGAACTGAAAACTCTCGCCCGCGTCGGTCGATCTGTAGACACCGCGCCCGATGATCACGTTCGATCGAATCGCCGCACTACCGGTGCCGACCCACACGTGATTCGGATTCGAAGGCGCGACGTCAATCGAGCCAATCGATCCTGTCGCGATCTGTCCGTCACCAACCGGCGTCCACGTTATGCCCGCATCTTCGCTCTTCCACACACCGCCGCCGGTTGCGCCGAAGTAGAACGTGTGCGGCTGCTGCCGCACGCCCGCAAACGCGGTGACGCGTCCGCCGCGCGACGCGCCGACGTTGCGCCATTTCAAATCCTTGTAGGCGTTCAGCGGGACGAGCTGATTCGCGTCAGTCTGGGCCTGTAGCGGGGGATACGAGGCCGGCTGAGTGCCGAGCAGAACAGCCGCGAGCGCAGCTGCGGCAAGCGCCCGAACGAGCGGAAGGCGGATCGTCTCCATGCGGAGGAGTATATCGATTGCGTGTCACGAGTTGTCTCGTCCGTTCAGGGCTATTTGGCTGCAACCGGCACTGCCACCGGTGCCACCCGCGGCGCGCGCGCGGCGCGCAGTGCGAACGCCAGCAGCGCGCCAAACAGCGCGAGCGCAGCGCTGCCGTAGAAGCACGCCGACCACGTGCCAAATGCTTCGAACAAACGCGCTGCAATTCCACCGGCGATGATCGCCGCCACACCCTTCGCGCTATACATCACGCCATAGTTGGACGTGGCGTGTTTCGTACCGAAGTAGTCGCCGACGATCGACGGGAACAGCGAGAACACTTCGCCCCAGGTGAAGAACGTCAACACCAGCGTGATCGTGAACAGCGTGCCGGAAAGCCTCCCCACGGTGAGCACCAGCAGCAAGCACGCCGTGTTAAGGATGAACGCGATTCCCATGGCGAGTTCACGGCCGGTTCGATCCGACACCCAGCCCCAGAAGATTCGGCTCGCCCCGTTAGCCAGGGCGTTGAGCGAGGTCGCGAGCGTGAGCGCTGCCGCGGCGATTCCCCACGACTCCGCCATCGGCCCGGCGTTGGCGGTCACGAGCAGTCCGCCCGTCGCCATCGACACAAAGGCGAGGTAGAGCACGTAAAACTGCGGCGTGCGCAGCATCTCGGCTGTCGTGAAGTGCCGCTTGCCAACCTGCGTTGACGATGCGGCGCTCACCTCCGCGGTTACAGGCGCCGGGCTCGGCGCCGGATGACGGAGAAACTGCGCGACGATCAGGATGACGAGGCCTTGAAAAACGCCCGTAACCAGAAACGCCTGCTGATAACCGCGCGTCGCGATCGTCGAGGCGATGAACGGCATGAACAGCGCCGCACCACCACCAAATCCGGCCGCCATGATGCCCGACGCCAAGCCACGACGCGCGTCGAACCACTTGAGCACCGATCCGATGCAGCCGCCGTAAACGAGCGCGGCGCCGATTCCGGCCGTCACGTAGAGCGTGTAAAGCATCGGCAGCGTTGTCGCGAAGCCGAGTCCGCCCCAGCCGACCGCGCAGAGCACCGCCGCAACACTCGTGAACAGACGCGGGCCGAGGCGATCGATCAGCCAGCCTTGCGCTGGCTGCACCCACGTTTGAAACAGGATGAACAGCGTGAACGCCCATTGAATGTCGGAGAGCTTCCAGCCGGTACCCGCTTGCAGCGGCTTGACGAAGAGCGTCCATGCGTACTGCAGATTGGCGATCATGATCATCGCGATGAGCGATGCAACGAGCTGAAACCAGCGATTCTTGGTGTTCACCGGACCGCCTCCTCGACCCGCGGCGCCGCGCGCGGCGCGCGGCGCCGTTCATCCAGCAGTTTCGTGCACGCGTGAACGGCGCGCGTCGCCGTCATCGGCATGCCGAGTTTTTCTCCCAGCTCAGCCACTGCGCCGGCAATCGCCTCGAGCTCCAGCGGGCGGCCCGCTTCGAGATCCTGCGGCATCGAGGTCTTGTGCGCGCCCACCTTTTCCGCGCCCGCCATCCGCTGCTCGATCGAGATCGGCAGCTCGATTCCGAGCCGCGCCGCCAGCGCTTCGGTTTCTACCATGATTTGGCGCACGAGCGCCGACACGTCCGGATGCCTGACCAGTTCCTCGAGTGTGCCGCCGTGAGCGCGCTGATCGGATTGAACGCCACGTTGCCGAGATCGCCGCCTTTGATGCCGGCGCTCGCGAACGCATCGGCAACCCCGTGTATTTGCTGCCGCAACGAGTCGTAGCTGACTTTCACGTTCTCGTCCGGCAGCACGATTGCCGTTTGCGAGCGCGGGGCCTGTTCGAGGAGTTCGAGCAGCGTTTGTGGTGATGTGATCGTCATAACCGTGTTAATCCAAGCGCAGCGTGAGCGCCGGCAGGTCGATGCCGCTGACCTCCGCGCGCCATGTTTCTCTGGCCGTGATCGCGTGCGCGGCGGTCAGTGTGCCGGTGCTGACGATTTCGCCGGCGTCGAGCGGCTCGCCGTGCCGCTCTCCCGACACGACGGCCGCCAACTCGCAGAGACAGAGTGCGGGGCTGCGTAGCGAGTTTTTGCCCGAGCCTTCCTCCACCAGCTCGCCGTTCTTCATCAAGCGAACCGTGAAGCGCGGTAATTGCTCCACGAGCGTGCTGATTGTATTCGTCGTCACCGGCTGCGGCTCGCCGACGACCAGCGCCATGTGGAGGCCGTAGGCCGCGACGAAGTCTGCCGGTTGGAACTTCCAATCGGGAAAGACGCAGTCGTTCACTTCAAAACCGAGCGCCAGCCATTGCACGTTCGCGAGCGCGGCGGCTGGGTCGGTTGTGCCTGCCGGCAGCGGCTGCGCGAGCTTGAACACGATTTCCGGCTCGATCCGCGGCGCGATTCTGCCGGTCAGCGAGAGCGAGGCGGCGTTGCCTCTCGCGTGCCGTACCGTGTCGTCGTACACGTGCGCCCACACCAACGTTTCGAGCTTCAGGATTCCCCACATCGCTCTGTTGGCGAACCCAACCTTCCGTCCCACGGGGCGATGGCCCTCGGCGCGGCGCCGATGCGCCAGCTCGGCTTCGGTCGCGTACGCGGTGGGGAGATCGAAGTCGGCGATCGACGTGGGCGGCGGGATCTGACGACCCGCTCGATAGGCGGCTTGAAGCTCTTCGGCGAGCGCTTTTGCGATGTTCACGGGCAATGCCGAAATGGGAGGCCATTCTACCAACAGGGAGATCTGGGAGATCAGGGACGAAAAACAGGGAGATCGGGGAGATCAGGGAGGAAAAACAGGGAATCGGGGAGATCAGGAAAAAAAAAGGGGAGGTCGGGGAGATCAGGGAGAAAAAACGGGGAAGGTCGGGGAGATCAAGGAGAAAAAAACGGGCAGGTCGGGGAGATCAAGGGAGGAAAAAGTAAATCCTCCCCGATCTCCTGATCTCCTGTTTGCCTCTCCCCGATCTCCTGATCTCCCTGTTTGTCTCTCCCCGATCTCCTGATCTCCCTGTTTGCCTCTCCCCGATCTCCTGATCTTCCCTGTTTGCCTCTCCCCGATCTCTCTGATCTCCCTGTTTGCCTCTCCCGGATCTCCTGATCTCCCTGTTTGCCTCTCCCCGATCTCTCTGATCTCCCTGTTTGCCTCTCCCGGATCTCTCTGATC
>JBKPDL010000205.1:0-31611 GCA_046727855.1 Acidobacteriota bacterium
CCGGGAATGCCGCTTACCTGCTGAAATCAACCACTCATTGAAATGCAACCAGCCGTGGAACGTCACGCGGGCTGATGATGCCAGCCTGGAATGGCCGCTCCTGCAGTCTTTGTCCCGGCGGCATCGCCTCGGTCTCCACGCGACATCGTGTCCGACCCCTATCGCGGCGCGATCCTGACGCTGCTTGCGGCTGCCGCGATAGGCGCGACTGTCGTCTTTGCGGCGGGACTGCAGATCGCAAATCCAGTCCTCCTCCAAACCGCGGTCACGTTGTTGATCGCGAGCGGCGCACTTTTTGGCGTCGCGGTGGCGCGCGCCTTCCGGATCAATGTCCTGCGCTCGATCGCAACCAGCGTCGACGAATCCACAGCGTCGGTTTCCGAGCACGAGCCGAGCGCCGCAGAAGTTGTCGAGACACTACCCTCCGAGTCTGAGGCGGCTGCCTCGCAACCCTCACCTCCTCGATCCATCGCAATCGCTGTCCGCGATCTCATGACGCGCATGCGCCAGCTGATGCGGGGACGGAACGCGTTGAAAGACATCAGAATCGCAACAGCCGCCGTCGGCGCCATCGGGGTGCTGTTCGTGCAACTGTTCCGTGCCGATTCGGTAGTGGTTCAGCCGCTGATTGCCGCTATCGTCGCGTCGATATGCCTGGCCGGCGTCGGCCTCGCTGCAACCGCCGTTCGTTATCTCTCGAATCTCGACCCGGCGGCATTCCCGGAAAGTATTCCGCTTGCGCGCGGCGCGCGTGTTGTTGCGTGGATCAGCGCTCTTGCCGCGATCTCGATTGGTCTGCAATGGATCGATCAACAAACCGCGATCCGCGTGATGGCGATAATCGTCGCGATCGTCAACGTCGCGCTTTGTTACGGTCTGTTCGTTCTTGACGCGCGCTCCACTGAGGCCCCAGACGTCTTCCCGCTCGACATTGGTGCATTGTCGGTGCTGGGCGATCGCACGAATGTCGTGGGCAGTATGCTCGACGCGGCGGAGCGACAGCTCGGGATCGATCTGCGTTCCACGTGGGCGCTCACCGTCGTCCGCCGCAGCGTCGAGCCGCTCGCGATCGGTCTCTGCCTGGTGGCGTGGCTTTCGACATCGCTGACGGTCGTCGGGGTCGAAGAGCAAGCGCTCGTCGAGCGCCTTGGCGTGCCACTCGGCGGATCGCCGCTCCAACCCGGGCTGCACTTGCATGCGCCGTGGCCCATCGATCGCGTCTTGCGGATTCCGGTCAAACGCGTCCAGGCCCTGAGCGTCGGTCACGAAGGCGAGGAAGAAGGCGGGCCCGAGGATGTGCTCTGGGCGCGGCAGCATGCCGCGAACGAATACACGCTGCTGCTCGGCAACGGCCGCGACCTGATCACCGTTGACGCCGCCGTGCAGTTCCGCATTGCCGATCCGCGCGCGTGGCGTTATCACTCGCAGAATCCAAGCGATGCTCTGCGTGCGGTCGCCTACCGCGCCGTCATGCGAAACACGGTGAACCGCACCCTCGCCGACGCGCTATCAGAAAACGTGGTGGCGCTGGCGGCACGCATGCGGACGATGGTGCAGCAGGATGCCGACGCACTCGGTCTGGGCGTCGAAGTGTTGGGGTTCACGGTCGGCGGCATGCATCCCCCGGTGGCGGTCTCGAGCGATTACCAATCGGTCGTCTCCGCCGAGCTCGGCAAGGTTACCGCAGTGGTCAGTGCGGAGGTCTATCGCAATCGAACCGTACCATACGCCGAGAGCGCCGCGGTGCTTGGCAGAAACACGGCAATCGCCGAAGGTGCCCAGGCGCAAGCGCGCGCAACCGGCGAAGCGTGGAGCTTCCTGACGCTGCAGTCGCAGTATCAGGCGGCGCCTGCCGAGTATTTTTTCCGCAGGCGGCTGGAAACGCTCGAACAGATTCTGTCAACGCGCGCGTTCACGGTTCTGGATTCCCGTTTTCAGCGAGACGGAGGTGAGTTGTGGGTGACGCCTTGAAAACGCAGCGCTGGCTGCGCGCTGTCGTCGGCACGCTGGCGCTCGCCGCGATCGTGTTCCATGCCATGGCGGTGGTCGTGCGCGAGGGAGAAGCAGTTCTGGTGACGCGTTTTGGACGCCCCTTGCGCATCGCGAGTCAAACCGGGCTGCACTGGAAGCTGCCATGGCCGATCGATCAGGCGTCGCTGCTCGACATGCGGCGCCGTGTGTACGAGACCGGCCACACCGAGATGCTCACGCGCGACAAGAAGAACATCATTGCGCGCACGTTTGTGGTGTGGCGGATCGGCGATCCGCTCGCGTTTACGCAAGCGATCGGAAGCGAGGGCAGCGCCGAGGCCAAGCTCGATGGCCTCCTCACCAACGCCGCCATCGGCACGTTGGGCGGCCATAATCTCTCGGCGCTGGTGTCGACCAATCCATCCGATTTGCAGGTGGATCAAATCGAATCCGAGCTGCTCGCGTCGGCGGCGCCGGTCGCGCTCCACAACTATGGCGTGACGATCGAGCAGATTCGGCTCGAGCGGATCGCACTACCCGAAGAGAACGTGCGAGCCGTGTTCGATCAGATGCGCGCAGAGCGGCGTCAGTTCGCCGCGAAATTCGAAGCGGAAGGGCAACTCGAGGCGAGCCGCATCCGCTCCGAGGCCGAACTCGAAGCGGCACGGATCCGTGCGGCGGGTGCTGAAGAACAGGCGCGTATTCGCGGCAAGTCGGCCGCGGAAATCGCGAAGATCTATGCCGACGCTCACCGCATCAATCCCGAGCTGTACCGCTTCACACGATCTCTCGAGTCGCTCGACAAGCTCGTGACCAGCAACACGTCGCTGATCCTGCGCACCGACTCCGAGCCGTTCTCGCTGCTGCAAAGCAAGGAACGGCAATGAGAAGGGTCAGCGTGCCGTCCGAGATTGGCCGTCTCGCGGCACCCGTTGCGCGCGTGATCGATGCTGCGTGGCAGCGCATGCACTGGTGGGTCGCCGCGATGATGCTTCTCTACGCGGTCTCGGGAACGACGATCGTCAAGCCCGACGAAGTGGCGGTGGTTCTGCGGTGGGGACGGCTGGTTGGCGAGACACCCGCGCAACAGGAACACGGGCCCGGCCTCCTTTTTTCGTTTCCGCGTCCCATGGATCGAGTCATCCGCGTACCGGTAAAGCGGGTGTGGGAAGTTCCCGTGAGCACGCTCGCGCCGGCCTTCACCGACGATGACGAGCCGATGTCATTCGATACCCTGAACCCGGTGGCGCAGGGCTACGCCCTCACAGGAGACCGCAACGTTGTGCATGTAGAGATGGTGGCGCGCTATCGGGTACGTGATGCGGCCGAATGGGCTTTCTACGGTCCGAAGGCCGAGGATGTGCTGCGCGTCGAGGTGACGGCGGCGGTGGTCCGATCGATCGGCGAGATGGGCGTCGACCGCGTGCTTGCCGACGGCCGCAAAGATCTCACAGCCACTGCCGCACGTCGCGCCCAAACCGGGCTCGACGCCGCGCGCTCGGGCCTCGAGCTGTCGTCACTCGAGCTCACGCGCCTGATGCCTCCCTCCGCGCTGGCCGCCCAATTCAACGCCGTGCAGAGCGCGTTCATCGGCGCGGAGACGCAGCGCAAAGAGGCGCAAGCGTTTGCGGGAACCGCCGTTCCGCAGGCGCGAGCCGAGGTCGACACCGCGCTGCAGACGGCACGCGGCGCGGCCGAAGCGAGCCGAGCGACCGCCCAGGGCGACGCCGCGGCATTTCTCGCGCTCAGTCACGAGTATCGCGCCAATCCATCCGTCGTCCGTGAACGCCTCTACCGTGATGCCGTCGAGCGCGCCATCTACAACGCCGGCAACGTTCGCTGGATACCGCCGCCCGTGGGTGGCAAGTACAACGGGTTCCGAATCACTCTCGGGTCGAGAGGATTCGTGTCATCAGGTAGCGGCGACGACCATGACTGACGGTGGCGCGAACACCATCGCCTACGTCCCTGGCGAATCGGCTCATGCCTCGACGGCGACGCTGCCGCGCGATGACGACACGCTGGTGCTTGCCCCTGAAGAGCGCCGCCGTATCACGACGCGACTCGGCGCCGGTCTCGTCGGCCTCGGACTGCTCGGCCTCGGCACGTTGCTCGTGCGTCTCGTGCCCGATCAATGGCAGGTAGGCGAACTGTGTCGCGCGCTCGCGGCGGCGGTGGTCGCAGTTCCAACACTGGTCTCTGGCCTGAAAGGGGTCGTCACCGGTGACACGCGGCGCGCGACCGGTCAACTCGTCACGATCGCCGTGCTGGCCGCGGCGGCAACAGGCAGTTTCGTTACCGCCACGCTGATCCCCCTCTTTCTCGAAATTGGCCGGCTCTTCGAAGAGCGGAGTTCCCTCGGAGCGCGCGCGGCGATTGATGGGATTCGTGCGCTCGCTGCCCGACAAGCCGTCAAGTGGAGCAACGGTATCGAAAAGCGCGTCGATCCGGACACGCTGAAACCTGGCGACGAAATTCTGGTTCGGCCCGGCGAACGAATCGCGGTCGACGGCACCGTCGTCGATGGCCGCGCGGCCGTCGATCAATCAGCGATCACCGGTGAATCGCTGTATGAGGACGTTGGTCCGGGAAGCCCGGTCTTTGCCGGAACGATTGCGCTCGACGGACTGTTGAGAATTCACGTGCGTGGGGCGGCGCCGACACCGTGCTGGGGCGCGTCGTGCAATTGCTGGCGGAAGTCGAGCGTGCATCGGTGCCCTTGCTGCGGCTCTTCGAACGTCGCGCCGGCGTGTGGTTGCCGCTCGTGCTGACGATCGCGGGCACCACGCTGTTCTTCACCGAGGATCTGTCGCGCGCCATCGCGGTGCTGGTGGTGGCCACGCCCACGGCCTTGGTCGTGGCAGGTCCTGCGGCTGTTGTTGCAGCCATGACAGTCGCGACTCGGTTGCGCATCCTGATCAAGAGCGTGGATTTTCTCGAGCGCGCGTCCGACATCGACACGCTGATTCTCGACAAGACTGGTACCGTCACGATTGGCGCGCCCACCGTGAGCATGATTCGTGTCGCGCCCGGCGAAAGCGAAGAAAGGATTCTCCGCGTTGCCGCATCCTGTGGCTTCGGTTCGCTGCATCCGGTATCACGCGCGGTCGTCGGCGAAGCGCTGTCACGCGGCATCGCTGCGGCGGCTCCAGCCGATCTCCAGGAGCAACCGGGACTGGGGGTTGTCGCCCTCGTCGATGGCGAACGCGCGATCCTGGGCCGGCGAGCGCTGCTTGCTTCGTGCGGCGTTGCCCCCGGCTGGCAGGAGCACGAGGACGTCTCGCACGTGTGGGTTGCCCATGCAGGCCGGTGCTTGGGACAAATCGTACTGCTGGATCAACCGCGCACAGAGGCGCGCGAGGCGCTCGATGCGATGCGAGCGCTCGGCATCGATCGTCTCATACTTCTTACCGGCGATCGCGCAGCGACGGCGAAGCGCGTCGGCGAAGCACTCGGCATGGACGAAGTCGTCGCCGAAGTGCTGCCGGCGCAGAAGCTCGAGATGGTGCGCGCGGAGCAAGCCGCAGGACGCACAGTGATGATGGTCGGCGACGGTGTGAACGATGCGCCCGCATTAGGCGGCGCCGATGTGGGTGTCGCCATTGGCGCCGAGCTCAACGAAGTCGCGCTCGGAGGAGCGGATGTCGCGCTCCTCGGCACCGATCTGCGTCGGCTTCCACAGTTGATTGGACTCGCCGATATCACCCGCCGCGTCATGGATCAGAACGTCTGGCTCGCGTTCGGTCTCTCCATCGTCCTCATCGCGTTAGCCGCCCGCGGCGTTCTCGACCCGCTGACCGGTGCACTGGCGCAAAGTGCCGCGGTCTTCGCGGTGGTCGCCAACAGTGCGCGAATTTTGCGGTTCTCGACGATTACGGCAACACAAATTCGACGGACAACTTGACGCGCACCGGCTCCGCACGGCCATCACGCATCGCGGGTTTGAACTCCCATTGCCGCACCGCATCAAGCGCCGCCTTGTCGAGCAGCGGAATCGATTGCACGACGCGCGGGCTCGTCACTCTTCCGTCAACATCAATCACGGCGGAAATGACGACGGTACCTTCAACGTTGGCCATCTGCGCGACCTTTGGATATTGCGCCGGCACTCTGCGAATCCGCTGTGGAGGTTCAAGCGGACCGGGCAGTCGCGTTGAGGGTGCCTGAGATACAGAAAGCGCCGGAGGTGCCGGAGGCACTTCGCGCGTCTGAACGGTCGCGGGCACCGGTGCCGGGGCGGGTGCTGAGGGCGTGTCCGCTTCATCTCTCGGCAACTCGATTCGTGCCGGAGCAACCGGCTGCGCGAGCGGCAGCGGCGACACCATCTCCGGTTTTGCCGCGGATGATGCTGCTGCGGGCCGCGCCGCTGGCGCGGAACGGGTTGGCGTGGAACGGGTCGTCGCAGTACGCGTCTTGGGCTCCGGCGCGATGTGTTCCACTGCAGCCACGATCTCACCTTCAGTCGCGGCCCGCGCGGATGACGCCCCTGACGAGGGGAGCTGCTTCGTTGCGGCCGTCGCCTGCGGCGATGTGGACGCGTGACGAGTGACGACGAGGATGCCGACAGAGCACCCGAGCGCGAACACAAGGAGGCCGAATAAGCCTATGCGCGTGGCGTTGGACATGGCGCGCCTCTGCGTTGAATTGGCAGGCTCTGTATCGCTGGCCGAGCACTAAGTCTACTGGATTAGCGTGCTCGGCGAATCGAGAAGCTTGCAATTTGGCGTGCGCATGCGATCCTGAGAACTCGTTTCGCGCAGCTCGATGGCCGTGACCTGTTGATCGCCGCACACGGGATGTTCTGACACGATCGGCGATCAGCCGACGACGGGAAAGTGCTTGAGGCGACGGAGCCCGATCCAGCCGATCACCGCGGCGGGCGTCGCAAAGCCGATCAGCGCGAGGACCACGCGTCTGGCGACGACCGCCGTGCCTTCCTCTTCGAACCGAAATCGCGGCACCTCGTCAAACGCCTTGAAGTTCACCTTCTGAAACACCAGCGGGACAAAGTACGCGCGCCATTCACGGTGGTAGCGATCGACCTGTGACATGAAGTGGCGATGCCGCGCCGTTCCTGTTCCTGCCACATCGTTGAGCGCGTCTTGCATGAGCACCGCGGGCGAGAAGAAGCGCAACCGATCGATGAGCGCCTGCTGCGCAGCAATCTGCCGCTCGTAGTGCTCGATCACGGGCCGCACCCGCCGCTGCACGTCATCGTCGACCGCGACGCGGATGATGCTCGCGTCGTTCATCGCTTGTTGCGCGTCGCCGGTGGCGAGCTCAGGATGATCCTCGTAATACCGCGCCAGCAGCTTGCTGCCGGCGGCGTTCGCTTCGTCTGACGCGACGCGCATTGCCTGAATCATTTCGACGCGCGACGGCACGGTGATCACCGTCGTGGCGAAAAGATTGAACGAGGAGGGCAAAATCACCACCAGTGCGAGCCAGAGCGCGGCAAGCGTCGTGGCATTGGTCGCCGAGCCCTGTCCGAAGGAGGCGACGAGCACCGAGATTGAAAACCAGAGTGCGCCGTAGGCCGCGACCGCGGCGACCCACAGGGCAAGCCGAGGCGCCGCTCCGCGAGCGCTGAGGTCGGTACCGGCCACGGCAAGTGCTACAGCGGAAAACAATACTACGATGCCGACCAGCAGGAGGGCGCGAAGCGTGACCTTACCGGCGACCAGCGTGCCGAGCGACACCGGCTGCGCGAGCGCAAGCGCGAGTGTGCCTTGCTCCTTCTCCGCTGAAAGCATGTTGTAGGTGATGCCGAGGATCAGCAGCGGGTAGAGATAGATGATGACGAACGACAGATCGAATCGGCCGACGAGCAGCCGTTGCGGGTTTTCGAGCTCGGCCGCCGCGATGATGTTTTCCCGCGCATCGGTTGAAATCTTGAAGTAATACGGCAGCAAGTCGCTCTGGCCAATCGCGAGCGGCGCCAGTGCGCCGGGCGGCAACATCGCATAGCGGTGTCCGAAGCGTCCGCCGACATTGGCTGGGAGGCGCGGATCCTGGAATGGCGACACGGGTTTCCCGGAGGACTCAATTTCGGCGACCTGCGCCTTGAGCCGATTGAAGCGCTGCGTTTCTTCCGCCTGCGCTGCAGCGAGCGCATCCCGCTGAAAGGAGACCCACCGCGCACCGTTCCAGACACCGTAGCCAATAGCCGCGGCAAAAATCGCGGCCACTATCCAAATCGTGGCATCCGCCGCAAGCGTCCGCCATTCGTGCTCGAGGATCCTCGCGAACATCAGTCGACGCGCGCTTTTTGGGCCGCGCGATGCATGAGCACGAGCGCCCCGGCAAGCCACAACCCGAGCGTGGCAACGCTCCAGCCGACGTTAGCGACCGCCCACGCGGCGGTGGGCGGCTCATATTCGAACGGGGGGACTTTCTCCCAGAGCTCGCGCCCGGCGAGATACACCTCCCCTTTCTTGGTATTCGCGGCAATGTCGTTGTTCATCGTGCGCTGAATGAGGCGGCGGTACTGCTCGGCCGCGATCGTGAAGTCGCGGTGGTGGTCAAAGTCGGTACCGGCCAGACTCATTGACACCGACTGCGCGGCAAGCGTCGGTGCGGCGATGCCGGCGATTTGCAATACGACGTTCTGACGTTTGTACTGGTCAAAGAGCCGGCCGTAGTGGCGATCGAACACTTCGTTGCCGTGCTCTTCGCCTTCCTGCAGCGAAATGCCAGCAAAGGCAAGGGGTAGCGCATCCACGTCGTTGACGTTGTAGCGCGCGAACAGCTCCTGCCGCCGCATTGCCAAGCGTTCCTCGACCGCCTTCGCATCGGAGAGATCGGCGTCGAGCGCCCTTTGGAACTCGACGGCGGAGGGGGTTGGATGCATCGTCGCGGCGACGTCGGCAGCGATACGCGACGCAACCACGCTGTTCGCGAACCAGAACGAGAGCAGAATCAGGAGCGCGGATCGCGCCGATCGCGCGCGCGCCGAGACCGTGAGCGACACGGCGATCAACAGGGCGAAGTAGATGACGTAGGTGAGCGCCAAAAGCGCCGCGCGAGACAGATCGCCGGAAAGCACGCCGTCCCGATCGCTCAGTGTGAGCGCCGCCACGCCGATCACCGCGGCCGGGATGAGGACCAGGCCCAGCGCGGCGGCAATACCAAGCGCCTTGCCGAGGACCAAATCGCCTGGCGGCACGCCCAGACTCAGGAGCTGCCGCAACGTCCCTTGCTCGCGTTCGCCGGCAAACGCGGAGAACGTCATCAACACGATGAAGAGCGGCACGAGCACTTGCAACGTGCTCGCGGCAGTCGATTCGCCAAAGCGCTGCACCGCCGTGCGATCCTGTGCTGGTCGATATTTGAACTCGTTCTGTTTGTGCGCTTCGAGCCACACCGCCACGCCCATGTACGGATCGACGCCGGTATCGATAATCGCGAGTGGGCTTTTTGGCTTGAACGCGTAGACGCCGTAATGCGCCGCTGAGTGCGGATTGCGTTTTGTCTGGCCCAGCCACTGCCCGCGCGTTGCCGCTTGCGCGGCGCGGTGCTGCCGATCGATGTCGTTGAATTGCTTCCAACCGGCGGCGAGCGACAACAGCGAGAGCGCCACCACCACGGCGCTGAGCACGCGAAAGCGTCCGTCGCGAAATATCTCAGTGAGCTCCTTGCGTGCAATTCGCCTAATCATGCATGTACTCCAGATAGAGCCGCTCGAGATCCGCGTGACTGAACTCGTGCGTACCATGCACGGCGACGAGCTTGCCGTGCTTCATGATGCCCACGCGTGTCCCCGACTCTTTCGCGCGAAAAAGATCGTGCGTGGTCATCAGAACGGCCATGCCGCTGCGGCTCAAGTCGCTGAGCAGCGCCGAAAATTCGTTCGACATCTTTGGATCGAGCCCGGACGTGGGCTCGTCGAGTAGCAGCGCGCGCGCCTGTTTGGCGAGCGCGATGGCGATGCCGACTTTCTGGCGCATTCCTTTCGAGTAGGTGCTGACGCGTCGATCGGCGACGTGATCCGGCATGTCAACCGAGTGGAAGTAGCTGAGGAGATGCGCGCGCGTCAAATCGGAACGACCGGCGAGCGCGGCGAAGTACTCCAGATTCTCGAGGCCGGTGAGATTGCGATAGAGCATCACCGTTTCGGGAATGTAGGCGACGTACTTCTTCGTCTCGAGCGGCTCCTTCGTCACGTCGAGACCGTTGATCGTCGCCGTTCCGGACGTCGGCGCGACGAAGTTCAAGAACAGATTGATGGTCGTCGTCTTACCAGCGCCGTTGGCGCCGAGCAGGCAAAAGACTTCGCCCGGTTCGACGGTCAAATCGAGCGAATCGAGCGCGACGACGCCGTTGTACCGTTTGGTGAGCTGTCGTGCTTGCAGCATGGGGCCAATCCGCGCGAAAAAAAGCCGGCGGCGGAAGGAGGCTGTCCATATATCCGCCGCCGGCACGGAGTGCCTCGTCGTTGAGTGAAATGGACACTAGCGCGGCGCCGTAAA
Organism: Acidobacteriota bacterium; assembly: GCA_046727855.1. Lineage (GTDB taxonomy): Bacteria > Acidobacteriota > Vicinamibacteria > Vicinamibacterales > UBA2999 > DASPWV01. The sequence continues at coordinate 10,440 of JBKPDL010000205.1, forward strand.
AGACGCGCGTCCCTTTTCAACGAATGGCCGATCCAAGCGGTCCATTGGGCTGCAGCAGCCACTCGTCGGACGAAGTCGCCCAACGGACTATTCCGCGTCTACAATGAGCGGCGGTGCCAGCTCCCAATGCCGCCGAACTCCTGAACTTCGTCGGCTTCGTCACCGGCGCGATCCTCTACGCGATGCTTCTCGTGCTGGTGATGCGCGCCCCTGGCCGTGAAGAATTGGCCCGGCGCGACTGGTTGCCGCTCGCCACAGCGGTGTTGGGCCTTATCTGGAACGTCGGGGAGCTCTTCACCTATCTTTTGCCTCGATTGCACGTCGTCGAGTCGAGCGTTCCCTTGGCCGCCTTGTCGTTCCCGGCACTGGGACTGCTCGCAGCGGTCGTCGTGCATTCGGTCGCGCGAACGCTGTCTCGTGGACGGTGGATTAGCGCGGCTGCCTACGCCTGCGCCATAGCCGCCGGCGCGTTGCATGCGCGCACGATCATATCCGGCGACGCGCGTTGGTCGTCGGCGGCTTTCATGCTGCTGATGCTGTCCTTCAGCGCCGTGATCATCCCGCTTGCGATTTTGAGCCGGCGCCGGCCGAACGGACCGCGCGCCGTCTGGATGCTCGGCCTCGCCCTGTTTGCGATCTCAGCAGCGCACCTGGGACAGTTTCACGGCCCGGGAAGATCGTGGCTGGTAGAGCTCGCGGGACATCACGCCGCGATTCCGCTCGCCTTCGCGATCCTGTATCAGGACTATCGCTTCGCCCTCGCGGATCTCTTCCTGAAGCAGGCGCTCACGCTGCTCGTGCTCGTCATCGTTGCCTTTGGTGGCTACGCGCTCGCGGTTGCGCTTGCCGGAGAAAGCTCGCTGGCGATCGGCGTGTTGATGGCGCTCTGGATCGGGACCACGCTGCTCTATCCCTGGCTCCGCCGCGCCATCGTCCGATTCGTCGATGCGGTCTTGCTCGAGCGCGCCGATTACGGCGCCTTGCGCGGCGCGGTGGCGATGGAGCTGGCGGAGGAGAAGACCGTCGAGGACGTGCTCGATATCGTGTGCTTGCGGCTCGGCGCTGCGCTCAATGCCCGGCGTGTGGAATGGCGGCCGGCTGTCGCCGCGCCCGAAGGCAGCGAACCTGCGCTGTCGGTCCTGGTGCCGACAGCTGAATCACCGGGCTACATCATTACGGTGGACGATCTGGCAAGCGGACGCCGGCTGCTTTCCGACGACGAATCGTTGGCCGAAGCGATTGCCTTGCTCGCGGCGCGCCGCATAGACGCATTGCGGCTCGAAGAGATTCACAAGTTGACCGCGGAAGCGGAACTCAAGGCGCTGCGCGCGCAGATCAACCCGCATTTCCTGTTCAATGCGCTCACCACGATTGGCTACCTGATCGAGACTGCGCCGCAGCGTGCCGTCGAGACGTTGATGCAGCTGACGTCACTGCTGCGCGGAGTGTTGCGATCGGACGGCGATTTCTCGACACTCGGGCGCGAGATCGAATTGGTCGAGCATTATCTCGATATTGAACGTGCCCGTTTCGAAGAGCGCCTCAAAGTCGTCGTCGATGTTCCGTCGCCGCTGAGACACCTGCGCGTGCCCGCGCTGATTGTGCAGCCGCTGGTTGAAAACGCCATCAAGCACGGAATCTCACGCAGCATCGCCGGCGGCCGCGTTGAAATCCGTGCCGTGATGCACGGCAAGCAGCTGCATGTAACGGTGCGCAACTCAGGCGCACCGCTGGCCAACACGGGGGCGTCATACGGTGGGCGGCACGTCGGCCTCGATAACGTCGAGCGGCGTCTGGCCGGACATTACCGCGAAGGCGCACGCCTTTCGCTGCGGAGCGATCCCGATGGGTGCACCGTCGCGGAAATAGTTGTTCCGACGACAGAGGTGAATCGTGACGTCGCTTAAGCCGCTGCGCGTCGTGGTGGCGGACGACGAACGCCCGGCGCGTAAGTTTCTGGGCAATCTGCTCGCGCAGTGCCCTGCCGTGGAACTCGTGGGTGAAGCGGCAAACGGCAAAGAGGCACTCGCGTTGATCGAAGAAACCAAGCCGCATCTGGTGCTGCTGGATCTGCAAATGCCCGAACTTGGCGGTCTCGATGTCGCGCGCATGCTGGCGGCCGGCGCTGCGCCAATGGTCGCGTTTGTCACCGCGTTCGACGAGTTCGCAGTGCAAGCCTTTGAGCTCAATGCCGTGGACTATCTGCTCAAGCCCGTCGATCGCGCCCGCCTCGATGCGACGCTGAACCGCGCGCGCGCGCGGGCGATGGTGAATGGCGCTGAACGAGCGCGTCATCTCGAGACGGCAGCCGCGGCCTACGATGTGGCCACGCGCCGCGCGTTTCTCGAACGTATTCCCGTTCGCCGCCGCGATGAAGTGATCATCGTCCCGGTGCGGCAGATTGCGTCCATCGTCGCCGAAGGCGAGCTGCTGCACATCACGACGCAGCGCAACGATCGCTTCACGATCTCCTACCGTTTGCATGCGCTCGAGTCGAAACTCGATCCGCGCAAGTTCGTCCGGCTCGGTCGCGGCGCCATCGCGGCGCTCGATCAAATTCAGCGGGTAAGCTCGATGCCCGGCGGGAATTACGAGGTGACGCTTGCCAACGGTCAACAGTTACCTGTGAGCCGACTCCAGTCGCGAGTGCTGCGCGAGACGCTACTGCGCCTGTGATGCGGGTCGAACGCCGGCGACAAGCGCCGGCGGCCGACGATGGTGTGTCGCCTGTTCGTAGGCATGCGCCAGCGCGAGCACGTCACGGTCGGACCACAGCCGGCCGAGAAACGAGACGCCGAACGGATAGCGTCCGCCAATGAACCCGGCTGGAACCGTGACCTGCGGCAGCCCAGTCATGGCGCTAGCCTCGCACGTGCCCGGTTCGCCGCCGTACCGCTCGAGCCCGCCTTCGTGTGTATGCGGCCGCGCCTGGTTGGCCGGATACAACAACGCGTCCAGTTTGTGTTGCGCCATCAAGTTGACGAACAAGTCGCGGAACCGCTCGCGCGCGGCATAGAACGTCGCATTAGCAGCTCGTCCTTCTTCGCCTGTCCCGCTCGATTGCAGCGCTTCTTCTAAACGGCGCTGCCCGGCGGGCGCCATCTTGCCTGATGCGATCAGCTCTTCGACCGTGAGCACCTTCTCGCCCGTCGACGCGCCACGCGAGAGGTAGGCGGTCCATGCAGCTTTGAGCGAACCCGGCGCGCTGCCGCGAGCGGATCGGTACTCGTTATCGAGATTCGGGATCGCGACCTCAACCACAGCGGTCCCGGCCGTCTCCAGTTCCTTGACCACCCGTTCCATCGCCGTGGCGATCTCGCGTTCGCCGGTTACGCCCACAAACAGTTGGCGCATGACGCCGATACGTTTGCCCTTCAACGAGGCCTCAGCAAGACCGGCAGCAAACGATCCGGTGATGTGCGTCGCGGCGTCGCGCGTGGCTTCATCTTCCGGATCGGCGCCGGCAACCTGATCGAGCACGAGGGCGAGCTCGCGAACCGATTTCGCCATCGGGCCGACGGCATCGTTGTAAGTGTTGAGTGGCATGACGCCAGCGCGGCTCGTCAAGCCTCGGGTGGTGCGGATTGTGGCCAGCGACGCGAACGCAGCAGGGTTCGACAGCGAGTTGCAGGTATCGGTGCCAAACGCAAGCGTCACCAGGCTGCTGGCGACGGCCGTGGCGCTGCCGCCGCTCGATCCAGCCGTGCTCAGCGACGGATCGTAGGCGTTGCCGATGGTGCCACCGAGCGAGCTGATGCCGAAGTCGCCGAATGGAAACTCGTCGAGATTGGTCTTGCCGAGCACGACAGCACCGGCGCGTCGCATGCCGGCGGCCATGCGTGAGTCGAGTCGCGGTTTGTGATCCACCAGCGGCCGTGCGCCGCCGGTGGTCGCAAGTCCGAGGACGTCGATGTTGTCCTTGAATGCGACCGGAATACCGTGGAATGGTCCGCGAACCTTGCCGGCAGCGCGCTCCGCATCGAGCACGCGGGCGTCCGCGATCGAGCGTGGATTCAACGTGAGCATCGAGCGGAGCACGGGACCGTTGCGATCGTAAGTTGCGAGCCGCCGCAGGTACTCGCGCACGACGTCTTCGCTCGTCGTTTGGCCACTCGCGAGCGCCGCTTGAAGCTGCGGCGCAGTCTTCTCCACGACCGGAAACATCTCGTGTAGTGGCGGGCCTTGACTCCCACGAACCGACCAATTGACGATTTGTGCGCGTTGCAGGGGGGTGAGTCCCCGAAGGTCGGGATCGGCCACGAGCTTTCGCGCGATCTCAGTCACCAGCGCGATCTGCGAACCCGCCGCGGGAAGGTTCGGCGATGGACCCGAATACGGCTCGTCGCTTTTTGGCGCGACAATGCCGTCAACGATCGCGATCGGGAATCCTCCGCGCGGGTCGTACACCTCGCTCAGCCCCTTCACGACGAACGTCATGAGCGATGCCGTTTGAGCCGGCTGCACCGTGAAGCTGAAAACGTATCCGATATGCGCGGGATCGAAACCGGGCCAGCGATCGACAAACGGATTGCCGTACATATCGCCAATTCGGGTCAACAACTTCGACGCGTTCGCTCCGAGGACGTGCGCAGATGGACCATGGCCCGATGGTCCGCGCATCGGGTCGCCGGCGCCGCGTGCGTTCTGCATCACGGTGACAAAGCTGTCCGACAGATCAATCTGTCGATTGCCGTCGGATGTTGCCGCAACCGCCACGCGCCCGCCATCTTCGAACGCGCCGGTAGCGCCTCCCCACGCGACGCTCACGGTGTGCGGCTCAGCGGCGACATTCGTGTAGCTGTCCAGATATCGCAGGTAGTTGGTGTCTTTCGGTGCGTAGATCGCGCGATCGATCACGATGCCGCTTTCAAGTAGCGGCGTGATGGAATCGAAGCGCTCGCCGCCGTCATGGGCGAGGCCAAAGCCGCGCAGATAGCGGTTGTCGGCAAGCAGCGACGTGCCCGCCTCCGCTCGCGCCGAACCGGCCGCGCGCTTCGGCAAGGCAAGCCGCACCTGAAGTTTCAAGTAGCCAAACCCGTTGAACGGATTCGCGCGGCCACCAGTGGCGATGCCGCCGCTATCCTGCGACCACGTCGATGTGTCCTGGATGTCCCAGAATTGCCCGTCGGCAGAGGGCAGTGGCGTCACGGCGCGTACGACGCCCGCAAGAAAGACCGCGATGATGGCCGATAGCAGTAAGCGCTTCACGCCCTAATGGTAATAGGTTGCGGCGTGTCGGCTATCATCGCGTCATGAGGCCGCTAACGGCCGACATCGTCCGGCTCATAACCGGATTGGGTGCGGTCGCAGCCGTCACCTTGGCGTACGCGAAGTGGCTGCCAATGTCGAACGCGGCCACTGTTTCGACGACCTTTCTCATGGTCGTTCTCGTCGTTGCGGCCACTTCGCGTCTTTGGATTGCGGTCGCCACCTCGTTTGCCGCCGTGCTTTCGTTCAACTTCTTTTTTCTCCCTCCAGTCGGCACCTTCACGATCGCTGATCCGCAGAACTGGGTGGCGTTGCTGGCGTTTCTGACAGTGAGTCTCGTGGCCAGCAACCTTTCGGCAATTGCGCGCGCGCGCCGCGACGAGGCGGTTGGCCGTCGCAACGAACTGGCGCGGCTCTTCGATTTGAGCCGCGATGTCCTGTTGATGACGGATAGTCGCGAGGCGATTTCCATCCTCGCCCGAGCAATTGCCACCCGGTTCGATCTGGAGTACGTCGCCATTGCGCTGCCGCGCGCGCAGCAATGGGATGTCTTTGAAGGAGGCGCGGCATCGATCGCGATCTCCTTCGACAGCTACGCTCGCGCCGACTCAGCGCAGCGGACGGTGTCGATCGACGGCCACATCGTCCAGTTCGTGCCACTCCGATTTGGCGCGAAAGCCATTGGATTGCTTGCCGCCGCCGGCCGCCCGATCGAAGCGGGCACGCTCGACACCCTAGCTGGAGTGGTGGCGATTGCCATCGAGCGTGCGCATTTTCTCGAGGAACGAAAAGCCGCGGAGCTCACCCGACAAAGCGAGGAATTGAAAACCGCGCTGCTGGCTTCACTTGGACACGATTTGCGCACGCCGCTGACCGCTATCCGCGTGGCGGCGAGCAACCTGAACGCGTCATGGATGACCGCCGATGATCGGCGCGAACAAAGCGATCTGATCCTCGACGAAGTTGAGCGTCTCACCCGGCTCTTTCAGAACATCCTCGACATGGCGCGCATCGACGCCGGGGCGATTGCCACCGATGCGCGCTGGACGCATCCATCGGAAATTCTTGCGGCGGCGCGAGATCAAGTCGAGCACGCCTTGTCCCGGCACAAGGTGGAGGTGAACGTTGAAAACGACGTGCCCGTGCAGCTCGATCCGCGGCTGACAGCCGCAGCAGTCGCGCACCTGCTCGAGAACGCGGCGCAGTATGCCCCTCAGGCGTCGGTCATCAATCTGACCGCTCGAGTCACCGATGACGGTCTGGTCATTGACGTACGCGATCACGGCCCGGGGATTGCCCCGGCTGATCTGCCGCATCTGTTCGAGCGGTTCTATCGAGGTGGAGCGGCGAAAGGACGCGCGTCGGGAACAGGGATGGGCCTCTCGATTGCGCGCGGATTGCTGGCGGCAGAACAAGGACGCATCTCGGCGGCGAACTGTCCGGATGGGGGCGCCCAGTTTACGATCGTGGTTCCCGCGGCAGTGAAGCAACCGGTTGCCTCGACTCCATGACGCAACCTCCCCGGATCTTGCTCGTCGATGACGAGGCAGCCATCCAGCGGGCCGTCGCGCCGCTTCTGCGCGCGCGCGGTTACGACGTGGACGTCGCGAGCACCTTTGCCGAGGCGTTGAAGATGTTTGCCGAACGCACCCCCACTCTCATCGTGCTCGACTTGGGTCTGCCAGACATCCAGGGAACGGAGGTTTGCCGGCGCATTCGCGCGGAATCGAAAGTGCCGATTGTGGTGCTCTCGGCGCGCGGCGCTGAATCCGACAAGGTGAACGCGCTCGACCTCGGCGCCGACGACTACGTGACCAAGCCGTTCGGTCCTGAAGAACTCCTTGCGCGCATTCGCGTCGCGCTCCGCCGCGTCATGTCAGAAGAGGACGTGGCGACCGGCCAGTTCCGCGCCGGCGATCTCACCATCGACTACGACCGGCGACGCGTCTTGACGGGCGAGACCGAGATCCGTCTCACACCAAAAGAATTCGATCTGTTGTCGCTTCTCGCACGCAATCACGATCGCGTGCTCACGCATCGCACGATCCTGAAAGCCGTCTGGGGTCCCAACGCGGTGGAGCAGCCGGAACACTTGTGGACCCTGATTGCGCAACTGCGAAAGAAGATCGAGCCGGACCCAACCACCCCGCGCTGTCTCCTCAGCGAACCGTGGGTCGGTTATCGGTTTGCGACGACCGAACCCAAGCAGTAACAGCCGGTCGCTTCAGGCATTTTTGAGGCACTTTTTGGGCTGCCCTTAGGCGCCAGCGCCTATCGTGGAAGCATGGTGGAACGGGGCATGGCGACGACGCGCGAAAGCGCCTCGCCCGCGAGTCTGTCAATTCAAGTCATCGCCACAACGCTCGAAGGCACGCGCGCCGCACTCCTGACGGCGAAGCGGCTGACCAGCGGGTTGGACGCACGAATCGGTCTCATCATCCCGCTGCTGACATCGTTTTTCGCGCGCATCGATCCGGATTACAACGGTAGCGCCGTCATCGAACAGTACGAGGCACTCGCCGCCTGCGTGGGTGTTCATGTATCGGTGCTGTTCTTCGTGTGTCAGCGGTACGACGACATCGCTCGTTCAATGCTGTCCCCGTCGTCGCTCATCATCGTCGGCGGGTGGGAACGCCCATGGTGGGCGACGCGCGAGCAGCGGCTGGTCTCGCGTTTGACCGCGAAGGGATTTCCCGTCGTGTTTGCGCCGGTAGGCGCCGGCGACCCGCCATTGCATCTTTCTGCCCCGGCTGTTTAGGAATTCTGTCGAAACTGCTTGGACCGTTCTCGAGCCTCAGGGTTTTTTGAGGAACTTCTTGGCCTCTTCTCAGGGCGGGTTTTCTAACCTGAACCTGGGAGTTACATCGTGATGAGGGGCTCAGACAAGCAGGCCGCGCAGTCAGATTGGTTTGAGTACGTTTTGACCGGGCGACGGATTTCAGGCTCGAAAGAAGAAGTATTGGAGCAGCTCGATGATCTCATTCAGGCGCTCGTTGGTTTGCGACAGCTCATCTCGTTGCACGAGTCTGGGTCGCAGAAATCCCAACCTAGACGCCGAGGGCACTTGGGACGGATTCTGGGTGCCTTCGCCCTCGTGTTCGGCCTAGCCGCTGTCGTGAATGCGCAAACCGCGGCGGCACCGGCCGCCCAGCCGCCGGCGAATCCCGACGTGACCTACGGCGGCTTTCTCGATGTCGCATATCTGCGTGCGTTCAACGATCCGGCGAACAAGCTTTTTCGCAGCCGCGGCACAGCCTGGCACCTCAACGATCCCTACATGAACATGGCGGGCGGATACACGAAGAAGAAGGCGACCGAGGCTTCGCGTTGGGGCACAGAGCTGCTCGTCCAGACGGGCAAGGATGACGAGATCTTTGGATTCTCGGCGACTGCGCCGAACATCGAGGGCTCCGATTTCCTTCGCCATCTCGGGCTTGCCAACGTGTCGTATCTCGCGCCCGTGGGCAAAGGGCTCAGTCTTCAAGGAGGTATCTTCGCCAGTCTCATCGGATACGACTCCTTGTATGCGAAGGACAATCTCAACTACACGCGGCCCTGGGGAGCCGACTTCACGCCGTATTTGATGTTAGGTGCGAACGCGAGCTATCCGTTCAGCGACAAGCTGACCGGCACCTTCTATGTGGTCAACGGCTATTGGCATCTCGCCAACGCGAACAGCGTTCCAAGCTCCGGTGTCCAGCTTTCGTACAAAGTGAATCCTGAGATCACCGTCAAAGAAACCATCCTGGCGGGACCTCACCAGTCGAATACATCGTTCGAGTTCTGGCGTTTTCTTTCCGACAGCATCGTCGAGCGACGGACCGATCGCTTCGTCCTCGCAGTCAACGGCCACTTCTCCACTGAAAAAGTCGACGAGTCAGATCCGTTCCGTGCGTGGTGGGCAGCCGTACAGGCGCCGATGCGTTGGAACGTCCAAGGCCCATGGAGCGTCGCGGTTCGTCCCGAGATCGCGCGAGATTCGTCGGGCCGCTGGACGCTCGCGGAACAGACGGTGACGGCCCTGACGACGACGCTGGACTATCGCGCTCCGTACCGGGGGGCCAATACTCTCCTCAGACTCGAGTATCGCGTCGACAACTCCACCGGCGCCCAAGGTGGTTTTTACGATGATCACGAAATCAGTCCGGGGGTTGTGGCGCTGACACCGACGCAGCACCTGCTGATCTTCGCGGCGATCTTCACGTTTGACGGGTCGTTTCAACCCTGAAGGAGCCGACATGCTTCTAGCGCTTGGAGTGGTCATCCTCGCACTGGCGACATTTGCGGCCATGGCCGCGTTCGTCGCGCTGTGCGACCGCGTGTAGGTGAAAGTCATGACTTTGCTTTCGTTGTTATTGAGCGTCGCCGCATTCGTGTACCTCGTGTACGCCATGCTGCGGCCGGAAAAGTTTTGAGGCTGGCCATGGGCACGGAATTCATTGCGGTCGGCGTCACCATCCTGTTCACGATCGCCACGAGCCTGTTGCTGGGGCGGTACATGTTTCAGGTGTTCAGCGGCCGGCGGACGCTGCTCGATCCACTACTCCTGCCGATCGAGCGCCTCATCTTGCGGGTGATCGGTGTTGATGCCAATCAGCAACAGGACTGGAAACAGTACTCGCTGTCGTTGCTCATCTCGAACGTCGTCATGTGGCTGGCCACGTGGACGATTGTCACGCTGCAACAGTATCTGCCGCTCAATCCAGACGGCATCGGCAATATGGAGCCGACACTCGCGTTCAACACGATCTCGAGCTTCACGACGAATACCAATCTGCAGCATTACAGCGGCGAGACTGGGCTGTCGTATTTCTCGCAGCTGTTCGTCATCAGCTTCCTGCAGTTTGTCACCGCCGCCACGGGCGTAGCGGCGTGCATCGCGACCATACGCGGGCTCGCCGGCAATCGCCTGAGCCACCTCGGAAACTTCTACGTCGACCTCACGCGAGCGACCATTCGAGTGTTCCTGCCACTCGCGATTCTGGTGTCGCTCATTCTGATGTCGCAAGGGACACCGATGACGTTCGAGGGCGCGGCTCAGGCGACCACGGTCGAAGGGTCACCGCAGGCAATCGCGCGTGGTGTAACGGCCGGCGTGGTCTCGATCAAGCAGCTTGGCACCAACGGCGGCGGCTACTTCGGCCCAAACTCGTCGCATCCGTACGAGAACCCGACACCGATCTCCAACTTCGTCGAGATGTGGTCGATCACGTTGATCCCGATGGCGATGGTCTGGACGCTCGGCTACATGGTGGGCCGTCGCCGCCTGGCGGTCGTGATCTTCGCGACGATGCTCGCGGTCTACCTGCCGATGGTCGTGTTCGGCGTCGCGCAGGAAGCGGGCGGAAACCCGGCGATTAGCGCGATGGGCGTTGATCAGTCCACCGGCTCGATGGAAGGCAAAGAAGTTCGCTTTGGCGCAGGCTTGTCAGCATTGTGGGCGGTGACGACGACGGTCACATCGAACGGTTCGGTGAACTCGATGCACGATTCACTGACGCCGCTTGGCGGGCTGATGCCGCTCACTGGCATGTGGCTGAACAACATCTTCGGCGGCGTGGGCGTCGGCTTCATCAACATGCTGATCTTCATCATCGTCGCTGTGTTCGTCGCGGGCATGATGGTTGGCCGCACGCCGGAGTTCCTCGGCAAGAAGGTCGAGGCCAAGGAGATGAAGCTGGCGAGCCTCGCGCTGCTGTGGCATCCGCTATCGATTCTAGTCGGCACGGCGATCGCGTGCTACGTGTGGGCGACCACAGCGGATCCGAACACCGTGCTCGCGTGGTTGAAAAACCCGGGTCCGCACGGTTTCTCGGAAATGCTCTACGAGTTCAGCTCGGCGACCGCCAACAACGGGTCGGGGTTTGAAGGCCTCGGCGACAACACGCCGTTCTGGAACATCGCAACCGGTTTGTGCATGTTGCTCGGTCGCTACATTCCGATCATCGCTCCGCTTGCGCTCGCCGGTTCTCTGGCGGCCAAGCCTGCAGCACCGGAGACGGCCGGATCGCTGCGCGCCGACAGCAGCATGTTCGGCTTCATGCTGTGGGCGACGGTCGTCATTCTCGGTCTGCTGATGTTCATGCCGGTCGCCGTACTCGGGCCAATCGCAGAGCACCTGGCGCTCGGCTAACGACGGACAACATCATGGTCAAGGAACTCAGGCAAGGCGTTCTGTTCACGCTCGTCACGATGGTGTTGTTGGGCGGCGTTTATAACGGGCTCCTGTGGGGCGTCGGTCGCGGCGTCTTTCCTGCGCAAGCCGAGGGCAGCCTTGTTCGACGCGCGGACCGAACCGTTATCGGCTCGCGATTGATCGCGCAAAAGTTCACGCGTCCGGAGTACTTCCAGCCGCGACCATCGGCCGTCGACTACAACGCCGCATCGACCGGCGGCACAAACTACGGGCCATCGAACCCCTATCACCTCAAAGTCGTACGCGAACGGCTCGAGGCCATCACGAAGCAAGAAGGCGTTGACGTTACAAGAGTCCCATCGGAGATGGTGACGGCCAGCGGCGCAGGCATGGATCCGCACATTCCGCCTGCCGCCGCCGAGCTCCAGGCCGCGCGCGTCGCGACAGCGCGCGGCGTGCCGATTGAGCGGGTGCGTCAGGTCATTCAGACCTACACAGAGCCGCCCGCCTTTGGATTTCTTGGTCGAACGCGCGTGAATGTGCTCGAGCTGAATCTCGCGCTCGATGAGACATTTGGAGCGAAATGAACCATGGCAGAACGTGCGCGCAGAATTTCAATCTGGGATCGGGATATCGTTCGCCACGCGACGATCGACTCGTTGCAAAAACTCGATCCGCGCATTCAAATCAAGAACCCGGTGATGTTCATCGTCGAGGTAGGCAGCCTGCTGACAACGATCGTCTTCGTCCAAGAGCTCCTCGCGGGCGCCGGACAGCCATTGTTCACCGGGCAAGTCGCCTTTTGGCTGTGGTTCACCGTCCTATTTGCCAACTTCGCCGAAGCGATGGCGGAAGGACGGGGCAAGGCGCAGGCCGACACCCTGCGCAAGACAAAGAGCGAGACGGTGGCCAACCGGCTGGGGCCCGGCAATCAGATCGAGAAAGTACCGGCGGCGAGCCTCCGCAAAGGCGACGTCGTGAGTGTGCAAGCCGGGGAATTCATTCCCGGTGACGGCGAAATCATCGAGGGCGTCGCGTCGGTCGACGAGTCGGCGATTACCGGCGAATCCGCGCCAGTCATTCGCGAATCAGGCGGCGACCGGTCGGCGGTCACGGGCGGAACGCGTGTTATCTCTGACTGGATCAAAGTGCGCGTGACGTCCGACCCGGGTCACACGTTCCTCGATCGCATGATTGCGCTCGTTGAAGGCGCCGAACGGCAAAAGACACCCAATGAGATCGCACTGAGCATTCTGCTTGCCGTGCTGACGCTGGTGTTTCTGCTGGTTGTGGTGACGTTGCAACCCTTCGCGTATTACGCCGGCACGGAGATTCCGATTCCGGTGTTGATTGCGTTGCTCGTCTGCCTGATTCCGACCACGATTGGCGCGCTCATTTCGGCGATCGGCATTGCCGGCATGGACCGCCTCGTGCAGCACAACGTGTTGGCCATGTCGGGCCGCGCCGTGGAAGCGGCCGGTGACGTCGATACGTTGCTCCTCGACAAGACCGGCACAATCACGTTGGGCAACCGGCAGGCGACGGAATTTGTGCCTGTCTCTGGCGTCACAGAAGGCGAACTCGCAGACGCCGCGCAGCTGGCATCGCTCGCGGACGAGACGCCGGAGGGGCGATCCATTGTCGTCCTGGCCAAAGAAAAATATCGGATTCGCGGGCGCGAACTGGCGGACAGGTCTGCGGCGTTCGTCCCGTTTACCGCGCAGACGCGGATGTCCGGCGTCAACCTCAATGGCCGCGAAATCCGCAAAGGCGCTGCGGACGCGGTTGCGAAATACGTGACGGCGAACGGCGGCGCGGTTTCACCGGAGGTGCAGACGATCGTCGACCGCATCGCGCGTTCTGGCGGAACACCCCTTGTCGTCGCGGAGCACAGGCGCGCGCTCGGAGTCGTGCACCTCAAGGACATCGTCAAAGGCGGCATGCGTGAGCGCTTCCATGCCTTGCGGGCGATGGGCATCAAGACGGTGATGATCACGGGCGACAATCCCCTCACCGCCGCCTCGATCGCAAACGAAGCGGGCGTGGATGATTTTCTGGCGGAGGCCAAGCCGGAAGACAAGATGGCGCTGATCAAACACGAGCGGCGAGAAGGCAAACTAGTGGCGATGACCGGTGACGGCACCAACGACGCCCCCGCGCTGGCGCAAGCGGACGTCGGCGTCGCCATGAATACCGGGACCACGGCGGCGAAAGAAGCCGGCAACATGGTGGATCTCGACTCGAATCCGACCAAACTCATCGAGATCGTGGAGATTGGCAAGCAACTCCTGATGACTCGCGGCGCGCTGACCACGTTTTCGATCGCGAACGACGTGGCGAAATACTTCGCCATCATCCCCGCGATGTTCATCCTCGCGTTTCCTCAGCTTGGAGTGCTGAACGTGATGCGGCTCGGCACGCCTGAATCGGCGATTCTATCGGCGGTGATTTTCAATGCGGTGATCATCATCGCGTTGATTCCGCTGGCGTTGAGGGGCATCGCGTACAAACCACTTGGCGCGGCAACAATCCTGCGGCGCAATCTGTTGATCTACGGCGTCGGCGGCGTGATCCTGCCGTTTATCGGCATCAAAGCGATCGACGTCGTCCTGATCGCCGCGGGCCTCGCGTGACGGAACGTTATGAAAGCCGAAGGGCATCGGCCGGATCCTGAGCAGCTGCTTCGTCAGCTGAAGGCCGCCGAACACGCCGCCCGGCGCGGTCAACTGAAGATCTTTCTTGGTTACTCGTCGGGAGTCGGCAAGTCCTTCAAGCTGCTCGATGAAGGCCGGCGGCGGCATGCACGTGGCGAAGACATCGTCATTGCCGCGATGCAACCGGAGGTCGACGACGACATCGCGCGCGTCATCCGCGAACTGGAGGTCGTTCCCGCGAAGACGGTGGACGGCACGCAGGTCATCGATGTCGACGCGGTTATTCAACGTCATCCAGCTGTTTGCCTCATCGATGGACTCGCGTACGACAACCCGCCACGGAGTCGTCACCGCAAACGCTACGAAGATGTCCAGGAGATTCTCGAGCATGGCATTTCGGTGGTGACGTCGATCAATCTGGCGTATATCGAAGAACAACAGGATTTTGTGCGACAGATCACCAGCAAAACGTCGGCGGCCACTGTTCCGCAGAGCTTTATCGTGTCGGCAGACGAGGTGGAAATTGTCGACGCGCCGCCAGAAACGATCCTCGCCGAAGAGGATGGTGATGGCGTCGTCCTTAAAGCGCGGCTCGCGCAGCAGCTTTCGCAACTGCGTGAACGTGCGCTGCTGTTGGCCGCCGATGTGGTCGATCATCAGCTCGAGACGTATCTCGAGCTGCACGGCATTCAGTCGTCGTGGGGCACGCAGGAACGCATTCTGGTGTGCATGACGCCGCGGGCGAATGCTGCGGCGATGCTTGCGAGCGGCCGGCGCAATGCTGATCGTTTCCATGGCGAGCTGTTCGCGATCTACGTGAATCAGCCAAACCTTACGCCGCAGGATCGGATTGCGAACGAACGGAATGTCAGCCTCGCCAGAGCCGAGCGTGCCCAGATCGATGTCCTCGAAGGAGAAGATGCCGTTGCGACGATTCTGGACTACGCGCACGAACACGGGATTACACAGCTCTTCGTCGGCCATACCATCCGGCGTGACTGGCGTGCGCGTCTGCAAGGGAGCCCGCTCGATCGATTGATCCGCGGCGCCGAAGGCATGGACGTTCGCGTCTTCCCCAACCGGCCGTGACCGACGGCGCAGCGCGCGGCCGGCTGAAGATCTTCCTGGGCTACGCCGCCGGTGTGGGAAAGACGTATCAGATGCTGACGGAAGCGCGCGAGTTGAAAGAGCGTGGCGTCGATATCGTCATCGGCTATTTCGAGCCGCACGGCCGCAAGGACACGATCGCTCTCACCGAAGGCCTCGAGACCATACCGAGACGCGTGATCGAGTACCGAGGGTCGCAGTTTGAGGAGATGGACACCGACGCGATCGTGCGTCGCCATCCGCAGCTCGCGGTCGTCGACGAACTGCCGCACAGCAACGTGCCCGGCTCACCGCGGACCAAACGCTGGGAAGACGTGCACGTGTTGTTGGCCGCCGGGATCGACGTCCTCACGACGATGAACGTCCAGCATGTGGAGAGTCTGAACGATCAGATCTGGCAGAGCACGGGCGTGCGCGTTCGCGAAACGGTGCCGGACTGGGTGGTGAAGCAGGCCGACGAAGTCGTGATGGTCGATTTGACGCCGCGTGCCCTGCTCAACCGGCTCGAGCGCGGCGTCGTCTACCCTCCGGACCGGGCGCGTGCTGCCCTCGAAAACTTCTTCAGGGAGCCGACACTCGTGGCGCTGCGCGAGCTCGCCATGCGGCAGACCGCACACGCGGTCGAAAGTCGGCATGCGCCAGAGCCGCAAGCCGCTGCAGGGCAAGCTGGAACGACACCGGCAACGTCGCGCGATCGACTGCTGCTTTTGATCGAACCAGAACCCGTGAGCGCCGCGCTGATTCGCCGCGGCCGTCGCGTGGCGGATTATTTGCGCGCGGATTGCATCGCTGTCTTTGTCTCGCGCACCGGCGATTTGAGTCAGCTGAGCGACGACGAGCGTGACAACGTCCAACGCCATCTGAATTTCGCTCGCGGACTACAGATCGAAACCCGCGTGCTCTCCGGAGAGGAGGTCGCAGCAACGGTCGTCAGCTTCGCGCGCGAGCAAGGTGTCACGCAAATCTTCATCGCGCGGCAGAAGGAACGCACGCTGCGCACGTGGTTCAGCGAAGGTTTCGTCCAGCGTATTGTCAACCTTGCTCCGGACATGCAGGTGACGGTAGTGGCAGATCGCTCGATTCGCCTGGTCTCGCCGTGATTAATCCGTGTCCTCTGCGAAGCGATAGCCAACCCAAGGCTCTGTCAACAAGTACCGTGGCTTCGCCGGATCGGGCTCGAGCTTCTTGCGCAACTGCCCCAACAACACGCGAAGATGTTCCGGCTGACTCGCCGTGTGCGTGCCCCAGATCGCTTTGAGAATGGCGCGATGTGTGAGCACGCGACCCGCATTGGTCGCAAGCAGCGTGAGCAACGCGAACTCCTTCGGCGTCAGCCTGATTTCGGCATCGCCGCGCAGTACCCGGTGGCGATCGAAATCGATCGTCAAGTCGCCGCGCGTGAGCTGCCCGTAGAGCGCCGGTTCCCGTCCGAGCGCTCGACGGAGCGCCGCCCGCACTCTAGCCAGGAGTTCCTCGGGCCCGAACGGTTTCGTCACGTAGTCGTCCGCGCCCTGGTCGAGAGCGGCGACTTTGTCCTTCTCCGCCCCGCGCGCCGAAAGCACGAGAATCGGCGTTTCCGAACGCTCGCGGACGCGACGGCACACCTCGCTGCCATCGATGTCGGGTAATCCCAGATCGAGAATGATTAAGTCCGGAGACTGACCTTCAAAAGCCTCGAGCGCTTCGCGACCGGTGCCGACCACCGTGACACTGTAGCCACGGGATCGCAGTAGCGGCGCCATCGCACGCTGGATCGACTCCTCGTCGTCAACGAGCAGAATCTGCGCCGGTCCACTCATGCTCCACCTCTTCCAGCGCGGCCGCGCTCCGGATCTCAGTCGGAATCACGATCGTGAAGATCGCGCCGCCATGCAGGCCGTTGGCGGCCCACACGCGTCCGCCTTCGGCCGCCAAGAGACCGCGCGCGATCGCCAGGCCCATGCCTGTGCCGAAGCGCTGCTTGCTGGCGGAGGCCCCTCGGTAGAACCGCTCGAAGATGTGATCGAGATCTTCCGGCGGGATGCCGGCGCCGCTGTCCCCGACCGCGATCTGGAGTTCACCCTTCGACAGCGACGTGGTCACGACGATGCGCGACCCCGGCGGTGAGTATTGTGCGGCGTTTTCCAACAGGTGGGCGAGCGCGGTCGAGGTCAATCTTGGATCGAGGTATACGAACATCCGTTCCGTATCGGCCTTGACGTCGACGCGGTGCTTCGCCAGCGCCGGCTCAACCTGTTGCTGCGCCGCATCGATGAGCTCTGTCGGTTCAACCCATTCGGCTTCCGCCGCGACGGCGTGCGTCTCGATGCGTGCCATGTCGACGATGTGCTGAAACAGCCGGTTGAGGCGATCGAGCTCGAGCCGGACGATCTCCGCTTGTTCGCGACGCTGCTCGTCGGAGAGCCACGGTGCATTCAGGTTGTTGGCGGCCACGGTCACAGCGGTGAGCGGCGTCCGGAGGCCGTGGCTGAGAGAGGCAAGCAGCGCCGATTTGAGCTCCGCCGCGCGTCGTGCCAGTTCCATGTCTTTCCGCTGCTCCGCCGCTTCCTGCGCGCGCCGCCGCACTTCCGTCGAGAGATGGCTCGCAATCAGGCTGACCGCCAGCAGGGTAAACAGCGCCACCCAATCGGGCGGTGCATCGATGGTGAAGGTGCCAACGGGATGGAGAAAAAAGAAGTTAAAACAGGCGAATGCCGCCAACGAGA
Source organism: Acidobacteriota bacterium (assembly GCA_046727855.1). Classification (GTDB taxonomy): domain Bacteria; phylum Acidobacteriota; class Vicinamibacteria; order Vicinamibacterales; family UBA2999; genus DASPWV01. The sequence goes on from JBKPDL010000205.1 coordinate 28,250, forward strand.
CGACCACGGCCGCCCACTGCGTGGCAAACGTCGCGACAATCATCACGACGAGCAGGAACGACAACGCGACGATCGTGGGATTCGTCACCTTGAGCACGACAAAGTAGATCGTCGTAAGGGCGCCGATGGCCGCGATGCCGCCGGCAAGCGCCATCAGCGATCTGCTTCCAGCCATAGACACCACGCTATCGCAACTGTCAGCGCGATCGCGAAAGCTATTATTCCGGGCACCGCCAAGATTAGTGCGATCGTGCTGGCGCCCGCGCCGATGGCGTTCAGCCATTTGCCAACCACCGTCAGACTGCCGGTAATGCCCGTCGACAGTCCGACCGTCGCAAACGCCGACGTCACTTCGAATAACAGCTGGAAGAACAAAGCGCGTTCGGTGACCGTCAGAATCAGCAGATCGAGCGCTACGAGCAGCAGCGCAAGCGACGTGATCACGACGGCTCGTCGCACGGTTTGCTGCGAGAGACGGCGCTTCCACGCGACCGCGTCGTCGCCTCCGCGCAATACCGCGACCGCGTCGAGAACGATGGCGCCGAACGTTGTCGTCTTGATGCCTCCACCAGTGCCGCCGGGCGACGCCCCGATGAACATCAGATGATGAGTGCGAGCAGGCTCGTGGCGCGCATCGCACCGACATCAACGCTGTTGAATCCCGTCGTCGTGGACGCAGACAACGCCTGAAATGAGGCTAAAGCGCGACATAAAGAAGTCGTAAGGTTCTTACGGTTTCTTTATGCGCTTTCGGGATATCAGTGAAATCGCGTGCCAGAAGAAGGCGTTCTTTCCCAGCTCAAACAAATCCTCGTCGGCCGGCCGATTCCGTCACATCTCGCCCATCACGAGCGCCTGTCACGATTTACTGGACTTGCCGTTCTCTCATCGGATCCGCTCTCATCGGTCGCCTACGCGACGGAGGAGATTCTTCGCGTTCTGATTCTGTCGGGCGTGGCGGCGTTAGGGCTGGCCTCTCCGATCGCGTTCGTCATCGCGACGATCCTCGCAATCGTGGTGTTCTCCTACCGCCAGACGATTCACGCGTATCCGGGCGGCGGAGGCGCGTACATCGTCGCGCACGAGAACCTCGGCGAATTGCCCAGTCTGGTCGCCGCAGCCGCGCTCCTCATCGACTACGTGCTCACGGTCGCCGTGAGCATTGCCGCCGGTGTCGCGGCGATCACGTCGGCTTTTCCACAGTGGCACCTCAATCGCGTCGAGTTGACACTTGGGTTCGTTTTGATCCTGATGGTCGGGAACCTGCGCGGCATCCGCGAGTCCGGCCGCATCTTCGCAGCGCCGACATACTTCTTCATCGTGAGCCTGCTCGGTTTGATCGTGGTCGGCATCTGGCGTGTTACCAGCGGCAACATCGAGGCGGTGATTCCCGCTGCACCAGTCGCGTCAACTGGTGAGCCGTTGACGCTGCTTTTGCTGCTCACGGCGTTCTCCAACGGCTGCACAGCGATGACAGGTGTCGAGGCGGTCTCGAATGGAGTCCCGGCTTTCAGACCGCCGGAAGCCAAGAACGCCGCCGCGACGATGCTGATGATGGCGGTGCTGTCGATCACGATGTTCACTGGTATCACGCTGCTGGCGCACGCGTACCACGTCATCCCGAGCGAGGAAGAGACCGTTGTTTCCCAACTCGCGCGCGGCGTCTTCGGCGGGCGCGGGTTGCCGTACTACTTTGTGCAAGTTGCAACGATGCTCATCCTTGTACTGGCGGCAAATACCGCGTACGCCGACTTTCCACGCCTCGCGTCCATCCTTGCGCGCGATCGCTATCTACCCCGCCAACTGATGAATCAAGGTGACCGGCTCGCATTTTCCAACGGGATTGTCGGCTTGAGTTGCTTCGCGGCTCTGCTCCTGATTGCATTCGGCGGCGATACGCATGCGCTGATTCCGCTCTACATGATCGGCGTATTTGTATCGTTCACGCTCTCCCAAGCGGGAATGGTCGTGCACTGGCGACGGCTTCGCGGGCCGGGATGGAAGACCAGCGCGCTGATCAACGGCGTCGGCGCCATCGTCACCGGCGTGGTGTTGCTCGTGGTGGCCATCACCAAGTCGCGTGAGGGTGCGTGGATCATCCTGCTCCTGATTCCGATCCACGTCGTCTTCTTCCGCCTGACGCGCCGCCACTATGCGCACGTGGCCAAGCAGTTGTCACTCAATCGTTGGACGCCTGGTGGTCGCGTGCACAACACGGTGCTGGTTCCAATTAGCGGCGTGCACCGCGCCGTGACCACGGCCGTCGAATATGCCAAGACATTATCGGCCGACGTGCACGCGATCTATGTGAGTCTCCAACCCGATACGGCCGCACAGCTGCAGCGCGATTGGGGCAAGTGGGGACAAGGTGTGCCGCTTGTCGTGCTCGAGTCGCCCTACCGATCGTTGATGGAGCCGCTGCTCGAATACATCGATCAGATCGATGCGAAGCGTCCAGACGACTACATTACCGTCGTCCTGCCTGAATTCATCCCTGCTCGATGGTGGCATCACTTGTTTCACAACCAGAGCGCACTGCTGATTAAGGGCGCACTGCTCTTTCGACCAAATGTGATCGTCACGAGTGTTCCGTTTCATTTGAAACGGTAGCGCGACCGTATTGCAACTGATTCTCAGGTTTGGAGAGACGCTGCACCTTCCGGCATATTCTCGAAGGTGATTGGCGCGAGCGTCGTTGCAGCTCTGCTGACCGCATCGCAAGCGGTACCTACGACGATTCCGGAGATGTGGAACGAGTGGTGCGCACGCTGCCACGCACTCGACGGGTCCGGCAAAGTCAACGAGCCCACGGTCACGGTCGAGCCGCTCGATTTCACTGAGTGCAAGGTTGCAACGGCCGAGCCGGACGCGGATTGGGAGCTTGCGATCGCAAAGGGCGGCCCCGCTGTTGGCCTCTCTTCGCAGATGCCCGCGTTCGGCGACACACTGACGCCTGAGCAAGTGCACGAGTTCGTCGAGCACATGCGCGGCTTCTGCAAAGAACGCGGCTGGCCGCATGGGAACATGAACTTCCCGCGGCCGATTTTTACGGAGAAGGCGTTCCCCGAAAACGAATTCCTGCTGCTGCCGTTCATCACGCATCGGAAGGCGGAATCCGAGCCCGACGAGAGTCACACCGATGTGGATTTCGTGGCGCTCTACGAGCGGCGCTTCGGACGTCGCGCGATGTGGGAGGCCGCCGTGCCGTTGTCGCGCCACGACACGGGAGGCACGCCGCGACGCGGCATCGGCGACGTCGAGCTCGCGCTGAAGTATGTCCTGGGCGCAGACGCCGCGCGAACGCGCATCGTCAGCGCGGGTGTCGAAGTAGCGCTGCCAACGGGAAGCGAAGTGCGCGGACT
>JBKPDL010000206.1:0-23950 GCA_046727855.1 Acidobacteriota bacterium
GTTCGTGAGGAACCGCCGTTGACGAACCCGCGTGAACGTCCGTGAGGAACCGACGTAAGGAACCTTCGTAAGGAACCCTCGTGAACCTACGTGAGGAACCCAATGTAAGGAACCTTGTAAGGAACGTACGTTCGGAGGTGAGGCTCTAGAGTCGGAGTCCCCAATCGAAGCTGCGCACGGCGGCTTGTTCGTCGGCGAAAATGTCGAACACGAGCTTGAGCTTCATCAGCGCAAGCAGGTGATGGCTGCGAGCCGTCAACTGTGACAGTTTCATCGCGCCGCCGTTCTGCCGCACTTTCTTCAACTCCGCGACCATCATCCCAACACCGGCGCTGTCGATGTAGGTGACCTTCGAAAGGTCCACGACGATTTTCGTCCGTCCGTTCTTGATCAGCTCGTCGACATGCGTGCCAAACTTAATGTCCCCATCGTCGACGGTAATTTCGCCGCTGAGGTTGAGCACCGTCACGTCGTTGACCAGACGTTCGGCGATCTCGAGTTTCGAGGGAGGATATGTCATTCGGCCGACTCCCTTGTTGCGATGGGCCAGTCACGGTGCCCAGAAAAAAAGGGGTCAGACCCCTTTTTCGCGCAGCGGTCCCACCGATCAGAATGCCTGCCCGATACTGAAGTAAAAGCGACTGCGCCGTTCGCCCGCGCGGGGATCGAGCACGAACCCGTAGTCCCCTCTCAGAAGAAACCAGGGTGTACGCACGCGCAGACCGACGCCGGCCGATTTGCGCAAGTCGGTCAATGAGAAATCAGACACTTCTCGAAAGACGTTGCCAATGTCGGAAAAGGCAACCCCGTCAAAGATGCCGATGAGCGGAAAGCGCAATTCGTTGTTGATGATGAGCACAGCTTGGCCACCCAGCGGAATGCCGTCTGGGCCGATGGGGCCAACAGCGTTTTGCGCAAATCCGCGGAGCGTCGTACTCCCACCGGCGAAAAAGCGCTCGCTCTCCGGAACGACGCTGTCGATCGGGTGGGCCAGACCAATGCGGACGCCAGCCGCGTAGACGAGACGCGGCCGCAGAATTTCGTTGGTGAACGGCCTGCGCCGCTCCGGCTGCAGCGGAAAGTAATGAAAGTACTGCCCAAAGTACTTGATATAGGTCGCATCCGATCCAAGCCACGACGGCGAATACGCAAAGGCCTGCGACATGAACGCGCCTTTGCTGGCGTCGAGCACTTCGTCGCGCGTCTCGCGCATGAAGGTAGTCGTCAGCGGAGAAACAGTTGCCGTGCGATCGAGCACGCCACCCGGCGCCGGATCGAACGTGCGCGCGCGTTCATACCGGTAACCGTAGCTCCACACGTACGAGTTGCGCAGCTTGGTTTCGCCCTGCAGCGACGCACCCAAACGATCGATGTTAAAGGGATTGGTCACGTCCGTGACCGGATGGCGCTCTTCGCGGTAAAAGAGAGCCGCGGTGAGCTCCACAGGAAAGTACCGCAGCGTAGGCTGGCTCATGTAGAGACGCGCCTCGTGTAGTTGGCTGTCGTAGCGCCCGCGCAGCCCCACCACCCGCGCCTTGCCGAGCGAATTGTGGTTCGAAATGTCCAGCAAGCCGCCAACCCCGCGTTCGGTATCAAACGACGCACCATAGCGAAGTTGAAACGGTTGCTCTTCGCGGAGCGCCACATTGATACGCACGGGCTTTTGATCCGCGGCATCTGCCAATGGTGTTCGCGAATCCGGTGATGCAGCAGCTGAAACGTCGCCGGCAAGCGGCTTCCGCGTCACGTCAACAACGGAGTACGCACCTGTGTCATACAGGTTGCGCCGCGATCGGCTCAGCGCCGACAGGTCGAGCGGCTGTTCGGACGACAGCTCGAGCTGCTCTCTCACGAGTCGCTCGCTGGTCTTCTGATTGCCTTCAATGACGATGTCGGCAACGACTGTCTGCGGTCCCTCTTTGACGCCAAAGGTCACGTCGAGCTGACCAGCCTTGCGATCCATGGCGAGTTCGTACTCCACCCGCACATCGTTGTAGCCGCGCCTCCAGTAGAGCTGTCGGATGCGTTGCCGTGCATTTTCCGCCGCCCCCGGCAGAAACGGATCGCCGACCTTCAGCGGCAGTTCGCCGATCAGCAATGTGGTGTCAAAGACCGACGTGCCGGACGTCCGAAGCTCCCGAATCGTGAAGCGCGGACCTTCGTTGACCGGGAGCACGACTCGCGCGATGGTGCCGCTGAACTCATACCGAGGCTTGGCAATGGCGGTGATGAGGAAGCCCTGCTCGCGGTAGTAGCGTTCGAGCAGCTCGGTGACGACGGTCGGATCGGTGAAAAGCTGCTGTTCGAGTTTCTGATCCTCGATGATGCGATCGAGCTCCTTGGGCTTGATGCCAGAGACCCCTTCGAATACGAGCATGACTTTCGCAGAGCGCGGCCCCGGTTCCATGCGAAAGAGCACGCGCCTTTGGTCGGCGCTGACCTCATCGATCACGTAGGACACCTTCGCTTGCAAGTGGCCGTCCTGCATGAGCCACGCGCGCAGCACTTCGGCACCATCATCCGCGCGTTGCGCGTCGAACACGCCCCGCTGCCACTGTTTGCGAACGTCGTCGATCACGTTTGCCGGCGGTGCCGCCCCCTCGAAGCGCGGCTCCACTCTCGGTCCCCGTACGACGCGGAGTCGCAGGCTCACCGGGCCATCCGACAGTTCCCGTTCGAGACGGACGCGCGACTGAAGCCGGCCCTGCTCGAAATAGAACCGTTGGACGCGCTCGACGCCACGACGCGCGGCGAAAAAATCAAACTCGTCCCCGGCTTCCACTTTGAACAGCTTCTGAATCGGTTCATCGGCCGCCGCATCGCCGCTGATCTCGACGCGTGCAACTACCGGGCGCTCGCGTCGTTGCCGAGTAGGAGCGGGGACGCCGCCAAAGCGAAGGTCGTGATGGACGTCCAGACGATAGGTGTCGTCACTTTGGCGAGTGGTCCGAGTCTGAAAACGGCGCGTGATGTCGTACTCAGCGACCCAGATCTGATCGCTGCTGTCGGTGAGATTCGTCGAATAGACGAGCTGAAGCTGGTCGGTGAGTTCCTGCGCAACCGTCAGTCGCGCCGTCGGATCGGTTTCGTTCGCGATTAAATTTGGCTCGATTCGGACCTCGCTCAGTCCAGTAGCACGTTCGACTCCGCGACCGAGGCGGGAGCCAAGACGCCCAGCCATATACGACAACATTTGCTCACGCGCCACCTCGAATTCCTCGCCACGCATCTCGTCGACCGTTCGGCCTGTTACCAGCAGCGCCATGATGTCGGGCTCGGGTAGCTCGGGATCCGACCTCAGCACAGTCTCCGTGTCGTCGGGCGTGCCCGACACCAAGACGCTGATGTCATAGTTTTGCGCCGACGTGGTAAGCGCCAGGTCAAACGATGGCGCGATGCGGCGTTCGTCGAGAAACACGATCTCGCCGCGCTCGACTCGGTATCGGCGCTCGTTCAATGTCAGTTGCCCGCCCTCCTGCACGGTGAGTTGCCCGGTGAGACCGGGTTCGTAGGGGGTGCCGACGACCCGCAAGTCGGTTGTGACCTCCGCTTGTGCCAGGTTGTTGTCGATCAGAATCGGCGTCGCCGTGTCCACGTTGACGTTGAAGCGGACGCGTTCGATGAACGGGTTCCGCTCCTCAGTCAAATCTAACTTGCGCGGCTCGCCGATCGAAGCAAGAAGACCCTGGTCCAAGTTGATGTCGTCGGTCAGACCAGCTTCGGTGATGGTGACCTGCCCATCCACGAGGAACTCTTCCCCGCGCCGGGTGACGCGCAGATTCGCATCGGACAAGCTGCGCAGTTCGAGCGGCGCGTCGAACGCAAAGTCGTGCGTTTCAACTTGCAGATCGAGGTCGCGCACGCCGCCTGCGCCGAGCGCCACGAAGCCCGACCCGTTCAGCGTTCCGCCGTTCACATTCGCGGTCAGAGTCGACAGCGTCATGCGCGGCCCTTCCATATCCACTCGCGCGCTCACTGCTTCAGCAACGATGTTCGGCTCCTCGGACACGACCGTTGCATTGTTCACGTCGATGGAGCCGCGCACGTCTGGGGACGACATGGTGCCGCCAGCGGTGAGCTGTATCGTGGATTGACCTTCCGCGCGGACCCGATCGGTAAATAACGTGACCGCCCCGACATTCAAGTTCCCCTTCGCGGTCAGGTCGAGTGCGCGCTCGCCCACCAGGCTCACCGAACCGCCTGCCGCCAGCGCACCAGCCGTTCCCGACAGGTCCAGCGTTTGGACGCTCGCCGTGCCACCGGCAATCTCGACCGCCACAGGCTGCTGCTGCGCGAGTGTCAATCCGCGGAACGCGAACTGCAGTTCGGGAAACGTCAGCTGCCCCTCGATCGCTTCGAGTGCGGCGCGCGTTGCTTGTAGTTGGGCATCGAGCGCGATCTGGCCAGTTAGCCCGGCCGGCGCGCCGGGCACCGTCGCAAGATCGAGATTGCGGAGGGTTGCTTTGAAACTTGCCGGCCCACCTTTGCGTGGAATCTCAACCGGGAGCTGGGGGACCACTTCGAGCGGCACCCGCGCAACGGCCTCAATCCTCGCTGCTCCCCAGTTGGCGGCAAGCTGTTCGATGTTGGCCTCACCACCGACCATGCGGGCGCGAAGCTGCACATTCGACAGGCCCGGGTCGATCTGCGGCGTGCGCAGTGAGCCATTCTCGATGGTGACGACCAGATCGGGATCAATTGCCGCGAGCGTCCCGCGAACGGTGCCGGCCACGACCAGAGCACCATCGCCGCTGATGGCCGACTCGGCCGGCACGTACTTCGTGAGCGTTGCGAGATTCGCACGTGCGTCGATCTGCAGCTCGCCTTCCTCCGCACGTGTCGTCAGCGGAAGCTCACCGCTTACTGTAATCGTCGAATCCTGCGCGTTGCCGCGGAGGCGATCGATCTGCAGCCGCTCTTCCGCATAGCGCAAGAGTGCGGGCGTATCGATGCTGAACGGCTGACCGTTCCAGGCGCCGGAAAACGCGTCGATGTTTGCCGTAGCGCGTCCGCGTTCCGGCGCAGCCAGGTCGACTGTGGCTTCGACCCGCGCACGCAGTTGCCCTTGCAACGGCGTTTGGAGGTTCGCGGGAATCGTCGCGAGATCGAGATCCTCGATCTGGATATTAGCCGCAGTCGGGTAAGGACGCTGCACACCGATGTTGGCGTTCGCATGCAAGCGGAAACGCTCGGCTGCCGCCTTGATGGTCGCCTGCTGGCTGGCGACCACAGCATGGGCGAGGACTGTGCCAAGGTCATAGTCGCCGAGGCGCAAGTCGTTGACCGCGAGGTTTGCGTTCGCCGTCGGATCCGCGACCGTGCCAGAACCGTTTGCGGTGAGCGTGACGGCGCCTCTCAACGGCAGCCCGTCTGGCAAAGTCGCCGTGAGCAGCTGGACGTTGTCGGATCGAGTATCGAACGTGTAGGAGCGGGACGCGACATTGTATCTGCCGGTCGCAACGATGTGCCCATCACCACCGGGCTGCGGTTTCGTCAACTCCGCGCGGTTGACGTTCACTTCCTGTCCCACCACGGAAGCGCTGGCGTCAAATGTCCCCAGCGTTTCTTTGAAAGCAGACAGGTTGATCGCCTGAAGACTGATGGTTGAAACGGGACGCGATAGAGTTCCAGACGTCGCGGCTTGCAATGAAATGCTACCCGTCACGGGCGCTGTCGCTTGATTGAACGCTGCAAGTAGTTGCGGAATGTCGAGTGCGTCAGCCTTGATGCTGACGTCGAGAGGCCGCGCGCCCATCAAGCCAATCCGGCCCGTCGCGTACGCCGTCGCGTCGCCCCACAAAAGATCGACGCGATCGATCCGTAGAGCAGCAGGCGTGTAGCCGATGTCGCTCGTCAGCGCAAGACCGTCGGCGGCTCCGAGCGAGAGGGCGGGCGCGTTGACGTGTGCTGATACTGCCGGCGATTGCAGCGTGCCCCCCACCCTCGCCTGTGCGTCCACTGTGCCGCGCACCGCGACAGGCGTTGGCGACCCTGTGCGTCGCCCAAGAAATGCCTCTGCGCTCCGTATAGTCTGGCCAACGTCCGCGATACGCGTTTGAAGACTGCCCTGCAGTTGCCGCCGATCGCGAAGAGCGACGAGGCCGTTCACGTCGGCGCCCGCCACCCGCAGCGCATTCACCGCAGCTGCGATGCGACCAGGCGCGGCATCGACGTGCAGGCGGCCGCTAACAGGCAGCACCGACGGCTCGGCGTCCCCTCTTGTTGCCACAAGAGTGGCATCAGCCGAGCCTGTCGCCGCCAGGTAATCGAGGCCCGTCCACTTCGCATCGACACGTGCATCGGCGCGACTCGCGATCGCGTATGGCAAGTTGAAGAGCCGTACGGCTGCCGCCGCATCGAGGCTCGACACGGCCGCGCGCAGATGTGATGGGCCAGACCCAGCCGTTGCGATCGAACCCTCACCGGCAATCGCACCAACAGGCGACCGGACGTCGACACGCGAGAGCTCGACGCGCTGATCGGTCATGTCGTAGGTCGCCGTCGCCGCCAACTGCACCCGATCAACGTTGCGGAATTGAACGTCGGAACCGCGAATCTGCGCCTGCAGAGTTGGCGCAGCGAGCTTGCCCTTCGCGGTGCCGTCGATCTCGATGATGCCGCTCACCTTTTCCGCGAGCCGCGCTGCGGTCGCCGCCCTGGACGCATCGAGACGAGCACGAAGCGCCAAATCAGCCTGCGCGGTCTCGGCGAAATCACGCACGGTGCCGCTCAGGGTCAGGCGCGATCCCTCGGTGTCCAGAGCGAGCTGTTCGACACGCACGTCGTCCTCGCCAAGATCGATGGAGCCAGCCAGGCTATCGAGGTGGACCCGGCGCTCCTGCATCCGAGCGGAGCCGCCTGCGCTTTGTACGGTGATGACATGGCGGTCGCTGAAGCGATCGCCGTTGACCTCGAGATTCGAAATCGGAAGTGTCACGTCGATGTCGCGTGCCCGGTTCTCATATCGCACGTTGGCGTTGGTGACGATCAGCTTAGAGATGAGGTAGTTCGGAGGCGTCTCTTGTTCGTCCGTGTCGCCAATCGGCCGCGGCAGATTGTCGAGCCCGCGCTCGTCGATAAAATAATGAATCGCAATGCCATCCACCTCGCCCGACTCGATCTCGTAGCGGCCTCGCACGAGTGGCCACAGGCGTATGTCCAGCCTGACGCCCGAGATGACCGCAAATGGCGGCGCCTCAGGCCCCACTACCGAACGGACCTTGATGTTGCGCAAGGCAAGTGACAGGTCGAACAGGTTGTAGGTGAGACCGTCTGCATTCAGGTCAATTTGTCGCTTCGCGAGAACGTTCGTGACTTGAGAGAGTACAAATCGTTTGCCGGCCGGCGCATGTAGGGCCCCGATGAGGGCGAGGACGAACACACCGAGAACCATCGCAAAGATCGCGAGGAATCTGAAGAGACGCGATCGCAATCGGTGCGTGGCCCCTGCTTCTGACGGTGCGACCGGCATGATGCGCGTCTGCCCTGCTGCAGAAAACGCACCAGTTGGGACCTGTTCGTGGACAGAACGCTGCCGAGCGTGTTCAGGGCGAACAGGTTACCTACCCCTTTCAACGGACGAGCTGGCTGAGCTGCCAGAGTCGTTCGTCGAGAGACTCGAAGACGACGGCGGGCTGGGGATCAGTTGTGCTAGAAACTAAAGTTCATTCCGGCTTCCACCTTTCGCGTGGGCGCCACACTCGTAGGCCTGCCAAAGAATAGCGAGTTCATCGTGCCGCTGTAGGCAATGTAGTTGGCGTGATTGGTCACGTTCTGGCTCTGGACGAAAAACTGGAGACGATAACGTGGACCGAGATCGACCGATTGAACGACAGGTGCGCCGCCGCCCCCGATCACGGCAATTCCTGGTGGCCCGCCGCCCGCCCGGCCGAACGCAAATCCATAACCGATCATCCCGTTGATGGACCAGTGCGTCGCCCCACGTTCGCTGTTGCGGCCGACGCCCTCCGGTCGATCGTTGAACACAAGGTCGCCGTTGTCGTCGCGGCCGGTTCGGATCGTGTACGGTGCGCCGCTGTTGCCGTTGAGATTGAAGCTGACCAGCAGGTTTTTGACGATCTGATTGTTGATGGTGAAGTTGAGGCGATGGGGAACATCGCCGTTGGCGGGTCCCCATTCCAAATCCAGACCACCGAGAGGCGCCAGACTGAACGGTCCGTCCGTGTTGTTTCGAGATGACGAGTACGTGTAATTGAAGAACACGGTCGTGCGTCTGAAGTTCACGAGCGGTGCGCTTCTGGCGTTTGCGATCGGCAATAACGCGCCGGGGTTGGCGGTGACATTGAGCTGCAACTGATGCTGCCGGGAGCTCGCGTCGGAAACGACTTCAACGATGTTGCCAAACGCCGGATCTGGTCGTTCACCGTCAACCGGCGCGTTCAGATTGCGTCCGCGCGCAAAGGCACCGCCGCGCGTATAACTGTAAATCGCGCTCGATTGTACGGCCCTGGCCAGACGTTGATCGATGCCGAAGCTCAGCCTCGAGGTTCGCTGCAGCACGAGGTCTTCACCGAGAAAGTAGCGGTTGACGGGCGGTGTGGCTGCCGCGAAACCAAGCGGATCCGCGACATAAAGGAGATCCGGATAAGGCGGATCGATGATGTCAATCTCGCGCTGGCGGAATCCGTCGACGCGCAGCGTTTGCTCGTAGGTATTGTTGCCCAGCCAATCGTGGAAGATGCCCCAGCTCGCACGTAGGGTTGTTTGACCGGCGGCAAACGGAGCCCACGTGATGCCAAGCCGCGGCATCACGTTGTCGAAATCGTAGACGTGCGTTTGCGCCTCGAAGCGCATGCCGCCGCTGAGCGTCAGATTGCGCCGCACCCGCACGTCGTCTTGAACATAGAGGGCGCCCTGGTAATTCTGATAGCGGATGTTCGGGTCACCGATGCGGCGTGTATAGCTTCGCGGCCGGCCGGCTTCGAACGCCTCGAGGCTCTCAAACGTATAGGTGCCCAGGTAGTTCGACGTATCGTCCGACCGCCAGCGCGCGGCGTCGAACAGCAGGCCAGTCCTCCACGTGTGAATACCGCGCACGTAGTCGAGATCGGCGGCGATCGTCAGCGTGCGCGAATGACGGCCTCCCGCCACCTGTGCCCCGCCGCTCGTGAACGCGTCGTTGACGCGAATGGTGGGCGCCTCGAGCGCGGAGAATGAATCGGTATCGAACCACGAGTACTGCAGCCGGGTGCGCGTGAACGCACGACGTCCGAGCGGCCCGATCTGCTGCGCGCGGAATTGCCCGAACGTGCTCTCGGTTGAGAAGGCCCTTGCCTCTCCGTCAAACTGGCCAATCCCGAGGTTGCGATTGTCGTTGCGCTCCATGTTGAATCCGAAGCGGAGCGTTTGATCCAGCGTGAGTGCGTAGTCAACGTTGGCGAACACGTTGACGTTTTCTCGCGGCGACCGAATCGCAAGCGGCTCCGACCGTGTGCCGCTGGGCAACGCGACGTTGATGTTCGGGGTGTCGTACGAGTCGGTTCCGTTGATGAAGAACCCGAAGGAGCTCTTGTTCTTGATTAGCGTACCGCCGCCTCCCAGCGAATAGTTACGAAATTGCTCGGGGGGAATCGCGCCGGTCAGGGCGTTACGGCCGCTAAGCGACGCGCTGCGAAACCTGAGGCCCGTGTTGAGGCGGATCGGGCCGAGACCAGGCTGCGTGATGATCTCGATTTGTGTGCCGCCGGCGCTGTGATATTCCGCCGCGAATTGATCGCGCGAGATACGAATCGATCGAATTTGCGATTTCGGCGGTAGTGCGCTTCCTTCGAAACTGTCCACCTTGATTACCGCCCCGGGACCGGCCATGTCCTGCAATTGCTGGCGTAAGACCTCGGGATCGTCCGACAGCGCCTCGAGCTGCTCGCGCGTCAGCGTGGTACCGAAAGAGGGGCCGCGGGGATCGGCAGCCGCAGCCTGTCGGTTTTGCTCGACGACGACGGCCTGTTTGACGCCTTCGATCTGCAGCAGCATCACCTGCTTGTTGTCGCCGTTGCGAACGCGAACTTCGGCAAGCCGTCCGGTTTCGAATCCGGGAAACTCCGCCTGCACGGAATAGCGGCCCGGCATCAGACGAGTGATGGTCGCCACGCCCTGCGCCGACGTTTGCACCGGGGTCAGAGTCGCACCCTTTGTGGCGTCATCTGCGCCGGTGACAGTGACCGTGGCGCCGACGATCACGGCGCCTGTGGAGTCGACCACGGTAACCTGCAACGTGCCGCTGGGACCGCCTTGCTCGCCGCGCGCGCGCGCCGGCACGGCTACAAGGAAAAAACACAGACTGAGCGCAACGATCAGTGAACGCATGGTGTGTTCCTTGTCCAGTTGCCAGTTGCCAGTTCAAAGGTGATTCGCGAACTGATACGTCCAACTTTGCACTGGAAGCCGATACCTGGAAACTCCGGCGGAGCCGGCTATCTCTGACGCGCCGTCACCTGGGTTCCGTCTCAAAGCGCCGCGGATCGAGTTTGGCGTTGATGCGAAAGCGATCGAACGTCGTCTCTTCCGTGGTGTCGGCGCCGGCCGCACGTCGAATCCGAAACGGAAACTTCACACCATCCACTTCGCGGTAATCAGCAAAGAACAGGCGCTGCTCGACAGCAGGAGGCGGGCCGGCAGGGGCCGCGCTGGAAGGCGGACCGCCGCGCGCCACCGCGCCTGATGGCGGCGCACCGGGTGGCGGTCCGGCGGATGGTGATGCACCGGGTGGCGGTTCACCCGGCGGCGCTCCACTAGGTCCGCGCCCCGCCGGAGCCTGCCACGTCAACATGATCGGCAGGTGCGTCTCCGCGTGAACGAACAGACGCGCCGCGAAATTCATCGGCCCGTTCACGTCGATCACGTCGGCTTTGCCTTGCGGTGCCTCGGCTTGCGCCGCGTAGCTGAACGTGAGAGGAAAACTGCTGACCGACGTTGCGAACAGCGCGAGTATCAATCGCGCAAAATCCTGCTTTGCGGCGACCAGCCGCGCGCGCATTGCCGCCTGCTGCTGCTCGGGTGACGGCGGTGCCGCGCCCGCGCGCGAGGGTGGCGGTGGCGGTCGAGGAATGAGGACGAGATCGTCGCCGTTGAATCCGGCGGTCGACGGTCCGCTGTCCTGCGCGGGAAACTCGTCGCGCCGGGAGTATTTGTCCGGCAATTCCAGCTGAATCTCGAACTCGATGGGAACAAGGTTCTCCCCTCGCACCTGGCGCGTACGGCCGTTGGCGATCAAGGTTTTGACTGCGCTCAGCTTTGCCTCACCGCCGAGCGCCTCGCGTGCTGCGGCGAGAACGCGAGCGGCGTCACGCGCTTGGGCGAGTGTGGGCTGCTCAACGCGAACGATGAACCCGAGGATGACGACCACGACTGTGACGAGCGCAGGGACAAAGCGTCGCATTCAGGCTCTCCCGAAGAGGACGATCGCATCACTACAAAAGGATTCGAATTTTAGACACCGATTTCATGAAAGTGGTTGCCTTTGTCACCGGCTTTTTTGCAACACAGGCCCGCTCGGAACGGTCGCCGCCAATCGTCGAACAGTCAAGCGTTTTTCCGCGTCCGGTCGCGCATAATGCGCCTATGCGCAGCACTGGCTTGTCGCTCGCCCTGTTTCTGCTCACCGCCCCACACACGTGGTCGGCGCAGCATCAACACGACCAGCTCGGCAAAGTCCCTTTTCCAACCTCGTGCAGTCCCGCGGTGCAGCAGGAGTTCGAGCGCGGCGTCGCGATGCTGCACTCGTACTGGTTCAACTACGCCGGCAAGACGTTCCGCGGTGTGCTCGAGCGCGACCCGTCGTGCGCGATAGCGTATTGGGGCATCGCTCTTGATCTGCTCGGCAACACGCTCTCCGCGCCACCATCGGCGGACGCCGCACGCAGCGCGTGGGACATGCTCGAGCGGGCCCGCGCCGTGCCCGCCAGGACACCGCGCGAACGCGACTGGCTCGACGCGATACGCACGTATTTTCGCGACTTCGACAAGCTACCGGTGGAGGCTCGCCTTCTCGCCTACAACAAAGCGATGCGAGAGCTGTCTGAACGCTATCCAGACGATTTCGAGGCGCAGGTGTACTACGCGCTCACGTTACAGGCTTCCGCGCCAAAAACCGATCTCACCTATGCCAACCAGTTCAAGTCGGCGGCCATTCTCGAAAAGCTGTATCTGCAAAACCCGCAGCACCCCGGCATCACGCACTATTTGATTCACGCCTACGACTTCGCGCCGCTCGCCGAGAAAGGCATTCCCGCCGCGCGCCGGTATGCCGACATCGCGCCAGCCGTCCCGCACGCCCGTCACATGCCGGCGCATATCTATTCGATGACAGGGTTGTGGGAAGACTCGATCAAGTCCAACCTGTCCGCACTCGAGATTCAGCCCGACTATTACCATGCCGCCGACTTCACGGTGTACGCGCACTTGCAGCTCGCGCAGGACGCAAAGGCGCGCGCGTTGATCGACACGGCGCTGAAGACGCCGCCGCGAGGCGACCGGCCGCGAAACGTCGGCGATGACACCGCGCGCGCGGCGATGCCGGCACGCTACGTGCTCGAACGAGGCGATTGGGCCGCGGCCGCGGCGCTGCCGGTGTCGGGCAGCAAGTCTCCGCAGGCTGATTCGTTGACACGGTTCACACGCGGATTGGGCGCGGCACGAAGGGGCGACGCGGCGAAAGCACGCGCCGAGATCGAGGCGATGCGCGGGCTGCACGCGGCGCTCGAGAAATCGGGTGAACGCTATTGGGCGGATCGCACGGAGGAGCAAATCTTCGCCGTATCGGCCTGGGTAGCGCAGCACGAGGGTGCGCGCGAGGAAGCGGTCGCACTGATGCGGAAAGCGGCTGACAGCGAGGACGGCAGCCTCAAACACGTGGCAATGGAGAACCGGCTCTATCCGCTGCGCGAGCTGCTTGGTGATCTCCTGCTCGAGGGTGGACAAGCAGCCGCGGCCCTTGCCGAATATCAACCCGCCTTGAAGCAGACGCCGAACCGCTATCGTGGTTTGTACGGCGCCGCGCGCGCCGCCGAAGCCGCGGGCGATCGCCAGGCGGCCGCCGACTATTACGGCAAGCTGATCGCGCTGGCGAAGACCGGCGATGGGACACGCGCGGAACTTCAACGCGCGCAGGCGTTCCTCGTCCGCCCATGAGCAAGACCGCGCTCGTCGACGCGATCAAGACATTCGATCTCGGGCGCGTGCGCGAAATTCTGAAAGCCAGGCCCGAACTGCGCGAGCTGCGGGATGAAAAAGGGCTGAACCTGCTCCAGGTCTGCTGCAAGCGCCCGACGGTGGGCGATCCCGACACGGCCGAGCGGCAACTGCGGCTCGCGAAGTGGTTGGTCAACGGCGGTTTCGATCCGCGTGCGATTCACACGACCGCGCCTGGTGAAGACGGCGAAGAAGACGCGGCGGAGATCTCGCTCGTGTTTTTCGCCGTCGCGCGTGCGCAAAACAACCGCCTGGCGAGATTCTTTTTGCAACAGGGCGCGAAGCCGGGGGCGCTCTTTGCCGCCGTATGGTGGGGCAACGCCGACATCATCCCCGACCTCGTCGAGCATGGCGCCGATCTCGACGAGATCGTGGGCGCCACGCCGCTGCATATGGCGATCGCCGTGCTCGACCGCGGCATCGAGGGCAAGCCGGAGCTGGCCCGACGTCGGCTGCAGACGCTCAAGGTGCTGCTTCGCCTCGGCGCGAATCCCAACATCGCCGCGTTCGACGGTCGCACACCACTGCACACTGCACTCGAAAAGGGCTACGACGTCGATGTCTTCAAGCTGCTGCTGACGCACGGTGCCAATCCCGATGTTCCCGGCAAGGACGGGCGAACCGTTCGCGACATTGCGTCGCGCAAGAGAGACAAACGCTATATCGAGGCCATCAACGCTCGCGCTTCGTAGCGCACCTTTAGGTGCGCCGACCGCCATTCAACCTTTGTAGTGGCGCACCTTCAGGTGCGCCGCGCTCGCTCAAACAGCGTCCGCGCCGCCGCTGCATGCGAGAACGCCAACCGCCCAGGTTGGCATGATGCGGAATCAGGACGTCAATGCCCAAAGCGTGAGATGGCCAACATCTTTCACATACACGCGATTCTCGGAGATCGCCGGCTGGGCCCACGTCTGACTATCGGCCACATCGTACCTCCTGATCACCTCCATTCCGCTACGGCTCGCTTTCATCACGACCATCTCACCGTCGTCTTCAAGCGCAAAGATGGCATTGCCGGCTCTCACCATAGCGGCGTTTTCGGCCTGCCGCGGCTCGCTCTTCCACAGCACCTTGCCGGTGGTGAGATCGAGCGCGAAGTACTGACCGGCGTTGAGATGCGATAGGCCGTAGAACACATCATCGGCGACGACACCGTTGGTCATGTACAACGCCACTTCTTTGGTCTGCCAGACATCCTCCGTCGTCATGGCACCGTCGCGCCGCACGACGCGGAACGCGGTGACGCCATTTTCCCGGCCGGTTTGGATGAGCGTGTCGCGGAAAAGGATCGGTGTTTGGGCGCTCGTATCCGAGGGCGTTCGAAACGGCCTGCTCCAGAGCAGCTCGCCGCTCGACACGGAAACGCCAACCAGCGAGCGATGAGTAAACGTGACGACCTGGCGCGTGCCCGCCAGATCGACCACGATTGGCGAGCCGTAGGCGGGACTGTCGCCGGTCCAGGTCCAGCGCACGTCGCCGCTTGCAACATCGAACGCCGTCAACGCCGCGTCACCAGGTCCACCGATGTGCACGATCACCACATTGCCATCGACGACTGGCGACATCGCCGTGTGATAAATCGGCTGTGCCTTGGTTGCCGGCTTCTGCCACAGTTGCTTGCCGCTGCCCGCGTCGAAGGCGGTCACGATGTTCGACATTCCGAGCGAGAAGAGGCGGCCGTTGGCATACGTCGGCGTGGATTTCGGCCCCGGGCCATGACGGGCGGTGGCGCCCGACATCTGAAACGGCGCCGGATACGCGGTGCGCCAGATCACCTTGCCTGTGGCTGCGTCCAAGGCGGTCATCACTTCGTCTTCGCCCTGGCGCGTAAACAGGTAAACGCGCTGGCCCACCACCAGCGGTGTGGCATAGCCGAGCCCGACTTCCACTTTCCATTGCTGCTTGAGTGTGTCCGGCCACGGCGACGGCTCACGAAACGACGCGACTGCACCGTCTCGATTCGGCCCGCGCCACTGCGGCCAGTCCTGAGCGGATAGCTGAGCCGTCAACAGGATGGAACACGCGATCACGCACCGACTTGTCAGCATGGCGCCAATGGTGCCACGAAACGACAGGGACTACCATCTGGCGATGCGGCGATGTGGCAGGGCTTCAAAACCGAACCACGACACCAAACGTCCCTTCGACATTGTGCGTCGTTCCGTACTGCGCGCTGTAGGGCGGCAGGGGGCCGCGCACCTCTGACGAACCAAACGGCACGATCACGTCACCCGCGTCGATGCGAAGGGCGACTGCCGGAGAATATGCGAGCTCGACGACGAGGCCGGCGTTTAGTACTGGCTTCACAGCCATGTCTGGATTGTGTGCGCGAAAGGCTCGTCCGCGGAAATGGATGGCGCTGGCACGCACCTTCCCCGCCACGGTCAGCGGACCGAAGCTGACGCCAAGCCGCGGACCAGCTGTCAATAGCAACTGCCCGAAATTCCCTGACGTCTCCGGACACGAGTCCACTTCGGCTTCGACAACCAGGCGATCGGTCATGCGGTATCCGAACCTCAGACCGATCGCGAATGGCTTTTCGCCAATCACTTCACGGAAGTCGATGGCGCCGACAAATCCACCGACTTCAAGACGGCGAGCGGAAGGTGATTGAGCGTGCGCCGCAGTGGGGAAGCACACCAATACGGCCAGCAAGAACACAAGACCGCCAGTGTTGATCCGCGCGTGTCCCATGATCCGAGATGTGCGAGAAATCGTCGAATCGGCTCAGTGGTCGCGCACGAATTGTGAGAAAGTTTTGACAATGCGGTCTCTGTTTCGATCGTGGCTTGGAATCCAGGACGAAGCCCTGGCGGAGGGCAACGATGCCCTCCGAAGCGTGCTCGACGCGCTCGATCGGCTCGAACCTGATCGCGCTCGATATCTCGCCGCCTTCGCGTATCTGCTCGGCCGCATTGCGCATGCCGACCAACACGTGAGTTCCGGGGAGACCGAGGCGATGGAGCATCACGTCGCCGAGGAAGGTCAGATCCCCCGCGAGCAGGCGATGCTCGTGGTCGGACTGGCGAAGACCAGCAATCTGCTTTTTGGCGGCACCGACAACTTTCTCGTCGCGCGCGAGTTCGCGAGTCTCGCGACCTACGAGCAGAAGCTGGCGCTGCTCCGCTGCCTGTTCGCGGTGTCTGCAG
Source organism: Acidobacteriota bacterium (assembly GCA_046727855.1). GTDB lineage: Bacteria > Acidobacteriota > Vicinamibacteria > Vicinamibacterales > UBA2999 > DASPWV01. The sequence goes on from JBKPDL010000206.1 coordinate 16,359, forward strand.
TAGAAAGCAATATTTCGATCGCCGAAGAATCCGAAATTCAGCGCATCGCGCGCGAGCTGAAGGTGGAACACGCCGATCTGGTCAAACTGCGGCTCGCGTATCGCCGCCATCTACCAGGCTTGTCTTCGTCCACCGCAGATCCAAGTTAGACCGTTATGCGGCCACAGACGTGAATTTTGTACGCGTTGTGGACCCGCATGACGGTCTACGGCGCGCGGAGCGTAGCCGGTCCCCAACTATCGCTCCTACTCCTGCCGCAGCACCACGTTCGGATCCAGCCGCGACGCCCGCCACGCCGGCAGCCAACAGGCGACGGCTGCAACCAGCCCAATCGTCGCGACGACCGCCACGATCGTCATCGGATCGGTGGGCCGCACGCCGAACAGCAGCGACGCGATCAGCCGGTTCAACGCAAAGGCGCCGGCGAGTCCACCCGTGACACCGACGGCGGTAAGCACGAGTCCCTGCTTCATCACCTGACCGAGCACGCTGCGCTGACCCGCGCCGAGCGCCATACGGATACCGATCTCGCGGCGCCGTTCCGCCACCATGTACGACAGCACACCGTAGGTCCCGATTGCAGCGAGCAGCAGAGCAAGGCCGGCAAACCCGCCAAGCAGCTGCGCGAGCAGGCGAGGACGCCGGATCGATTCGTCGAAGACGGCGTTCAGTTCGCGCAGGCGCACGATGGGCACGGAAGGATCGGCTTCGCGGACCGCGGCTTCGATGGTTTGACGAAGAGTCGCCGGCGGCAGCGTCGTGCGCAGCACGACGTTCATGACGCCGGGCGCGTTGTTGAACGGCGGCGGCGCGATCGCCGTTTGATCGACGAAGAAGTAGAACTCGGTGCCCGTCTTGTGATCGACGCCGCCTTGCTTCACATCCTTGGCCACGCCCACCACCGTGAACCACGGTATCTTGTCGCCGCAGCACGGACGCAGCCGCTGGCCGATCGGGTTCTGCCCTTTCCAGAACGTGTTCACGAGCGTTTCGTTGACCACGGCGACCATGCCCGTTGATGCCGCGTCGCTCGGGCGGAACGATCGGCCCGCAACAATCGGAATCCCCATCGTCTCGAAGTAGTCGGTCATCACGTTCTGGTAGTAGTCGACGTTCTCAAATGGACCTTCGGGAGGCGCGGTGTAGTTGTCGATGTCAGTGTCGTTCGCATTGAGCGGACGATTGGGCGGCAAGCCCGACATGGCGGTGGCAGCCTGCACGCCAGACACGCCGCGCAGTTTGTCGAGCAAACGCCGATAGAGTGCCGCCCGCGCCGGCGCCTGCGGATAATCCGCCACCGGCAACGCCATCGAGAACGTCACCAGCCGCGCGCGATCGAAGCCGGCGTCCACGTTAGTGAGGTTCGCCACCGTGCGCAGCAGCAGGCCGGCGCCGATGACCAGCATGAGCGCGAGCGCAACTTCGGCCATCACCAGACCACGACGGATGTGATGACGCGCGGCGCCGGTTGCGCCTTTGGCGCCGCCTTCCTTCAGCGCGGTGACCAGGCCGGATGCGCGCGTGTGCATCAACGGCGCCAGCCCGAAGATCACGCCGGTCGCGATCGAAATAGCGAACGTGAACAGCAGGACGAGCGGATCAACCGTCACTTCGCCGGTGCGCGGCAGACTCGTGGGATACACGCGAATGAGCGCTTGCACGCCGGCGCGCGCAAGCAGCAGACCGAGGACGCCGCCGACGATCGAGAGCAACACGCCTTCGGTCATGAATTGGCCGAGGAGCCGCCCTCGGCCCGCGCCGAGCGCCGTGCGAACGGCAAACTCTCGATGCCGCGTCTCCGCGCGCGCGAGCAGCAGGTTGGCGAGGTTTGCGCACGCGATCAGCAGGACGAATCCGACCGCCGCCTGCAGCACCCAGATTGCGCGTTTGGCGCTGCCGACGATTTCGTCCTGCACGGGTTCCATCTGGAGAATGTGACCGGCGCCGGGATTGGCCTTGCGGTCCGCCGCGTTCGCGGGCAGCGGCGAAAACACGTGCTGCTTCGCACCAACGCGTTCGCCCCAGTTCTGAATCAACGCCGTCAATTCGGTCTGCGCCTGCTGTGGCGTCACACCGTCTTTGAGCCGCCCTATTAAATAGAGAAAGTGGCTGCCGCGATTCTGGCGATTGCCGGGGTTGAGCCCGAGCGGCGTCCAGATCTCCGTTCGATTGTCCATCACGTCGGCGCCGGGCGGCATGATGCCGATCACCTCGCGCGGGAGGCCATTGACTTCAACCGTTTGACCGACGATGTTGCGGCCGCCGAACGCGGTTCGCCACAACTGGTCGGAGAGGATGACGAATGGCGGGAGCGGCACCGGCGGCGACCCGGGCGTGGGTGGCGGCCCCGTAAGATCGGTTTCGCCTTTCGCGAACAAGCGGCCTTGCGCGGCCTGCACGCCCAGCGCCGTGAGCAGGCCATCATCGACGGCCGCCGAGCGCACGCGCAGCGGACGATCGCCCGCCGTGAGGTTGACCTCGCCAGTGGTGAACGCGCCGACGGCCGAAAACGACTGATTGATCTCGCGGAACTCGAAATACTCCGGCGGCGAGACCCAGAACTGATCGAACCCGAACGCTGGAAATCGCGTGGTCAAATACATCAACTGGTCGGGCTTGGGATAGCCCAGCGGCCGAAGGATGACGCCGTTCACGATCGAAAAGATGGCGGTGTTCGCGCCAATGCCAAGCGCAAGCGTGAGAATCGTCACTACCGTGAACCCTGGTGTGCGAAGCAAGCTTCTCACCGCGTAGCGAAGATCCTGCCGGAGGTTGTCGAATGTCATGGCGGCTTGGACGGATTTTCACCCGCAAAGGTTTTAAGGATCACTTCGGAGATTTCGAATCTTTAATGTGAAAATCTGGAAATCTCCAAATTCTCTCCAACTCTCCAAATCTCCAAATTCTCTCCAAATCTCCACATCGCGAAATCTCCACATTCGGAGATCACCGAGCGTCTGCCGTTCGTCCCTACTTCTGACACACCGGGCAAAAGAACGTCGACCGTCCGGCTTGCGTGATGCGGCGAATGACGCCGCCACATCCCCTTGTCGGACAGCGTTCGCCTTCTCTGTCGTAGACACGAAACCGCATGTCGTCGCCGCGCGCCACCGCATCCTGCAGCACTTTTTTGATTGCCGCCGCCAGGCGGACGGCGCTGTCACGAGGCGCTCCGGTCCTGGTGGCGATCGTCGCGGCCCGGCGCCGAGGCGACAACTGCGCCCGGTGCAGCGCTTCACTCACGTAGATGTTTCCCAGGCCGGCAACGACGCGCTGGTCGGAGAGCGCGGCCTTGAGCGACGTCTTTTTTCCTCGACACGCCATGGCCAGTCTCGCCGCGTCGAATTCCTGCGACAGCGGCTCGGGACCAAGCGCACCAACGCCGCGCGCACCGGTGAGCGCATCCTGCGACACGATGTTCATGAAGCCAAAGCGGCGCGGATCGTTGAACACGATCGTCGCGCCGGAGGACATGCGGAACACGACGTGATCGTGACGGCCACGGTCATCCTGTCTCTCGACCCTGAACGATCCCGACATCCCGAGGTGCATCACGAGGATGTCGCCGGATGACAGTTCGACGAGAAGATACTTGCCGCGGCGTTGAACCGATTGCACGGCGCGGCCAATGAGGCGCGCGGCAAAATCGCGCGGAAACCTGGTGCGCAAATCGCGCCGGTGCGTGATGACGGCGTCGAAGCGCGCGCCTTCCATGACGGGCTGGAGCTCGCGGCGAACCGCTTCTACTTCAGGGAGTTCAGGCACGGGAACGCTCATAGAATAATCGCATGCAAGCGCATGAGTGCTACCACTGCAAGCAGTGGGTGGAGGAGGGTGAAGCGCACAACTGCTGGAGCACGACGGAAACCGCGCTCACGCGCGATTTATCCGACGACTTGCGCGAGGCGTGGGAGCGGCTGCGCGAAACGGCCACCGAGTTCGGCGAACAGCGAATCTACGCGTCGCACCACTGCATCATGTTCTCGCGTAAGGCCTGCTACTTCTTCGTGCGTCCCAGGCGCAACGTGCTCGAGCTGTGTTTCTTTCTTGGACGCCCGATCAAGGCGCCGCAGATCCGGCGAGTCGCGCGTCCCTCGCAGTGTAAGGTCGCACATATTGTCCACGTTCGTCACCGCGATGAAGTGGAAGCACCGATCACCGACTGGCTCCAGGAAGCGTACGAGGCATCGGACGCGTTGAGTGGCAAGGCGACCAGGAAGGCAAAGGCGCGCGTCCCCGGCAAGCGGACGGTGAAAAAAGGGCGTCGGTCAACGAAGCGAGCGAGAAGGGAAGGAACTGACACGGCATGATTGGGCGGCAGATTTCGCACTTTCACATCATTCGCTCGCTCGGCTCCGGCGGCATGGGCGTTGTGTATGAAGCGCAGGATACGCGGCTCCCCCGTTCTGTCGCCATCAAGGTTCTGAGGGAGGACTTGTCGAGAAATATCGACGCGATCAAGCGGTTCAAGCGCGAGGCCAGACTCGCGGCGTCGTTGAACCATCCCAACATCTGCGCCATTCTCGAGGTCAGCGAAAGCGAATCGAGCTCGTTCATCGTCATGGAGCTCCTCGAGGGCACCAATCTCAAATCCCGGCTGCTTGGCGGACCGCTTTCGCTGAGCGAGATCGTCGACATCGCACGCCAGGTTGCCGACGCTCTCGGCGTCGCGCACACGCACGGCATCATTCATCGCGATATCACCCCGAGCAACATCTTCCTCACGAGCGGCGGAGTCGTGAAACTCCTGGACTTTGGACTGGCAAAGCATTTTCCGGAGTCGTCTGACGATGTCGACACAACGGCCGCTCTGACCCATCCCGGTGCGGCACCGGGCACGGCGCCGTACATGTCACCCGAGCAGCTCTCAGGCCTCACGGTGGTCGACTACCGCTGCGATTTCTTTGCCTTGGGCGCCGTGCTCTATCACATGGCCACGGGGGCGCGGCCATTCGATCTGCCGTCACGGGACGCGCTCAGATCGGCGATCCTGAGCCAGAAGCACATTCCGCTGCGGCAGCTGGCGCCCCATCACCCGGCGGAACTCGAACACATCGTCGACATGCTGTTGGCTAAGCACCCCGATGAACGGTATCAATCAGCGGCGGCGTTACGCGCCGAGCTCGACGCGCTCCACAGCCAGATCGGCGACGAAGGCGCCCGCACGCCGCCGACGACCAGCTGGACATCCGTTGCGGTGCTGCCGTTCGAGGTGATCGGCGCCGCCGCACCCGCCACTCTTGGTCTGCGCGATGGACTCGCGGCCGATCTGAGCAGCCGCTTGAGCCGCGTGGAACATGTTTCGGTCGCGCCGCGGACATCAACGCGTATCGTCGCGGGCAAAACGCTCCGTGAGATTGGGAAACGCCTCGACGTTGAACTCGTTCTGGAAGGAACACTTCAGCAAACGGGCGATCAGCTTCGCATCACGGCCAATCTGATCGATGCCGCACAGGAGCGGGCGGTGCTGCCGGCCCTGGTCATTGATTGCGGATGCAGGGACGCGTTGGCGGCGCAAGACGAAATCGCCCGCACGCTTTGTGAAAGCATCAGACCTGTGGTGTCGCGACCACCGGGCCAGCGCTATTCGCGCGAACCCGAGGCGTACCATGCGTTCAAGCGCGGCCAGCACCTCTGGAAAGCGTGCTTCGAAGGCGGGTGGCGGGCCGCGATCGAGCACTTCCAGCACGCGATCGAACGCGACCCACGGTTCGCCCTGGCACACGTCGCGCTCGCCAATGCCTACAACTTTCTGGGTTTTTATGCCCTGGTCAAACCGAATCTTGCGTTTGCGGTGGCGGCACGGTCGGCCGAACGGGCGATCGCGATCGACTCCACGTTGGGAAGCGCCTTTGTCGAAATGGCATTGGCCAAGTTTGGCGGCGAGTGGGATTGGGACGGCGCCGAGCGGGCCTTCAGACGCGGTTTGGCGCTCGATGCCACGAACCCAATTGCGCACGTTCACTACTCGTGGCTGTTGATGCTTCTCGGCCGCGAAGATGCTGCCTTTGCCGAAGCGGCGCGCGCGCACGCGCTCGCGCCATCGTCGCGACTGGTCGCGGGTGCACGCGCACAAACCATGTACTTGGGAGAACGATACGACGAGGCGATCGCTCTTTGCAGCGAGTGTCTTCGGTTCGATCCCGTTTACGTGTTCGCCATACACGTGCGCGGTCTCTGCTACCTCGCCAAATCGATGCGCGACGCTGCGGTCGCGGACCTGGAGCAGGCGGCGGCGCTGGTGGGGCGCGCGCCGTTTTACCTGGGGATTCTCGGGCGCTGCTATGGCGAGTTCGGCATGCGCGACAAGGCGCTCGATCTCATCGCCGAACTGGACAGTCAAGGGGCCGACACCTACGTCCCGCCCCAGTGCTACGTGTATATCTACGCCGGGTTGGACGAACGCGAGCGAGCGCTCGAATTCCAGGAAAAAGCGTACGAAGACGGTGCTTCTCCGTTGAACTACCTGAGTCCGTGCATCCGGGCGCTGTACGCACGGTCGCCGCATCATAAGCGGCGTCTTGCCCAGATGCGGCTGGTCCTCTGAAACGCGATTGACAGCGATACGCCAAGGATGCAAGATGCGCCACATCTAAAACCCTCACAGGCTGAACCGACTTTCAGGAGGTTCCCATGCGTCGACTGTTCGTAGTCGCTGTGTTTGTTTGCGTCGGGAACGCTTCCCTTGCCTTTGCGCAGGCGGTGACCGCAGGCACCGGTGCGCTGAATGGGCGCGTGGTGGATGATTCGCAGGCGGTCATTCCAGGAGTGACCGTCACCATCTCGAGCCCGTCGCTGATGGGCACGCGCACGGCGGTGACCGACCCCGAAGGTCAGTACCGATTTACCGCCGTCCCGCCAGGGGATTACACGATCGTCTTCGAGCTCGCCGGCTTCCGGACCATCCGTAATGAAGGGATTCGGATCGGCGTCGGCTTTACCGCAACGGTCAACGCCGAGATGAAGGTGGCGACACTCGAGGAGTCGGTCACGGTGACCGGACAGTCTCCAGTCGTCGACACCTCCGCGACGCAGATCGGCAACACCTTCGACGCGAAGCAGTTGTCGGCGCTGCCTACCTCGCGTGACTACTTCTCGCTGCTCGCGGGATCACCGGCGGTGCAGATGAACCGCATCGATATCGGCGGCAGCACCAACGGCACGCAGCAGGGATTCACCGTGTACGGCACCAGCGGCCAGGTGCGCGCCAGCATCGAAGGCATGAATGCGACGGAGGCCACCGGCGCGTTTGGCAGCTACCCGGACGTGGGTGCGATGGAGGAAGTCGTCATCAACACCGCGGCGCACTCCGCGGAGGCTTCGACACCGGGCGTGCAGTCGCAATTCATCAGCAAGTCGGGGGGCAACGAGTACCGCGGCACGTTCTACGGCGGCTACTCTCCCGAGAGCTGGCAAGCCTTCAACATCGATGCCGATCAAATCGATCGCGGGCTGGAAGGGGGCGGAGGACTGGACCCGGAGGATACCAACCGGCTCTCGTCGTATCAGGACGAGAACGTTGGCTTCGGTGGCTATATCGCGAAGGATCGTCTGTGGTGGTACGGGTCGTATCGGCACCAAGACATCAAAGC
>JBKPDL010000207.1:0-24730 GCA_046727855.1 Acidobacteriota bacterium
TCGATCTCATGTCGTGTGCGGAGCAGCGGCAGCACCTCGGTCGAGTAGGCGGCGATGCCTGATCGGCTCGGCGGCATCGGCGAAAACCAGGCGATACGCATCTGCGCCGCCAAGCTTAACTGAGAGGCGCACGTCACGTGGGTTCCTCACATTGGACCGCTATGCGGCCCCAACGTGAATTTTGTACTCGTTGCTGGTCCGCATAGCGGTCCTAGGCGCGCGGAGCGCGCCAAGAGAATACTGCCAACCAGCCAAGGGCGAGGTTCCGCAGGCATCGGGATATCAAGGGCGAGCCCTTGGCTGGTTTCTGACGGAGGTTCCCCACGGCAGTTGACATGGGTTCCTGCCGTGGGTTCCTGCCGTGGGTTCCTTGCATGGGTTCGTCACGTGGGCTCACGGGAGTTCTGCAGAGGTTCGTGACGCGTGGTAGGATTCTGTTTGAACTTGAGAAATTCTTCACAAGCTCAGCTCGCCGCGCACCACAGGCACGGCGAGGCTATTTATATATAGGGCAATGGCAGGCTGGCTGGGTGTCGCAATCATGGTCGCGGTCGGCGTCGGCTTTGGCGCGATGTCTATGGTCCTGGGCCGAGCGCTGGGTCCGCGCAACCCCACCCCGGAAAAAATGGCGCCGTATGAATGCGGTATGCCGCCGGTCGGCGACGCCCGCGAGCGGCAATCGGTCAAGTTCTACCTGATTGCCATGATCTTTCTTCTCTTCGACATCGAAATTGCCTTTCTCGGTCCCTGGGCGATGTCGATGCGCGAACTGGCATGGACCGGTTTCGTGCAAATCGTCGTGTTTTTTCTGATTCTGGTTGTGGGATACGTGTACGTATGGCGCAAAGGTGTGCTCGATTGGGGGCCGGAGCACGACCCCGACTACCCGCACCCTGCGCCTCCAGGGCCTCCCACCATCAAGCGATACCGCTATGGGAATCGAAACTGATATCGAAATCCCCGTCCTCACGACGAGTCTCGAAAAGATCGTCCAGTGGGCGCGCCGATCGGCTATCTGGCCGGTCACCTTCGGGCTGGCGTGCTGCGCCATCGAGATGATGGCGATGAGCTGCAGCCGCTACGACATCGCGCGCTTCGGCGCGGAAGTGTTTCGCGGCTCACCGCGGCAATCGGACTTGATGATCATCGCCGGCCGCCTCTCGCGCAAAATGGCGCCGGCGCTCCGCCGCATCTACGATCAGATGCCGGAGCCAAAGTGGGTGATCTCGATGGGCGCGTGTGCGTCCTGCGGCGGTGTGTTCGACAACTACGCCATCGTGCAAGGGTCGGATCAGGTCGTTCCGATTGACGTCTATATCCCTGGCTGCCCGCCGCGTCCGGAGTCGGTGATCTACGGCATTGTGCTGCTGCAGAAAAAGATTGCTGCCTCGAAAATGTAGCGCGGAGCTTTAGATCCGCGATCGCGATAGCTGTAGCGCCCGGCGCGCACGACCCATGACTGCGACCGACCTGATCAATCAACTCAAGCCGCTCGTGCCCGACGACTCGGTCGAACCACTGAGCGCGGCCGACGAAGAACTCAATCCAACGCTGCTGGTCTCGGCCTCACATCTCACCGATGTGTGTCGTGCGCTTCGCGACGCGCCGGGACTGGAATTCGCCGCGTTCTCCGGCGTCACTGCTGCCGATTTTTTTCCGTTGCGCGAGCCGCGCTTCGAGCTGGTGTATCACCTCGTTTCGCCCCACCGCCGCGCCCGTGTCCGCCTCAAGGTGCGCCTGGCGAAGGATGAACCGATCGCGACAGTGATCCCAGTCTGGCCTGGGGCGGGCTGGCCTGAACGCGAAGTCTTCGATCTGTTCGGAATTGTGTTCGAGGGCCACCCCGATCTTCGCCGCCTCCTGATGCCCGAGGATTGGGAAGGGTATCCCCTGCGAAAGGATTATCCGGTGCAGGTCCGCAAGGACGCGCAGACGTTTATGCCGCTGCAGGTCACCGAAGAGGAGTTCCGCGCCAACATGGAGCGCGATCGCGCGGTGCGCCCCAAAACCGACACGGCCACGGTGCCGCGCGGCGGCCCGGGCACGTCGACGGGCGAAACGGCATGAGCAAGGCGCCACAGGTTGCCGAGCGCTTGAAGCAAACGGCCGCGGCGCACGCGCGCGTGGCCGAAAGCGGCGTCGCGGCGATTGTGGCGGCGGCCGACGCGATCACGCGGGCGTTGGGCGCGGGCAACAAGGTGCTGGCGTTTGGCAACGGCGGCAGCGCGGCCGACGCGCAACACTTTGCGGCGGAGCTGGTGGTGCGATACGAGCGGGATCGGCCAGCGCGCGGCGCGATTGCGCTCACGACCGATACGAGCATTTTGACCGCGGCGGGCAACGATTTGATGTTCGAGCAGGTGTTCGCACGGCAGATTGAAGCGCTTGCGCGGCCGGGCGATGTCGCGCTCGCGATTACCACGAGCGGCCGTTCGGCGAATGTCCTGCGAGCGCTCGAAGCGGCCAGGGCCCGCGGTCTGGTGACGATTGCGCTGACGGGGCGGGACGGGGCGGACGCGGGGTGCCTCGCCACGATTCACATCAACGTCGCGGAAGAGCGTACGCCGCAGGTTCAGGAGGTGCACACGACGGTGCTGCACGTCCTCTGCGAGCTCATCGACGAAGCGTTGAAAGATTAACGCGTCATGTGGCGATGTCGTCACGACATCGGTAGTTGTTATGGCAGACGTCAGAACCGAGACGATGACCGTCAATATGGGGCCCCAGCATCCCAGCACGCACGGCGTGCTGCGGCTGGTGCTGGAGCTCGATGGCGAAACCGTTGTCTCGGTGGCGCCCACGATCGGGTACCTGCATACCGGCATCGAGAAAACCGCCGAGCAGAAAAAGTGGCAGCAGGTGATCCCGCTCGTCGAGCGCATGGACTACGTGGGCGCGCAGTCGAACAGCCTCGCCTTCGCGCTGTCGGTTGAGCAGCTGCTCGGCATCGAGATGCCCGATCGCGTCAAGTGGATTCGCGTGCTCATTGCCGAACTGCAGCGCATCAGCAGTCATCTCGTGTGGTTCGGCACGCACGCGATGGAAGTCGGCGCCATCACCGCCATGCTCTACGCGTTCCGCGAGCGCGAGATCCTGATGAACATCAACGAGCTGATGGCGGGCTTCCGCTTCTTCCCGAGCTACATCCGGGTCGGCGGGCTGCGTGAAGACATCCCGCGCGGATTCAAAGAAGCCGTGAAGGCGTTTCTCGATCGCTTTCCCGGCAAGCTCGACGAATACGAAACGCTGATCAGTAAAAACCCGATCTGGCTCGATCGCACGCGCGGTGTCGGCAGCATCACGCTGCAAGATTGCTATGCGTGGGGTCTTTACGGGCCGATTGCGCGTGCCGCAGGTGGCGACTACGACGTGCGGCGCGCCTTTCCGTACAGCGGCTACGAAACGTTCGACTTCGACGTGATCGGCGCGCAGAACGGCGACGTCTACGATCGCTATCTCGTGCGCATGGCCGAGATGCGCGAGAGCGTGAAAATCTGCTGGCAGGCGCTCGACCGCATTCCCCCCGTTGGCACTTGGGGCGTGGACGATCGCCGCATCGTGCCGCCACCCAAGGACGAGGTCTACACCGAGATGGAAGCGCTGATTCAGCACTTCCTCATCTATTCGCAGGGCTTTACTGTGCCGGCCGGCGACGCCTATGTTCCGGTTGAAGGGCCGCGCGGCGAGCACGGATGCTACATAGTGTCCGACGGCAGCAATCGTCCGTGGCGCGTACACATGCGCGCACCCAGCCTGATGGCCTGCCAGGCGCTGCACAAATTCATCGTCGGCGGGATGATTGCGGACGTAATCGCGGTGATCGGCTCGCTTGATGTGGTCATGGGAGACGTGGATCGATGAGCTTTCATCCCCCGATGGCATACGGGACAGGCGAGTGGCATCGCTCGCAACGCAAGACGTTACCCGAAGGTCCAGAGTTTCAATACACGCCGGAGAATCGGCAACGCTTTGAAGCGTTCGCGGCGCACTACCCACCCGAGTTTCGCCAGTCCGCGATTCTGCACGCGCTTTATCTCGTGCAGGAGCAGCAGGGCTACATCTCGGCGAACGCGGCGCGTCATGTCGGCGAAGTGATCGGCTGTTCGACGGCGGATGTCGAAGACGTGGTTTCGTACTACGTGATGTTTTTCCGCAATCCTGTCGGCAGGCACGTGCTGCAGGTGTGCACAACGCTTTCATGCGCGCTCGGCGGCGCCGAACGCCTCGTCGAAGAGCTCGAACACAAGCTGGGCATCAAGGCCGGCGAAACGGATCCGACCGGCATGTTCACCATTCAGCCGATGGAGTGTCTGGGTGCGTGCGACCGCGCGCCGGTGGTGATGGTGAATAACAGCTTCTGGCAGGAAGAGCTCAAACCGGAGCAAGCCGGGGCATTTGTCGATCGCATCAAGTCGCAAGGCGAGCGCGGCTGCGCTGGATGCCACCTCGATATCGAGCATCGGCCGGAAAGCGAGTGGAAAGGCAAGACGACGACGCCGGTCAAGCCGAAAGCGATGCCGGATTACGAGCCGGTGCTCACGCAGTACGCGTTCACACCCAACGGCTTCACGCTCGATCACTATCTCGGCAATCAAGCTGGCTATCAGGGACTGAAAAAAGCGCTGTCGATGACGCCCGAGCAGGTGATCGACGCGGTGAAGGCATCAGGCCTGCGCGGCCGCGGCGGCGCCGGTTTCCCAACTGGCATGAAGTGGCAGTTCGTCGACAAGAAATCGCCGAAGCCGCGCTTCATCGTGTGCAACGCGGACGAGAGCGAGCCGGGCACGTTCAAAGATCACCTGCTGATGGAGCGCAACCCGCATCTCCTCATAGAGGGATGTCTGATTGGCTGCTATGCGATCGACGCGAAAGTCGCCTATATCTACATCCGCGGCGAGTTCTATCACATGCAGCCGCTCCTCGAAGCGGCAATCGAAGAGGCTCGCCGCGCCGGCTATGTTGGCACCAACATCCAGGGCTCTGGCTTCGACTGCGAGGTCTACGTGCATCGTGGCGCCGGCGCCTATGAAGCCGGCGAAGAGACGGCGCTTCTCGACTCGCTCGAAGGCAAGCGCGCGCAGCCGCGCTTCAAACCGCCGTTTCCTGCTGTCGCGGGTCTGTGGGGTTGCCCGACCGCCGTCAACAACGTCGAAACGCTGTGCAACGTCCCTCTCGTCATGACACGCGGCGTCGAATGGTTTGCGTCGCTCGGTCCTGAGAAAAACGGCGGGCCGAAGTTGTATTGCGTGAGCGGCCACGTCAAGCGCCCCGGTGTGTTCGAAGCGCCAATGAAGGTGTTGCTCCGCGAGCTGATCTTCGACTATGCGGGCGGCATGCGCGAAGGGCACACGCTCAAAGCGATAATCCCGGGCGGCTCGTCGGTGCCGATTCTGATGCCCGATCAAATCGATATCCCCGCGAGCTTCGACGATGTGCAGAAGGCGGGATCGCTGCTGGGATCGGCGGCGATTATCGTGCTCGACGAGACCACCGATATGGTGTGGCTGGCCGAGAATCTGATGCACTTCTACCGTCACGAATCGTGCGGCAAGTGCACGCCGTGCCGCGAAGGGACCGATTGGTTGTTCCGTTTGCTGGATCGCTTGCTGACGGGCGAGGGGTCGCAAAAGGACGTCGCGCTGCTCAAGAGCGTGGCGAACAACATCAACGGCAAAACGCTGTGCGCATTTGGCGATGCCGCCGCCACCCCGGTGTTGACCACACTCAAGTGGTTTGCGTCCGAGTACGAGGCGCACGTCAAAGGGACCGCGCCGGCGCCGGCAGACTATCGAGCGCAGCATCCAGTGGGGGCGCACTAGGCCATGCTGGACTACATCACGCCGCAGATTCTCGTTTACGCGGCGATCATCCTGACGATCTTCTTTGCGCTGCAGATTGGCGCGGCCGTGATGGTCTACGCCGAGCGCAAGGTTGCGGCGTTCATGCAACAGCGGTGGGGACCCTTCCTCGTCGGCCCGCGCGGGCTGCTGCAGCCGGTGGCTGACATCGTCAAGCTCATTTTCAAGGAGGATCTGCGCCCGAAGGCGGCAGATACGTTGCTGTTCATCGCGGCGCCGATCATTTCAGTGGCGGCAGCCTATGTGGCGTTTGCGCCCGTGCCGTTTGGACCCGATACCACGTTTTTCGGCTTCCTCGACAGCCCGATTCCGCTCGTCGTCGCCGACATCAACGTGGCGGTGCTCGTGATCTTTGCCGTTGCCTCGATGAGTGTGTACGGCATCGTCCTCGCCGGCTGGGCGAGCAACAGCAAGTACTCGTTGCTCGGAGGCCTGCGCAGCTCGGCGCAGATGATCAGTTACGAGCTGGCCTACGGCGTCTCGCTCGCGACGGTGATCATGCTGGCCGACTCGATGTCGCTCAGGACCATCGTCTACCTGCAAGCTGGTTACTGGTGGGGCATCATCCCGAAGTGGAACGTGTTCTTCATGTTTCCGGTCGGCTTGATCGCCTTTTTCGTCTGGGGCATTGCCGGCATCGCTGAGACCAACCGCGCGCCCTTTGATTTTCCGGAAGCGGAGCAAGAGCTGGTCGCCGGCTACCACACCGAGTACAGCAGCATGGCGTTTGCGATGTTCTTCCTCGCCGAGTACATCAACATGATCACCGTGTCGGCGGTCGCGACGAACCTGTTTCTCGGCGGGTGGAACGGTCCGTTCCTGCCGCCCGAGTTCGGGTGGATTTGGTTCTTGATCAAGACGGCGGCTTTGCTGTTCCTCTATTTGTGGATCCGTTGGACGCTACCGCGGTTCCGCTACGACCAACTCATGGCGTTTGGATGGAAGGTATTGTTGCCGGTGGCAACCGTGAACATGATGGTGGCCGCCGCTGGGGTGCTCTACTTTGGGCTCTGATTACTTGTCGTTTTACGGCTTCGCGGCTTTTACGGTGGTTGGATCGCTGCTCGTGATCGTGCAGAAGAATCCCATCTACAGCATCGTGTCGCTGATCTTCGCGTTTTTCGGGTTGGCCGGCTTGTATGTGCTGCTGCAGGCGCCGTTTGTCGCCGCCGTGCAGATCATCGTGTATGCCGGCGCCATTCTCGTGCTCTTCCTGTTTGTCGTCATGCTGCTCAACGTGCCGCGCGAGGACGCGGCTGAGTGGGATCGCATGCACCCACTCTATCGTCCTGGACCGATGCGCGTCGGCGCGCTGTTGGCAGTGCTTCTCATCGGCGAGCTCGCCTGGGCGTTGTATAGCACTCCCGGCCTGACCGCGGGCATCGGCGAGCAGACGGCAGGCAATTCGGACGTTGGCGCGCTTGGTCAGGTTCTCTTTACCGATTACATGTTTGCCTTTGAAGTGACCTCGATTCTGATCATTGCGGCGATGCTTGGGGCGGTGATTCTGGCGCGCAGGCCAGGAGCCGGAGAGTAACGCGATGGTGCCGCTCAGTCACTATCTGATTCTGTCCGGCGTGCTCTTCACGATTGGCACCGCCGGCGTCTTCCTGCGGCGCAACGTCATCACGCTGCTGCTCTCGGTGGAGATCATGTTGAACGCCGTCAATCTTGCGTTCGTTGCGTTCGGGCGCGAGTTCGGGACTGTGGATGGCCAGATCATCACGTTCTTCGTGATGACCGTGGCTGCCGCCGAAGCGGCAGTGGGTCTGGCGCTCGTGATCGGGCTCTTCCGCCACCGCGAGTCGCTCAACCCCGAAGCGTTTACGTCTCTCAAGTGGTGACCGCGTGCTGTCGCTGATACCTGCGTTCCCGCTCGTCGGCTTCATCATCAACGCATTTCTCGGCAGCCGCCTGTCGAAGGCCATTTCCGGCGGCCTGGCCTGTCTCGCGCTGCTCGCGTCCTTTGCCGTCTCGGTCATGGTGGTGTGGCAGCTCGTGTCGATGCCGGAAGGGGCGCGCGAGATCACCGAGGTGGTCTTCAACTGGTTTTCGTCGGGACCCTTCTCGATTGACCTCGCGTTCCGTCTCGATCCGCTTGCCGCCGTGATGATCCTCGTCGTCACCGGAATTGGATCGTTGATTCATATCTACTCGACGGCCTACATGCACGAGGAGACCGACAGCGAATACGCGCGCTACTTCTCCTATCTCAACCTGTTTGTCTTCTTCATGCTCGTGCTCGTGCTGGGCGCGAACGTGGTCGTCATGTTCGTCGGCTGGGAAGGCGTGGGCCTCTGCTCGTACCTGCTGATTGGCTACTCCTATCAGCGCAAGTCCGCTGCCGACGCGGCGAAGAAGGCGTTTGTCGTCAACCGAATCGGCGACTACGCGTTCGTCCTCGGCACGTTGTTGATGGCGGTCACGGTTGGCACGGTTGGCAACACGATGACGCTCGACTTCAAGCAGATCGCGGCAAACGTCAGCGCGATGGATCCCGAGCTGACGTTCGGCACGCTGTCGATCATCACGCTGCTGCTCTTCATCGGTGCAACCGGCAAGTCCGCGCAAATCCCGCTGTATGTCTGGTTACCCGACGCCATGGAAGGGCCGACACCGGTATCGGCTCTCATCCATGCCGCGACGATGGTAACTGCCGGCGTGTACATGATTGGCAGAAACGCGGTGCTCTTCGAGCATGCGCCGCTCACGCTCAACATCGTCGCCGTCATCGGCACGGCCACCGCGATCTTCGCCGGCACGATCGGTCTCGTTCAGAACGATATCAAGCGCGTGCTCGCGTACTCCACCGTGTCGCAGCTCGGCTACATGTTCCTGGCGATGGGTGTGGGTGCATTTGGCGCGGGCATCTTTCATCTCTATACGCACGCGTTCTTCAAGGCGTTGCTGTTCCTTGGATCGGGCGCGGTGATTCACGCGCTGCACGGCGAGCAGGACCTCCGCAACATGGGCGGACTGAAGAAGTACCTGCCGATCACCTACTGGACATTCGTAATCGGCGCGCTCGCGATTGCCGGTATCCCGCCGCTCGCCGGTTTCTTCTCGAAAGACGAAATCCTGTTTGAAACCTTCGCGCGCGGTTACCAATGGCTTTGGGTGGTGGGGATCATCACGTCGTTTCTGACGGCCACGTACATGTGGCGGTTGGTGCATTTGACCTTTCATGGACCGTTTCGGTTCTCGCCCGCGCCCGTAGATGCGTCGGTTCATGCTGTTCAGTCGACGGTCCACGGTCACGGAGGAGCGGAAACGGCAGCGCCGGGGCATGCGCCTGCGCCCACGCATCACGGCGTGCATCTGCACGATGCCCCGCCGGCGATGGCGATCGCGCTCGTGGTTCTGGCGCTCGGTTCTGTTGCGGCAGGCTTCGTCGGCGTCCCGCACGCGCTCGGCGGCAGTAACGAGTTCGGACGTTTTCTCGAGCCGGCCTTCGAGGCGTCGACCACCAGTCTTGCGAGCCTGACCATCGGAGATTGCGCGCCTGCGACCACCGCAATGCCGCCCGAGCCGGGCTCGCTGGCGAGCCTGACGCTGGGCGACTGTGCGCCGGGCAACGATGTCGCGCGCGTGTCGCAACAATCATCTGCGACCGGCGCTGTTCAGACCGGCCGAGAACAGCCTGAACACACTGAAGCCGCGCCCGAGGATCACGAGAAGATCACGCTCGAGCGAACCCTCATGGGCGTGTCGGTCCTCGTTGCGCTGCTCGGCATCGGCCTGGCGACATGGATCTGGTTGAAACGTCCAGAGGTGGCCGATCGCGTCGCCGCGAGGGTCCCGGGGCTTTATCGCCTGTTGCTGAACAAGTATTACGTGGACGAAGCGTACGACGCCACGGTGGTGCAGCCTATCAAGATCGTGTCGGAAGAAGCGTTGTGGCGCGGCATGGATGCGCGGGTGGTGGATGGCGCGGTCAACGGCGCCGGACAAGTGGTGGGCGGCATCAGTGCCGTGCTGCGGCTGCTGCAAAACGGATCGGTCAAGACGTACGCGGCGTCAACTTTCCTCGGCGTGGTGGTCATCCTCGCCTATTACGTGTGGAGATAGCGTGGCTGGCTGGCCGCTCCTGTCGATTGTGATCTGGCTGCCGACCGTAGGAGCGCTGCTCCTGCTCCTCATCGGCAATCGCGATGGATCGCGTGATTCCCTCGTTCGCGCTATTGGGCTCGGCGCGTCGATCCTGACGTTGGCCGCAACGCTCGTGTTGTGGGCTCTCTTTGACACCACGAGCAGCGCGGAGTTCCAGTTCCTCGAACGCATTCCGTGGATTCCGGACTTCGGCATCGAGTACTCACTCGGGATCGACGGCATCAGCCTGATGCTGATCGTCCTCACGGCGTTTCTCACGCCCATCGCGCTGCTCTCGTCGTGGGAAGGGATCCACATGAAGGTCAAGGAGTTCTTGATCTTCATGCTGCTTCTCGAAACGGCGATGCTCGGCGTGTTTGCGTCGCTCGATCTCTTCCTGTTTTACGTGTTCTGGGACTTCGTCCTCATCCCGATGTACTTCATCATCGGCATCTGGGGCTACGAGCGGCGGATTTACGCGGCGATCAAATTCATTCTCTATACCATGGCCGGCAGCGTGCTGATGCTGGTCGCCATCATCGGCCTGGCGACGATTTACGCCAGCCAGCCTGCCAACGGCGTATACAGCTTCGACCTGCAGCGGCTGTACGGGTTGACGCTCGACCTCAACACGCAACGCTGGTTCTTCCTGGCGTTTGCGGTCGCATTTGCGATCAAGGTCCCGCTGTTCCCCTTCCATACGTGGTTGCCCGATGCGCACGTCGAGGCGCCCACCGCGGGCTCTGTCATCCTGGCGGGCGTCATGCTGAAGCTGGGCAGCTACGGCCTCGTGCGGTTTGCGTTTCCGTTGTTTCCCGATGCCGCGCTCGAGATGGCGCCATGGCTTGCCACGCTGGCAGCGATCGCGATCGTTTACGGCGCGCTGGTGGCGATGGTGCAGCCGGACATGAAGAAGCTGGTGGCGTACTCGTCGGTGAGTCACATGGGTTTCGTTGTCCTGGGCACTGCGGCCATGAATCTGCAAGGCGTGCAGGGGGCCGTGTATCAGATGCTCGCGCACGGCGTGAGCACCGGCGGACTGTTCTGCATTGTGGGCATGCTCTCCGACCGGCGCCACACGCGCTTGATTAGCGAGTACGGCGGCATCAAGCGAATCATCCCGCGACTGACGGCGGCATCACTCCTGATCACGCTCGCGTCGATTGGCTTGCCGGGCATGAACGGTTTTATCGGCGAATTTCTGATCATGCTCGGCGGCTTCCGCTGGGATCCTCGATTCGTTGTGGTCGCCGGCCTCGGCGTCATCCTCTCCGCCGTTTACATGCTGTGGATGTTCCAGCGCGTGTTCTACGGCGAGGTGACGAACGAGCACAATCGTCATCTGCCTGATCTCTCGTTCAGGGAGTGGGCGATCCTCGGACCGCTCGCCGCCGCTGCGATTTTCATGGGTGTGTTTCCCAACGTCTTTTTGAAGCCGATGGAGCCGGCGGTTGGCCGCATCGTGCAGCGGATGGAGCAGCGCCAAACCTTTGCCGCCGCTCAGAAAAAGGGGTCAGACCCCTTTTCCGGCGTCGTTTCCGCGGAAAAGGGGTCTGACCCCTTTTTCGCCGAGGGCTCACGTTGACGCTCGACAGCTTCGACGCGGTGATTCCGGTCATTTGTGTCAGCCTCGCCGGCCTGGTCTCGATGCTGGCCGAGTCATTTCGCCTGCGCAACGAGCGCATGCCGATCGGCGGCCTGGCGATCATCGGCCTGGTCGGCGCCGCGGTCGCCAGCGTGCTGCTCTGGAACGACAACCGGACCAGTTTCGGCGTGGTCATCGCGGACAACTTTGCGTTGTTCGTCAATCTCGTGCTCATCGCGGTGGGTATTCTGACGGTGTTCTTCGCGTCGCAAACGCTCGACCGCGATCGGCTGCCGAGCGGTGAGTTCTACGCGCTGATTCTTTTTGCCATCGTCGGCATGATGCTGATGGTGCAGGCCACCGATCTGCTGCTGTTGTTTCTCGCCCTCGAGACAATGTCGATCGCCGTGTATGTGTTGACCGGCATCCGTCGCGACCAGCCGGCGAGCACGGAAGCGGCGTTCAAGTACTTCCTGCTCGGCGCGTTCGCGAGCTCGTTCTTCCTGTATGGGATTGCGTTCCTCTATGGCATCACGGGGAGCACGCATCTCGATCGGATTGGCTCGGTGATTGCCGCACAGTCGATGAGCCGCAATCCGATGATCCTGCTTGCGCTCGGCCTGTTGATCGTCGGCTTCGGCTTCAAGATCGCCGCGGTGCCCTTTCACATGTGGTCGCCCGACGCGTACGAAGGCGCGCCGGCCGTGGTCACCGGGTTCATGTCAACAGGCGTCAAGGCCGCCGCGATTGCCGGCTTCGCGCGCGTATTTCTGTCTGCTCTCGAGCCGATGAGCGGCGAATGGTGGCCGGTGCTCTGGGTCATCGCAGCTGCGACGATGATCGTCGGCACGGTGCTGGGGGTGGCGCAGACGAGCCTCAAGCGGATGCTGGCGTATTCCAGCATCGCGCATGGCGGTTATCTGTTGATCGGCCTGGTCGCCGGCCACGATATCGGGAAGGCGGCGATTTTGTACTATCTCGCCGCCTATGCGCTCACTAATCTCGGGGCGTTCGGCGTCATCGCGCTGCTCGGCTCACGCGAGCGCGCCAACGACGATTTGCGTGACTACGCCGGTCTCTGGTACTCGCATCCGAGCCTCGCCGCGCTGATGACGATTTGTCTGCTCTCTCTCGGCGGCTTTCCGCCCACTGCCGGATTCATCGGCAAGTGGTACATCTTCAGTGCGGCGATCTCGTACGATTACTATTGGCTCGCGATCATCGGCGTGCTTTCGAGTGTCGTCTCGGTGTTCTTCTATCTGCGTATCGTGGTGATGATGTACATGTACGAGCGCGATGCCCGTCCGGTACCCGCGCCCCTCACCGCGGTCGCGGTCGCGGCGCTGGCGATGTCCGTGATCGGCATTCTCTACCTGGGGATCTTGCCGGCGCAGGTTATGCAGTTGGCTGGCGCTTCGGTTTCGACGATTCAATAACGCAGATGGACGCAGATAGAAGGACGGGACGCAGATAAACGCAGATAAGACGCAGATAAATCCAGATAAAAACGCAGATAGGACCCAGATAACCAAGTTGCGATGGCAGTTTTATTCCGCTGCCGGTCGTTCGATACGGTCACTGCAACTTCACGATGAACGAGGTCGCCCTGGCGTTCTTGTTGACCGTGCAGCATTGACCGCGCGGCTTTTCGTCGCCCGCGCTCGAGGGGTCGTCTTCGAGACGAACCGCCATGACGCGCCGAGCAGATCACGCAATGCGTCAGGGTGGATACGGGACAACCGCACGAGCACACACGGATAGTTTCGGTAGTGATCCTTGAGGTAGTAGGTCTCCGGCTCCGCGGCGATCAGCTCGTCGCGCTCGCGGAAGTCGATGCGGACCGCGAGCGAATTGTGCTCGGCCGACTTGTGAATGGCGATGCACGCGAACATCTTGCCGTTCACTTTGAGGCACGGTGAGCCCCAGCTCGTGCCTTCCTCGACGCCAGGCAGCGCAAGGCCCATCTTGCGGACCGTGTCGAAGGCGGTCGTTTTGCGGGCCAATGAAGTCTCTCCCATGCCGCGTGGCAGCCGGTTCATACTACGCGCCTGGTTTTCAGGAGCACAAGCGATGATTCGTGGGCTGCATGCGATGTTCTACTCGTCCGAAGCCGAGAAGCTGCGGGCGTTTCTCAGAGACAAGCTCGGGTTGCAGGGGACCGACGTGGGCGGCGGATGGCTGATCTTCAATCCGCCTGAAGCGGACCTCGGCGTGCATCCCACCGACGGCGAAGATGCGGCGTCCGGCACCGCCGACCTGTCGTTCTATTGCGACGACATTCATGCCACGGTGCGCGATCTGCGCGCACGCGGCGTGGAATTCGTCGACGACGTTGCGGACCATGGCTATGGCTTGGTCACGCACTTCAGGGTTCCGGGAGGTTTCAACATCCAGCTGTACCAGCCGAAATATCAGAAGTAGCGCTGCCAGCAATCCCGCTCACGCGTAGGCGAGAGAAGAGAGCCGGATCGTGCTGCGCATGAATGAGCCGCTGCCTCGCCCAACTTGCTTGCCACGATCGTCGAAGAGCTCGGCCTCGGCGAGGAACAGCTGACGCGACTGGTGCACCACGCGTCCAATGGCGCGCATGCTCCCTTCTGACAGCGGGCGTGTGAGATAGACGTTGTAGGTAACCGTTACGACGAACACATCGGTCACAACCGAGCTGACGGCGAAAAACGATGCGTCATCGAGCGCCTTGAAGTAGACGGCGCCGTGGACCGCGTGCGCCGCATGAAAGAACTCGGGGCGCACGGGAATCACGACCTCTGCCTTCCCCTCAGAAACTTTCAGTTCGGGCCGAAAGTAAGCATTGACCGGCGCCGCCGCGTACATCCGCTCCAGCTTGCGAAAGTGTTCCTCGCTCGAAGACATCCGCTGATGATATGAAATCCGAACCACCGAAACTGCAGAAAGGGGGCTCAACGTCCCGCTCTCACGCGAAGCGAGAATTGTTGCCGGCGTTACGCTGCTGACCGTTCCGACCATTCAGTACGGCGGACTGACCATCCTTGGCCTTCTGACGAATGGCGCCGCCGGCCTGGCGCCGCCCGGACTCGAATTGGACGACAGGCAGTGGGCGCTGTTCCGTGCGGGACACGCGCACGCCGGTGTGTGGGTGATCCTGTCATTGGTGATCCAGGTGCTGCTCGATTCTGCGACGTTGACGCCGGCATCGAAGTGGCTGGCGCGGATCAGCGCGCCGGTCGCGGCGGCGACAATGGCCGGGGGCTTCTTCGGTGTCGCATTTATTCCCGCCTTCCGTCTGCTTCTGTATGTCGGTGCGCTGGCGCTTGCGATCGCCGTCATCTTGACCGGCATCGGATTGCTCCGGCGCCCTGGAAAAACGCTTTCATGACTGTGTCGATGGTGCCCAAAAATGGCGGGTGAGATGACCCCGGCATTGCGGATGGGCGCCAAGAACGCGTTCCTGGCGCTCATTGCGCTTCAGGCACTCCACTCAATCGAGGAATACACTTTTCGTCTCTACGAAGTCTTTTCGCCTGCTCGCTTCGCCAGCGGCCTGGTATCGAACGATCGACGGCTGGGTTTCGTCATTCTCAATATCGCCATCGTCGCGTTTGCGGCGTGGTGCTATCTGTGGCCGGTGCGGCACGAATGGCGCGTGGCCCGGCCTTTGGCGTGGCTGTGGGTCACGATTGAATCGCTCAACGGCATCGTGCACCCTGCGTGGTCGATGATAGAGCGCGCGTACACGCCGGGTGTGATCACTGCGCTCGGCCTGTTGCCCCTAGCGCTTCGACTTGCCGTACGGTTGAGACGTTCCGCGCGCGACATACCATAAACGCCGCATGCTCCGACGCCGCTGGCGCTCTTTTGTTGCTGTTGCCCTCGTGCTGTTTGCGGTAGGAGCCATCGTCGCGATCAGCCAGCTTCCCGCGCTCGGTGCGGTCGGTCTCCTTTACCCGCTGCGAAGAACCGTCAATATTGCGCCGCCGGCGCCGTGTGAGGACGCTGTGATCCGTGGTGCGGGCGTGAACTTG
Source organism: Acidobacteriota bacterium (assembly GCA_046727855.1). Taxonomy (GTDB): domain Bacteria; phylum Acidobacteriota; class Vicinamibacteria; order Vicinamibacterales; family UBA2999; genus DASPWV01. Next base: position 15,537 of record JBKPDL010000207.1, read on the forward strand.
AAAGGGTGGCGGTGCCGTGCCACGGCGCCGCGTCGCGGCACGATTGTGTATCTGCACGGCGTCGCGGACAACCGCGCGAGCGCTGTTGGCGTGATCGAGCGATTCGCCCCGCACGGGTTCGACGTGGTCGCATACGACAGCCGCGCACATGGTGAGTCCGAGGGCAAGGTGTGCACATATGGTTTCTTCGAGCGGGACGATTTGCGATCGGTAGTCGATACAATTGAGCCTGGGCCAGTCGTCCTCATCGGCACATCGCTTGGCGCCGCAGTGGCCTTGCAGCATGCCGCGCGTGATACGCGCGTGGCCGCTGTCGTCGCGGCGGAAACGTTTTCCGACCTGCGCACGGTGGCCACCGAACGGGCGCCGTTCTTCTTCACGCCGGAGGCCATCCGGCGGACGTTCGAGCTGGCCGAAGAGCAGGGCACGTTCCAGGTCGACGTCGTGAGCCCGCTGCATGCAGCGGCGCAAATCGCGGTTCCAGTGCTGCTCGTGCACGGAGAAGCCGATGTCGACACGCCGCCTGCCCATTCGCAGCGTGTCTACGCGGCACTCACAGCAGCCAAGCGTCTCATTCTCGTGCCTGCCGCCGGACACAACGGGTCGCTGGTCCCCCGTGTTTGGACGCAGATCGAGCAATGGCTGGACGAGGTGCTGCGGCTACAATCCCCCTCATGACTCGTCCGATCGAAGGCGCCGGCGGAACGCCCGGCGGGCTGGGAACGTTCGCCGCAGGGCTCGCTATGGTGATCGCGGGCGGTTACTTATTGCTGATGCGCGTCACGGTGACGAGCGGTGGGTGGTACTTCTACGGATACAATGCTTTCGGCCTGTCGCTTGCGCCGCTACTAATTGGCATTGGGGTACTGTTCTTCAATGGCCGCTCGCTCCTTGGCTGGTTTCTGACCGCCGCAGGCGCCATCATCATCGTCGTCGGCATCCTCGCCAATCTTCAGATTTATTTTCAACGCAGCTCCCTGTTCGACACGCTCGTGATGTTCGGCCTCATCGCCGGCGGGATTGGGCTTGTGGCGCGATCGCTGCGGAGCAGCGCGCCATCACGGATAACACACACAAAGTGAGGCCGTCGTGGAACACGCAATCTCGCCGCTCGCAGCCTGGGAAAGCTTCTACGTTATTGTCGGCTCCTCCGCGGCCGCGCTGACCGGACTACAGTTTGTCGTCATTGCACTTGGCGCGGAGATGCACGCCGTCGCTGCGCCGACGGCGCGAGCGTTTGCCACTCCCACAATTCTTCATTTCTGTGCGGTGCTACTGGTGTCGGCGATTATCAGCGCCCCATGGCAAACACTGTTCAACCCGGCGCTCGCGCTCGGTGCGTGCGGCGTGCTGGGGATTGCCTACGCTATTACCGTGATTCGACATACCCGCCGGCAAACCGCTTACGTGCCAGTACTGGAGGACTGGATCTGGCACGTCGTGCTCCCGATCGTGGCGTATGTTGCTCTCCTGGGCGGTGCCGTTGCACTCTCCACAGCCGCTGCGCGCGCGCTGTTTGTGATCGGCGCGGCCGCTGTGCTGCTCTTGTTTATCGGCATTCACAACGCGTGGGATGCCGTCATTTACATCGCGATTGATCGACAACAGGCCGACCTGAACGCATCAGAAGAACGAAAGTAGTTGGCTGATCGGCGCAATCACTGTAAGAACAGAATCGCCATGCAGCGACGCTGGACGATGGCGACGACGCTGTTGCGAGGACTGCTCGGTGCCTCCTGCGCCGTTGCTCCTGCGTGTGCGGTCGATTCAGCGTGGTCGGTGCCGTCGACGGCCGGGTTCTGGTACGAAAGCCGTCCTTTGACGCTTCCCGACGATCTCGCGGCACGGCTTGGCGGGCCACTTAGCGCCGCCGAGTTCACGACCATCGAGCAATTGTCGCGGCAGGAAGTTGAAAGGGCATTCTCTTCCTTGAACATCGAGATCACAAGCAATAGGAAGGCCTTCTGGAAGGTCCAGGTGCTGCAAACGATCCACCCGCGCGGGCCGCTTCCAAGCGCTGGCGAATCCATTGCGCTCGGTCCGTTCGGCGGCCTCGGATCGGTTGATTTTGGTTTGGTCGCGCGTCGTGCTGTGCTCTTCGCACCTGCGCAGACGACGCGCGATGTCATCATCACCGGCATTGGACGCGGCATCGGCAGAGTAGCGGTTCACGAACTCACGCACCAAATGGTCGGACTATCAGGCGCGCACAACAAACACGACGCGGGCAGCTACGAGTATCCCAGTCCGGACCGTGCGGCGCAGTATTATGGCGACCTCCATTGGTCCTCGGCGTGGCCGCACCTCGAGAGGAAGTTTGGCAGGCGGCGCGAGTGAGATGACCGGCAAGGCGTGAATGGCGTTTGAACAGTTGCGAGAAGACCTGCAGAGCGCCTGGCGTGGATTGCGGCGCGCGAAGGGCTTTGCCGGCGCGGCCGTACTCACGCTCGCCGTTGGCCTGGCAGGCACGACGCTGATGTTTGCCCTCATCGAGGGCGTGCTGCTCCGTCCGCTGCCGCTGCGCGATGCCGATAAAGTCGTCGTCGCATGGCAGCGGACGCCGGCCGGTCGCTCCGATCACTTTCCCTTCGTCGCGGCCGATCTCGATGTGCTCAGGCGTGAAAGCCGAACGCTCGAACGCGTTGCCGGCGTCGGCTACAACGGCGCGGCGCGCACGGTTGCTGTTGAAAACGGAGGCGCGAGTTATGTGAGCGCCGCCCCCGTGAGCGGTGACTTCTTCGACGTTCTCGGTGTCGGCGCCATCGTCGGACGCTGCTTTACACCTTCAGATGACATCGTCGGCTCCGAAAACGTCGTGGTGATCGCACACGGACTATGGCAACGGCGCTACGGTGGATCGCGCGACGTCATCGGCAAAAGCATCGTGCTCGCCGAAAAGCGGTTCACGATCGTTGGCGTCATGCCGCCGGATCTGGATTACCCGCGCGGTGTCGAAGTCTGGACGACAGTATCTGGCTTGAGTTCGACGCTTGCCAATCCAGCGTTCCGCATCGATCTCGATTTGGTCGGACGGCTTCGGCCCGGCGTTACGCTCGAACAGGCACGGGGTGAGCTGCAGGCGATTATGGACGGGCTCGACCCGAATGCTCCCACCCGCGTGCTTCGTGGCCTCGTGCCCGTCGTCAGACCGTACAAACAGGTCGTTGTTGGTGATGTGCGCGCGGCCATGCTGATGCTGTTTGCCGCTGTCGGCCTCGTGCTGCTGATTGCGAGCGCAAACGTCGCCAATCTGCTGCTCATGCGGCATGAGGCAAGGCGGACCGAATTCGCTGTTCGTGCCGCGCTCGGCGCCAGCTTGCTAAAGCTGATCCGTCAGCTGGTCGCCGAAAGTATCGTGCTCGCGATTGCTGCCGCGGCTGTCGGTCTCTTGTGCGCCTGGTCGTCGCTTCAGGTGCTCGTGAGACTTGTACCCGACGGCTTGCCACGAGTCGAATCCATCCGCATCGATTGGGCCGTCGTCATATTCAGTTTTTTGATCGCGTTTCTCACTGCCGCGATTACCGGCCTTCTGCCCGTCGCAGCATCCGCTCGTATTGATGTTGCAACATCACTGCGAAGTAGTGGGCGTGGCGTGACCACGCGTGCCGCGACAGCCGGCCGGCGGGCGCTCGTGATTTCACAGGTGGCGCTCGCCGTTGCGGTTGTCGCGGCGGCAGGTCTTCTTGCGCGCAGCTTGTTACGGCTGCAAACGGTCGATATGGGCCTCGCTGCCGATCGCATCTTGTTGATGCAACTCTCCCTTCCGCGCGTCAAGTACGCGGAACGAGCCCGCCACTTGCAATTCCTCAACGACGTAGTGGAACAGCTCGAAGGCGTTCCAGGCGTCGCCGCTGCGACGCCGGTGAATTCGGCGCCTTTTGCAGGCACCGAAGGATGGGACGTACCGGTGTTCACCGCTGAAGGACAAGACGCAGAGCGTGCTGCCGCAAATCCCTCGCTCAATCTCGAAGCCATTCATCCAAATTACTTCTCGACGTTCGAGTTGGAGCTCGTGCGAGGGCGGGCGTTCACCGACGCTGACCGCGAGGGGTCGCCAAATGTTGCGATTGTGAGCGAAGACGTGGCAGCGCGCGTGTGGCCGGGTCAGGACGCGATCGGCAAACGCCTCAAGATGGGTGGAGTGAGCTCCAGAGACAACTGGCGGACGGTGGTGGGGGTCGCCAGGTCGACTCGCTATCGCGAGCTCGCGCAGCCTCGCGCCACGCTCTATTTGCCCGCACGGCAGTTTCTCGTCACGGCTCAAACGATCGTCGTTCGAGCAACGAGGCCTGCTGCGGTGGTCGCAGCGGCGGCGCGCGAGCGTGTGCGTGCCATTGATGCCGACGTGCAGGTGATGCGCGTCGTGCCCTTCGGCGAGTTCCTCGACAAACCGCTGGCCCGGCCGCGCTTCAATGCCTTCGTAACCAGCGTGTTTGGGGTTGCGGCATTGCTGCTTTCCGGGATCGGGCTCTATGCAGTGATGGCGGTCCATGTGCGCCAGCGGTTCGCCGAAATCGGTCTCCGTATTGCCCTCGGGGCCAATGCATCCGATGTGCACCGCCTGGTGCTCGGTGAAGGCTTGTGGCTGGCCTCACTCGGCGCGATCGCGGGTCTCGCCGCGTCGATCGCCGGCACGCGGGTGTTGCGTGGGTTTCTGTTCGACGTGCATCCGCTCGATCCGGCCACGCTGGTTGCGTCTGCGCTCCTGCTGATTGGCGCATCCGCACTGGCCTCATATTTTCCGGCGCGTCGGGCGAGCCGCGTCGATCCAGTCGCGATGCTGCGCGCGGACTGACCCATGTCCACCGGTCGTGCACAGCTGTGGACACCTGACCTCGGCGGCCGCCGTCGTGGTGCGCTAACGGATTGGACTACTCAGCGATGGGTTCAGCTGACCGGTCGCGCGATAACGCTTGCCGAACATCCGTGGCTGCAAGGGCCGGTTGGCGACGTGAACATCATCGGTCCCGATTTCTTTACCAGGCTCGCGGCCCGCGACAACCTCGTGGTGTCTCCATCCGCGTCATGCGGGCTCGTTCCGAGTTTCAGCGCGCTCGACGCGCTTGAGTGTCCGACGACCGATCTCGTCAACGGCGACCACTCTACGGGCTCGAGCTCGACACCAGCGGCCGTTGCTGGCTACCCGTCAATCACCGTGCCGGCCGGCTATGCCATGGGCTTGCCGGTTGGTATGTCGTTGATCGGTCGTGCCTGGAGCGAGCCGTTGCTCATCAAGCTGGCGTACGCGTTCGAACAGGGCACCAAGCATCGGCGGCCGCCGACCTTTTCGCGTAGCGCAAACTTGAACGGGTCGTCGCGTTGAGCGGCGAACCGCGCCAGCCGAGCCTGCCGGAGGTCCATCGCACGATTCCGATCCCGCCGGGGTTCTGGCGCAAGCTGTTTGCGTTTACCGGTCCCGGCTATCTGGTTGCCGTCGGCTACATGGATCCCGGCAACTGGGCGACGGATCTCGCCGGCGGCGCCCGCTACGGCTACACGCTGCTGAGCGCGGTGATGATCTCCAACCTGATGGCGATCCTGCTACAGTCGCTGTGCGCTCGGTTGGGGATCGCCAGCGGCCGCGATCTCGCGCAGAGCTGCCGCGACCACTACAGCAGGCCGGTCTCGTTCGTATTGTGGGTACTGGCGGAAGTGGCGATCGCCGCGACCGATCTCGCCGAGGTGATCGGGTCGGCCATCGCGCTCAATCTGCTGTTTGGGCTGGCACTGGCCTGGGGCGTGCTGCTTACTGTTCTCGACGTCCTCGTCATCCTCATGCTGCAGCACTACCGCTTTCGCGCGCTCGAAGCGTTTGTCGTGCTCTTGATCATGGGCATCGGCGCGTGCTTCGCGATTGAGCTCTGGCTCGCGCGGCCGGATTACACCGCGGTGCTCCGTGGCTACGTGCCCACCGTCGAGATTGCGCGCAATCCCGACATGCTTTACATCGCGCTCGGGATCCTGGGTGCGACGGTAATGCCGCACAATCTCTACCTGCATTCATCCATCGTGCAGACGCGGCGCTACGGCGACGATCTCGCGAGCCGCCGTGAAGCGATCCGTTTCGCCACGATCGACTCCACGGTGGCGTTGAGCTCGGCGCTCTTCATCAACAGCGCGATTCTGGTGATGGCCGCGGCGACGTTTCACGGCACCGGCCACGAAAACGTCGCGGACATTTCGGACGCATATTTGCTGCTGACGCCGCTCCTGGGATCAGCAATTGCCGCGACCGTTTTTGCGGTGGCGCTGTTGATGTCGGGGCAGAACTCCACGCTGACCGGGACGCTGGCGGGGCAAATCGTCATGGAAGGCTTTCTCAATATCCGCCTGCGTCCCTGGCTCCGCCGTTTGATCACCCGGCTGATTGCGGTGATTCCGGCGCTGATCACGGTCGTTTTCTACGGGGAGAGCGGCACTGGATCCTTGCTGATTCTCAGCCAGGTCATCCTGAGCTTGCAGCTGCCGTTTGCGGTCTTTCCACTCGTCCAGTTTTCGGGAGATCGGAAGCGTCTCGGCGAGCTCACCGCGCCTGCGTGGGTGCGCGCACTCGCGTGGCCAGTTGCGGTTATCATCGCAGCCCTCAACGCCTGGCTGTTGTATCAAGTGTTTGCCGATGTATAAGCGCATCCTCGTCGCGACGGAGAATTCGCCCGCCGATCGTGCGGTGATCGACCACATTCAGCAACTGGCGCGACTCACCGGCGCCAGCCTTCTCATCGTGCATGTCGCCGATGGCTGGGCCGCACGTCACTTTGACGAGTTTGAACTTCGCGAGTCGGAGGAGATGCGCGACGATCGCGCCTATCTCGAACAGTTGCGTCAGGAGCTCGCCGATCGCGGATTCGACGTCGAGACGCGACTTGGTCTCGGTGATCCCGCGAGCGAAATCGCGCGCGTTGCGAAACAGGAGGACGTGGACTTGATTGCCATGTCCACGCACGGTCACCGGTTTGTGAAGGACCTGCTACTTGGCGCCACCGCCGATCGGCTGCGGCATATCGTGACGATCCCGGTTCTCCTCGTGCGATCGAAACAGAGGTGAGTTCCGCATTCGGGGTCCGTTGTGCTCTGCGGCAACCACTCAGACGCCCACGACCCGTTTCACTTCGAACGGCTTGGTATCGAGCGATGCGCGCGCCATGCGCGGATGCGGGAACTGCGCGCCTTCACTGATGCGCGCATAACGGCCGTCAGTGGTGCGCGTGAGGAAGGCGGATGCGACCAGCGCACCGAGCAACTCAGTGCACGTGTCGTGATCGAGCCCCCATAAGCGTTGCGCCTGTTCGCACGTGAGTCGCAATCCAGGCATTTCGAGATACTCGCCAGAGATGCGTTGAAGCAGTTCTTCGCGAGGGAGCGCGCATTGAGTCATCGCCGCCTCTTCCGCAACCTTAGCAGTGGTTGCTTGCTGGGAGTACCTATCGTGATACGCGACCTCTCACGTATCAATAACAGAATCGTAAACAAGTGTCGGGGAATCTCCGTGCAAACGATTGCTCGGGACAACGTTTGGGATGAAGTCGATGATCCTTGCAGTTGCCTTGGAAAAGCAGGCCGATTTGATCGTGATGGGCTCGCATAGCCGCAACCGGAAAACTTGCTTCAAATATCACGCTCTCAGCCTTAGGAGACGTCTAGGGCTTGCTCGCAATACCGGCGACCGAACATGCAAGCTGGTCGTCCTCGCTCTCGTCAACTGTGCGGAGATCGAGAACGACCGCGTCGTCTGCAATACGAGCAATGATCGGCGGATCGAGCGCGCGCAGCGCCGCGTCGAGCGCGTCGGCGGTAAGACCCTCGCGCTCGATCGAAAGCAGCACCGTCGGCAGTTCCACACCCGGGGCGCTGCCGCCGCCGATCGCGGAGCCGCCGCTTACCAGTGCGACCGACCACCCCGAGGCCGCGAGGCGCTCGCCGAGCGACCGTGCCCGCGTCTCGATCGCGTCCGCGGTCAGCGTGATCATCTGCAGGACGGGAATTGCTTGTGCCGCGCGTCCGGACAGATATTCGAGGAGCGTGCCCTCGAGGGCGGCGAGCGTCAGCTTGTCAACGCGCAGCGCGCGCATCAGAGCGTGCCTGCGCAGCTGATCGACGAGCGTCCTTTTGCCGACGATGATTCCGGCTTGCGGTCCGCCAAGCAATTTGTCGCCGCTGAAGCACACCACGTCGACGCCCGCGGCAACCGACGCCTGCACCGTTGGCTCCCAATCGATCGAATCCAGGAGACAGCCGCTGCCGAGATCCTCAATGAGCGGAACGTTGGCCTCGTGTGCGGCCGCGACGAGATCGGTAAGCGCTGGTCTCTCGGTGAAGCCCTCGATACGAAAGTTCGACGGATGCACGCGCAGGACTCCGGCGGTCTTCGCGCCGATTGCAGCGCGATAATCCGCTACCCGAGTGCGGTTGGTGGTGCCGACCTCACGCAGCACGGCGCCCGACTGCGCCATCACGTCGGGCACGCGAAAGCCGCCGCCGATTTCCACCAGCTCGCCGCGCGAGACGATCACTTCGCGGCCCGCCGCCAGCCCCGCGAGAATCAACATCGTGGCGGCCGCGTTGTTGTTGACGACGATCGCGGCCTCGGCACCGGAGAGTGCGATTACGAGTTGCTCAGCGTGGACGCTTCGCGACCCGCGCGTTCCCTGGACGATGTCATATTCCAGGTTCGAATAGCCCTGCGCGATGGCCGTCAGGCGCGCGATTGCCGCTGCCGAAAGCGGTGCGCGGCCGAGATTGGTGTGAATGACGACACCGGTGGCGTTGATGACGCGGCGCAACGAGCCGCGAAAGCTGGAGGCGAGCCGGGCCGAAGCGCTGGCTTCAATCGCGGAGGCTGCCGCTTCGGTATCGTCAGGCGCGTCCTTGCCTTTTGCAATGCGATCGCGGATCTCCGCCGCCGCTTCGCGCAGTGCCGTGGTCGTGGCGGCGTGGCCGTGATCGCGCTCGAGGGTGACGACTGCGGGTCGTTGGCGCAGCTGCTCGATTGAGGGGATCACGCGGTAGTCCGGCACCGCCAAATCGTAATCGCAAGTCATGCGAGGTGCCTAATCAGAGCGCCTTCACAACCAAAAGAAAGCACGAAGCCCAGAAGGCCACGAAAGAAAACGACGAAAACGAGGTTGCGTCCCGTACGCTCGGAGATCGCCTGGCCCCAACCTCACCTTCGTGTCACGCGATGGTCGGGATAGGCT